>JAGWYZ010000021.1 GCA_018969115.1 Chloroflexota bacterium | reverse complement strand
GCTTTTGCCAACTGACCTTTGAAGATTCAACGCGGCCCCTCGAACGCTATCATATGCAATCACTGCCACGCCCATGGGGTCAATTGGGCGCTATCGGCGTGAGCGCGGGGGTGCGTGGGCAACAGCTTGGGCGTGCCATGTTGGCGGGTGGCCTCACACGGCTGCGCGAGACCGGTGTGCGTGGCTGCGTTATCGATTGGACAGACTTAACTGACTTTTATGCCAAATTTAATTTTAAGCTATTTCGTCGCTATTTAATGATGCAGCGGGTCTTGTCTTGATAAGGTTTATGCTATAATCAGCACTGTTGAACGACTGGAGATGTGGTGTAGTGGTCTAACATGTCGCCCTGTCACGGCGAAGACCGCGGGTTCGAATCCCGTCATTTCCGCTTAAAAACACCGCCTACAAAGGCGGTGTTTTTATTTTTCTGCAAACATCAGCAAATGTAAATTTAGCATCATAATGTTTTTGTTTTCGCACCTCCCACTATCGGCCTAACCGCGCCCGCACCCAATCCCATACATAACCCAGCGACAAGCAATGGCATTACCATTACCAACAAAGTTAAAAGAAATGTCTTTTGTTTGCTGTTCAACCAATACATGGCCTATGCCCCCCCATACACAATTGTAAAACCACATAGCGTTACAAATCCAACAAATGCTACCAAGCTTACAAGAAGGGATAAACGACGACGCACCAAATAAATGTCAATTTTACAATTAACTTGAAACTAAGTTTCTGTATCAACAACGCCCTAAACCTTCAATATCTATAGCAAATTCATTACAAATCAAAAGAGAATTGATCAAATATGATCAAAAATGCTTAGAATTTAAGTTTTAAGGTTTGTAGAATTAGCAAATAACTCGTCTTGATGTGTTGTAAGCCAACATGTTAAAAACCCGCCAAAGCACTAAAAGTGCTTTGAAAGGTAATGTCACCTCAGACATAAAATCTTAGGATTCGCGTAGATAGTTACCAATGGCATATCTAATATTAAAGAATTCACTAAATATTTGTGTAAAATTTAATTCGCTTTTACCACGAAAAACAATAAGAATTACCCTATATGAGACGTCTCGTAATCGTATTAACAGTCATGTTACCTATCTTAGCTGGGGCATGGCAATTAATTAGTTTTATTAACCAACCAACCAGCAATGTTGCCCAAGCAGCTTGGAATGCTGAGTATTGGAATAACACATCACAGGCCGGCAACCCCATCTACAACACCCAAGTTGACACCGTAAGCTTTGATTGGGGGGATCAACGCCCAGCCGGTGTCTCAACCAGCGTCTTTTCGGCGCGTTACACAGGCAATGCTTATATGGATGGTGGGCGTTATGAATTTGAAGTGACCGTGCAAGGCGAAGTGCATGTTTATATCAATGGGGCATTAATCATCAATGAATATAGCAACAAAAATGACAGTTATCGTGGTCAGGCCGATGTCATTCGTGGCATCAACGCCGTGCGCGTCGACTATATTCATCGCGGGGGCGCGGCACAAGTACAGCTCAATTACCGTCAAGTGGCCACAAAAATCGATGAAAAACCAACCCCAGCCGCCACAGCCACAAAAATTATTGTCAGGCCTTTGCCAACAAATCAAGCCCCTGACCCTTTATCGCCTAGTAAATTATGGAAGGTTGAATATTTTAACAACCCCAACGTAGACGGCACACCAGTGTTTGTCACCCAAGCCACACGTGTTTATTTTATGTGGGGGCAAGCTGCCGCTGCGCGTGGGGTCAACCGCGACCAATTTTCGGCGCGGATGACTAAAAATGAAACATTTGCCCAAGGAACCTATCGTTTTACAGCCCGCTCAGATGATGGTGTGAGGGTCTACATTGATGATGATTTAGTGATCAACGAATGGCGTGCCCAACCTTTCGGCAAAAATTATTCGGCTGATGTGCCTATGACGAAAGGGGTGCATCAATTAAAAATTGAATATTTTGACCAAGGCGGCGCTGCCGCACTGCAATTTTCTTGGGTCAGACGTTAATCTTACACCCTCCCAAAGCCATACATTTAAATCCAAAGATCGCCTCAAACAGCCACGAGCTTCTTTCACTATGATTGGCACACAACATCGTGCTCACTATGAAATTATCGAGGTCCGTCACTGCGCTATTTTTACCGCTCGCCTTAAGCATGGGTTTTATTCTTACAACAACCTCTGCCTCTGCTCACTTCGATCTCTCTGACTCAATTGGTCCATGCCAATGATAACCCGTCATCGCACAACCTAGCATGGCACCACTGAGCACCTGATCAGGCTGGAAAGCCCAATATTGGGGTAATCTCACCCAATAGAGCATTGCTCGCCTCGAGACGCTCCCCAACCACATGGTTAAACCCAACATGGGTCAAGCGCGTTTTTGTCAAGACGATTATTTTAATAATATTACCCTGATTGGCGTGCCGGCCTATAGCAAAAAATACACCAATATTAACTTTACGAAAAGTCACCCGCCTTGGCCATTAAACACAATGGGGTTTCGGCCCGTTTTAGCAAACGTGCATATTTTAATAGCGGCAAGTATCATTTTGTGGTGCGAACAGATGAAAATATTCGCATCTTTATCGATAATAAACTCATTGTGAATGAATGGCCGACGCAACGCAATCGTATCGCGCAAACCACAAGCATCAACATACACCAAGGCTGGCACGATCTTCAGATTAACTATGCCGAAATTAAAAGTGTTGCCAATTTGCATATGCATCGGGAATTGCGATAACACCTGCGAAAACTTGTGATTAACTTTAAGGTAAATCTGGGAAATCTGGGGAAATCTTGCGATTGACTATTTTGAACAGATGTTCTATCATCAAGAACATCTGTTCATTAGTTTCAGGACAGTCAATATGGAGGATAGCCCCAATGGGATCAAAATATGTAAAGTTGAATGCGACAGCGGATCGGATCGAGATGGTGCTACGCGATGGGCGGGCGCCAGCGCGGGTCATTAGTGGCAAGGTATTACCTAATTTTATCGAGATGTTGCTCGAGCTTGAGCCGGGCACCAAGGTTAGCCAAATCAAATCGCGCGTACCAGATATTGCTTTGGCCGTCGGCAACCCCAATGTGCGGCTTACCCAAATCGGCGAACGCTTAGCCGTGCAAATTTCACGCACCAACCGCGAAACGGTGTATTTGAGCAAACTGATGCCAGCGGTGACGCATGAATGTGGGTTTGCAGCCATGTTGGGATTGGCCGAAGATGGCGTACCGCTCATGGCCAAATTTACCGCCCCCGAAGTGAGCCATGTGTTGGTAGCAGGGGCCACTGGTTCAGGCAAAACCTCATTAGCCCAAAGCATGATCTTATCGTTATGTCAACGATATCGCCCCCACCGTTTTGGCATGATTATGCTCGACCCCAAAAAGCGCGAGGGCAGCGCCTTTGAGGCCACTATTGCGGGACATTTAATCATGCCAATCGCCCGCAGCATCGAAGATGTGACCGAAGCCTTGCAACAAGCTTGCACCCTGATGGATAGCCGGGTGGTTGGCAGTGGCGAGCCAGACCCGCGTATCATCATTTATGCCGATGAATTAGGCGACCTATGTCAAACGGGCGGGGCTGTTGTCACTGAGCTATTTGCCCGCATCGCCATGCGCGGGCGTGAAGCTGGGCTACACTTGTTATGCTGCACACAAAAGCCATCGAGCAAGAGCATTGGCCCTTTGCTCAAAACCAATTTGCCGCTACGCTTGGTGGGCCGCATGACCAGCGTTGAAGATGCCCGCAATGCAGCGGGACGCGCGGGCAGCGGGGCCGAAAAACTAAGTGGCTGTGGCGATTTTGTGGCTGTCACCGCCGATAAAGTCATTCGATTTCAGGCGGCTGTGCCTGACTTTATTTAGGATAAATTATGAAATTATTAACAACAACGATTCTCATTTTTTCGGGTATCCTTGCCGTCATGGTCGGGTTGCGCCTTGATCAACAAACGATGGCGATTTTGACTGGAACTGCTATTGGGTTTGTGGTAGCAGCCGTTTGTATAGGAATCGTGGCTTATATTGTGCTTAACCGCAAACCCATGCCCAAAACCGAGCACGAACCTGCAACACAAACCGAATTACGCCCTCAGCAATATGCACACCCAACGATGCAATGCACCCCAAATTATGCGCCACAACCAACACTAGAGTATCAAACCCGCGTGCGTGGGCCAATGGGGCCGAGTTTGCCATATCAACCCGTTGTTTATGGTTATGTTGACCCGCGTATGGCTCAATTTGCCCAACAACCAGCGTATATGGGGCAAATCCCTTACCCGCAACCCACACAATATATGCAACCAATGCCCACACAAACCCCGCGCCGCTTCACCATGATTGGCGCAAGTGGGCAAGCCGAAGAAATCATGCCATCACAAGATGAGTTGCAACCAATTTACGATATGTAAATTGCAGTTGCGTGCATCTTCCCCCCCCCCCACAAAATCGCCGTATGTTTGAGTAATCCTCAAACATACGGCGATTTTGTAAACCCTAAATAAGGCAATTTTGGCAAAAATTTATTTTAACTGCTATCAGGTACTAACGTAGCATATCGGCTTCTCTCAGCTTGATCACAGCTAATCACGATATAGTTTACTTCATTAAACTATTGCACACTTAAAAACAAATGAAAACTAACTTTAACCGCGCACTTATACCACTCATTCTTGTCAACTTCGTCGGCATTTTAGGCTACACCATTGTGATGCCGCTCATGCCCTATTTTGTGGGGCGCTATGGCGGCGGCGCACTCGAAACCGGCATGTTGACGGCCTCTTATGCCTTGTGTTCATTTATTGCAGGGCCAATTTTGGGGCAAATTAGCGACCGTTATGGTCGCCGCCCAGTATTGCTCATTAGCCAACTCGGCACTATTATCGGTTTTATTATTTTTGCACTCAGCGGCGCACTATGGATGTTATTTTTAGGGCGCATTATTGATGGCATTACGGCAGGCAACCAAGTGGTGGCTCAAGCCTATATTGGCGATGTAACCAAACCCCAAGAGCGCACCAAAACCTTTGCCATGATGGGCGCTTCGTTTGGGTTTGGAGCCATCATCGGGCCAGTAGCTGGCTCATTACTTGCCAATTTTGGCTTGTTTGTGCCAGTTTGGGCATCGGTTGCGATATCCGCTTTGTCGCTGGTGCTTACTTTTTTCTTGTTACCAGAGTCACTCAACAAAGCCAATGTCAAGCCTATGATCGGTGGCATCACAGGGCAATTTCGCGCGATCGGTGATATGCTCACCCTGCCTGCCGTTCGTAATTTTTATGTTTTATTTGCTGGCATGACCTTGGCCATGAATTTGTTTATATCGAGCATTTCGCTGTTTACTAAATTGCAGCTCAAGGCGCCCGAAACCGAAGCTGGGTTTGGCATGGCCTATTTTGGCTTGATGATTATTTTGTTGCAACTACTGGTTGTGCCACGCATCATCAAGCATTTGGGTGAATTACGCATGGTCGGTATTGGCTTTATCAGTTTTCTGATCGGGTCAATCATCATGGTGTTTGCCTACAATTGGCCCACCTTGTTGCTAGCTGTCACCTTCATCGTTTATGGCATGGCAACCCTGCGCTCACCCCTCACCAGTCTTATTTCACAAGCCGCGGGGGCGCTTAAACAAGGCGTGGCAATGGGGTCAACCCAATCCCTCGACAGCATCGGGCAATTTATTGCGCCATTAATCGGCGGCATCCTCATCGAGCACTTTAACCCCGGCACCCCCAGCATTATCTCGGCATTGGTGTGTGTTGGCGCATTAGTCTATTTTGCGCTCAATCGCGGGGTATTACGCAGCACGACCGCTGCTGCCAAAAATATGTCTACGCCCGCCGAGGTTGCGATGGCGGGACATTAATAAGATTCAATTTGGCCATTCTTAAAAGACATAATGCCGAAATCACTATCCCTCTATCTCCTATGGAGATAGAGGGATAGTGATTTCGGCGAAAACCAGCTTTAACTTAATATTGAGCAAGTAGGTATCTTAAGATAAAAACACCAACACAGCCTGCAACATCGCCTCACGGTTTTCGCGATGAATACCATGCCCAGTATTGACAATTTTGACAGCACGACAATTTGACATCAGGCGTTCAACCGCACCCGCTTGCGCATCATCGACAATCGAACCCAGCACTCCTTCGCCATAAATGAGCAAAGTCGGGCAACTGACCCGCGCTGCCGCCTCGGCCCATTTCACATCCCACTCAATCCCGTTGGCCTGATAAATTCTCGGGCGCACCTGCGCCTTGCTTGTCGCCCATAATTCGCAATCTTCATCGCTCCAAGTTGGGTGAATTTGGTGACAATGCGCTATTTTTTCGCGATGGCTCATCGGTTCACAATCCCGCTGCCACTGAAACCAATCCCAACGCTGTTGGTCTTGTTCGCTGACAGTCTGATTTTGGGGCGCGTCGGCGCGAAAAGGTGGGTCTTCTAAAATCAACTTAGATACAAGCTCAGGATGCTCGGCTGCGAGCCGATTGGCAACCCATCCACCAAATGAATGCCCCATCACAATCGCTGGCATCGTGGTCACCGAACGCAAAACTTGGGCCGCATCTGCCACATAATCACTCATCCGATAGCCATTCTCTGGCGCACCCGATTTACCATGCCCCCGCTGATCTAACGCCACAATATGATAACGTTGAGCTAATTCACGCCCCAACCAGCCCCAATAATCGGCGTTATCGGTAACCCCGTGCAACAAAAATAAGAGCGGGTTTGTCACATCGCCCATTTGTAAATAACGCAAAGTCACAGTCGGCAATTGAATAAAGTGTTCGGTTTGCAACATTATGAGGCGAGTATAGCCCACTTGCAATGTTTTTTTTATCTCGATCAGGTGTCTTCTCGGGGAACTCTAATTATGAGGAAGCTATTCAGGCATAAAAAACAATCTCAGAATTTGTTCGTAGGTATATAGGTATAATTGTAAGCTAACATGAGTTTGACCGAGACCGCTGAGTCTGCACTCATCAGCATTATCATCCCTGCTTACAACGAAGAACAGCGGTTGCCAAACACGCTGGCTGCCCTTGATGCATTTATTGATGCAAACCCCAATCACGTTATTCCCGCCAATGGTTTAGAGCTGATTATTGTTGATAATGACAGCACCGATCGCACCGCACAAATTGCTAAGGCGTATTGCAGTACGCGCCCCTGGGCAAAAGTGGTCACCCAGACCCGTCGCGGCAAAGGTGCCGCTGTGCAGGCAGGCATGTTTGCTGGCAGCGGCAAACTATTGTTCATTTGTGATGCCGATCTAGCGATGCCGTTTAGCGAATTGCCCAAATTCTTGCCGCCCAAACTTGATGGGTACGATATCGCCATTGGCTCACGTGAAGGCGAAGGCGCAAAGCGTTACAATGAGCCAGCTGCGCGTCACTTACAAGGGCGCATCGCCACTTTGCTCACAAAATTAGTATTGGGCTTGCCCCACGAAGACACGCAATGTGGCTATAAATGTTTTCAGCGTGAGGTTGCCCGTGATATTTTTCGCTCACAAACGATTGATAAATGGGGCTTTGATTTTGAGATTCTGTTTATTGCCAAACGTCGTGGCTACCAAGTTGTTGATGTGCCAATCCATTGGTATTATCGTGATAACAGCCGTGTCAAATTTGGGGTAGATGCACTCAAAACCCTGCGTGAGCTACTCGTTGTTCGCCGTAACGCCCTCAAAGGCGCATATGACTAGCTTATGCCGCCAACCTTAACCCACGAATTTGTTTTAAAACACCAAGGTTTTGGCTTGATTGCAGGAATTGACGAAGCCGGACGCGGGGCATGGGCCGGGCCAGTCGTCGCCGCAGCCGTCATCTTGCCAATCGATCAGCCCAATTTGCCAGAAATGTTGGCTGGTGTCGACGACTCAAAAAAACGCTCGGCCAAACAACGCGAATTACTACGTGAGCGCATTCAACACCATGCCCTGAGTTGGTCGGTTGGCAGCGCCAGCGCCCAAGAAATTGATGCCCTTGGCATTGTGCCTGCCACCCGTTTCGCCATGCAACGGGCCATTGAAGGCTTACATATTCAAGCGCAGGCCTTGCTTATTGATGCCGTGCAACTGCCAGACATCCCACTGCCACAACAGGCCTTTCACTTCGCCGATGCCATCAGCTTATCGGTTGCCGCTGCGTCGATCTTGGCAAAAACCAGCCGCGATGCAATGCTCATGCAATTGGATTCGTATTATCATGGCTATGGCTTTGCAAAACACAAAGGCTATGGAACGCAAATACACCGAGATGCATTACAAAAACTAGGGGTTACCCCTGAACACCGCCGCAGTTACGCCCCAATTACCCAGTTGATTAATCTTTAACTGATTGCTTGGCAGGTTGACAAACCCATTGTTTAGGTTATAAACCCATCATACGTATCCTAGTAAGAACTCATTCGCAGATTGCAGTGTGCCATTCGTAAAAAATCATTTGTGCCAGTATTGTGTTATGCCCTTGATTGGCAATGGCGGTACGCCCCAAGAGCAAAAATGATACCACCAAGCTCAGCCCATCGCTGACGCGATTATGCGAAGAAGACCCCAGTTTGCAATGGCACAATGATCCCATTACCCATAAAACGGTGTTGTTTGGCATAAGCCAAAGCCATGTCAAGATGGCAGTGTATCATTTGCAAAACAAATTTGGGGGCGATGTCGAAACATCGCTGCCCAAAGTGCCCTATCGCGAAACCATCATGACAATCGAGCAAGCACGCTATCGCCACAAAAAATAAAGTGGTGGGGCTAGGCAATTTGGCTGGAAGGTGTTGGGCAGGACAGTCAGCAGTTCGTATCAGGCCAGCATTGCAAAGAGCATTAAACAAGTGATGAAAAAAGGAGGGATTGTCGGATACCCCATTTATTTAAAACCAAACGTGCCCAAGTAATTGCCATAAACCAAGAAAGGAATAAAGCCGTCATGATTGCCGATGCACCGCTGTCCGAAATGCAACGCTATGGCACCGATTTACGCAGCCTAACCTAAGGTTGCGGATGCAATGAAATGCAATTTCAAGCTTACACGCCCATGCCCACCCAAATCGCCGCTAGCATTATTGCCAAACACAAAGCCAAAGTGCAGCATGATGAAGAATAAGTAAAAAGCGCCCAGAATCAATAATTAAGAATCAAGATATTTAATCTTGATTCTTAATTATTGATTCTGGGCGCTTAGTTCTTGATTCTTAGTGCTTATCTTTCCATCGCATCATCCAAACCAGCCAAGCCCATACCAATGCGTGGCTCACGGCGACGATCGTCTTCTTTGCCAAAGTTGCTTACTTCGCCGTTGGCGCTAATGGCTTCAATCGACAAACCGAGCGATTGCAATTCTTTGACCAACACTTTGAATGAAGCCGGAATTCCGGGTTCATCAATCATTTCACCCTTCACAATCGATTCATACATCTTAACGCGGCCCTGAGTATCGTCCGACTTAACCGTCAACATCTCTTGTAACATATGCGCCGCGCCATAGGCTTCAAGCGCCCACACTTCCATTTCACCGAAGCGTTGGCCACCGAATTGCGCCTTACCACCCAAAGGTTGTTGCGTTACCAAGCTGTATGGGCCGGTTGAACGGGCATGTGCCTTGTCTTCAACCAAGTGAGCCAGTTTGAGCACGTGTAGATACCCAATAGTGACCGGCTTGTCAAACAACTCACCCGTCTTGCCATCATACAACTTCATCTTGCCCAAAGTGGGCAAGGGGTCACCACATTCTAAGCTAACCTTGGCTGCTAACTTGCGCAATTCAGCCTCACTCAAGTTGTGATCAGCCACTGTGCCATGCGCCTCGAGCCACAAATACAAACAAGCCATGACAGTGCGATGGTCAATGCCATTGCGCTCGCTTGGGGCACGATTTTCATTTTCATACACCATGATCTGTGATGAATCATAGCCTTTCTCACGCAGCCATTCGCTCAACACAATACGGCGGGCATACGTTTCATCGATATAAGCTCGGCTTAGGTCATAGTCCTTGCCTTGCAGCCATTCAGACATAAACGCCATACGGGCATCATGATCATCCCGCATTTCCTCAGTGTCAATATCGTTTGCTTCAATCGCCACCCATGCACGTTTGGTCACTTGGCGATAAGCATAGTCAATCATCCAAGCACGGCACAATTCGGCTTCAATTTCGCTTTCGCTGGCCCCATCAAACACGGGCGTAACCGCACGGAACCCTAGACGATCAGCCGCCCAACCCAAATGGGTTTCGAGCAACTGACCAATATTCATACGACCCGGCACACCGAGCGGGTTGAGAATGATGTCGATCGGGGTGCCATCTTCAAGGAAGGGCATGTCCTCAATCTTAACGACTTTGCTCACCACACCTTTGTTGCCGTGACGACCAGCCATCTTGTCGCCAGCCGTTAGTTTGCGGCGCTGGGCAATGGTGACACGCACCTGACGATTAACGCCAGCCGGCAAATCACGATGCTCGTCACGATCAAACACCTTGACATCAACCACTTTGCCATGCTCGCCATTGGGCAAGCGTAACGAGGTATCTTTCACTTCGCGACTCTTTTCACCAAAAATCGCACGCAACAATTTCTCTTCGGGCGACAACTCTTTCTCGCCTTTTGGCGTAATCTTGCCGACCAAAATATCATTTTGATTGACCTCTGCGCCGATGCGCACAATCCCATTCTCGTCAAGGTCTTTCAACGCCTCTTCACCCACGTTTGGAATATCACGGGTGATTTCTTCTGGCCCAAGTTTACCTTCGCGGGCCTCTAACTCGTGCTTTTCAATATGAACGCTGGTGAAGATATCTTCACGCATCATATTTTCGCTCACCAAAATGGCGTCTTCATAATTGCCGCCTTCCCATGACAAGAAAGCCACCAACACATTTTGGCCCAAGGCCAATTCGCCATTGTTGGTCGATGATGAGTCGGCAATAACCTCGCCTTTCTTCACTTTCTGGCCTTTCACCACAATAGGGCGTTGGTCAATACAGGTACTTTGGTTGCTGCGGTTGTATTTGCGCAAAATGTATGACTTCTTGCCGCGTGCCCCTTGCACCACAATTTGCTTGCCGGTCACGCTGATCACTTCGCCATCTTCAGACCCAATCACAACCTGACCGCTATCCATAGCAGCTTGGCGTTCAACCCCTGTGCCAACGATTGGGATATGGGGCTGTAACAACGGCACGGCTTGGCGTTGCATGTTCGAACCCATCAAGGCGCGTGAAGCTTCATCATGTTCTACAAATGGAATCAAAGCAGCGCTGATACCAACTACTTGGCGCGGCGCAATATCGATGTAGTCGACTTGTTCAGGCGAGGCAAATTCAAACTTCTGACGGCGACGCACCGACATACGCGGCTCAAGCAATTCACCCACCTCATTAAATGAGGTACTGGCCTGCGCCACAATAAATTTGTCTTCGGTGTCGGCAGACATGTAAATGGTCTCGTCGCTAATGAAGGAGCGCACAGGCAACCATTCGATGCTGCGGAATCGCGTGAGCTTGGCGGCCAATTCAGCATCGATGACAGTGCCGGCCTCGGCCAAAACATCACCCTTTGCATCGTTCACATCTTCACGCAAGGTACGGCCCAGACATTTCTCTGGCTTATTCTCAACTTGCTTCACCACACGACGGTACGGAGTTTCAAGGAAACCGTAATTATTGACACGTGCATAAGTTGCCAAACGACCAATCAAACCGATGTTCGGGCCTTCAGGCGTTTCAATTGGGCAGATACGACCATAATGGCTGTGATGCACGTCGCGCACATCGAAGCCAGCACGTTCACGGCGCAAACCACCTGGGCCAAGTGCCGACAAGGTACGCTTGCTGGTCAATTCGGCCAAGGGGTTGGTTTGATCCATAAATTGTGACAACTGTGACGAACCAAAGAATTCGCGCACAGCCGCCACAACCGGGCGAATGTTGATCAAGTTTACTGGCGATGGCGATTCATTATCAGGCATCGACATGCGCTCCTTGACCATGCGTTCCATACGACGCAGGCCAATCCGCAATTTATTTTGAATCAATTCACCGTTGGTTTTAACACGGCGGTTGCCCAAATGGTCAATATCATCAGGGCCGACCACGCCATTATTCAAGGTAATTAAATGGCGCAACAATCGCACAATATCGAGCTTGGTGATGGTGCGGTTGGTGCGTGGAATGATCTCATCCAAACTCAATCGTTGATTGAGCTTATAACGTCCGACACGCTCCAAATCGTAGCGGCGTTGATCAAACAACTGCTGCTGCATAAATTCTTTGGCATTATCGAGAGTAGGCGGATCGCCCGGGCGCACACGCTTAAAGAATTCGATCAGGGCTTCTTGCGCGATGGTGCGGCTGGGTTTGCGTGCCCATTCTGGCTCTTGGCGCAAGGTCGCCTCAATAAAGTGATGATCTGGGTTATTGTCGATATCGGCAAATAATGCGCGAATTTCTTCATCGTCACCGGTCTTGAGAATATCTTTGGTAATGCCATCATCAACCGCAGCCAAGGCCCGCAATAAAATGGTAACTGGAATTGTACGCTTGCGGTTGAATTTGAGCACAATATAGTCACTCTTGCGGGTTTCAAATTCCATCCATGCGCCGCGATCTGGAATGAGTTTCGCTTGCCCCAAGGGGCGGCCTGAAGCCGGATCTTCTTCGGAGCTAAAGTAAACGCCGGGTGAACGAATAAGCTGTGACACGACTACACGTTCAGTGCCATTGATGATAAAAGTACCGTTTTCGGTCATGACCGGAAACTCGCCAAAATAAATCGTATCAACCTTGTGTTCATCAGTCTTACGGTTATGTAATGCCACTTTGGCATAGAGTGGCGCGCCATAAGTCAGGTCGCGGTCAACACACTGTTCTATGGTTACCTTGGGTTCTTCAAACCAATAAGTCAACCCATATTCGCGGGCTTGCTTGTAATTGCCCGGGAAATATAAAGCCATTTCGCCGTTAAAACTTTCGATTGGCGAGATTTCCTCAAAGAGTTCACGCAGCAGTTCATTCTGAAACAGCTTGAATGACTCTAACTGCACTTCGATCAAACGGGGCAACAACTGGATTTCCGGGGCGCGGTTATACGACTTGATTGCGCGATTGTTCATCATCATATAAAATAAAGAGACCTAGTAACACCACTCAACTTAACAACGAAACAAAGGGCGCGACGCCCCTTGCGAAAAAACCGCCGGGTGGGAAGGCGGTTATTTAACGTAACTTCTAATTTTAACACGGTTATTAAACAAGGTTACAAGTTTTAAGCCACGAAAGCAGCAAAACGGTGGCCGAAGTCGCCCATGATTCGGTATTATTACTAAGGAGTGCTGGCGCAGCAACGGCTGGACGTATCCCACAAGGGGCCAATATTTGCTCACAACCCAATACATCGGCCAATATTAAGCAATCATTACAATATAGCGACGTGATTGAGGTCACAGGCAATAAAATCCAATGAGTCATCCCAAGACCCTTCGACAAGCTCAGGGTAGACTGCGAGGGGTCTTTGCGGAAAATCAGCATGGTAATTAAGTTTACGCAAAAATTCCTAACTGCGCGTCGGAATGACGCATCAAACCGATTCTTCACCCCCATGAATTCCAGTTGAGCCAGAAAAAATATGAAATTGGCTTAATCTTTATGTGCTTCATGGTGAAAAATTAAAGAGCGCCAGCTAGTGCTGGTGCTCTTTTTTTATCGCTCTCACCAAATCATAATCAACCATCCAAGTTTCGGTTTCGATTTGTTGCACACCCAGTGCGGCTAAACGGGCCACAAATTGTGGCGTTGGCATAGCACGCCCCGGCAGTTTCCACAAATCGGGGCCAATGCGATTGCTCAACATCAACAACCCACCCGGCTTAAGCACCCGCAACATTTCACGTACTGCTATTGGTGGGTCGGCAAAAAATTCAAGCGCTTCGAGGCAAGTCACCACCTCAAAATAATGATCATCAAATGGGAGTCTTTGCGCATCGTGTAACTTAAACGTTAACCGCGCTGCAAAAGGCACAAGGTTCGCTTGCGCCAAAGCCAACATTTTGGGTGATAAGTCGATGGCAACCACATGCCCATCAAATTCAGGTTGGGCAAATAAGGCGGCAGGTAAGCGCCCAGTGCCGGTTCCCACATCTAAAATCTGCACGGGGGTTGTCGGTTTAGGCCGATGCTGCAAGTGCAATATAACTGGCTCGGCCAAAGTTAGCGCATCATATTTAGGGTCAAATTCTTTAACCTTGTCATAACGTGGGGCAAAACTATCATAAAGCAAAGCCACCACACGCGGGCCAAGATATGCCCCTTCGGCCACCACCAATTGCCAATAAACGACGATGCCAAGCACAACCAAAACAATAATAACAAGCACGATTAGGGGCCAATTCACGGTCTGAATTATCACCCTAAATTTTTACCGTGATATAACAAAAAAATGAAGGGTAGACAGTGAAATCAACAAAACTTTTTCTACTCTATCTCAATTATTGACAGAAACCAAAGTGATAAGGTCAAAATCACTAGATGGCCTTTATGCATGTGGGCAAAGCTCACACACCTGAAGGCCATCTAGTAATTTTGACGAAAATTTGTTTTACTTACCCCGTTTTTGAAAGCTACAGTTAACGCAGCCCAGCCCCCTGCCAACCGCGCCCCAAAAACGCCACGCCCATCACTATTTTTTTAACAGAAACCCCGCCATTTCAATAAGTTCAATAAGCTTGAATGGCAGAATCGGTCCAAGTTTGGTAAAAATAAACTAGGTTGGCGGATAAACTATAAGTTAAAAAATAAAAATTAGTATATTTATCTCATTTGCCATAAAAATCGTAAGATATTGCGCTTATGTAATAAAGATAGTTTTTAATTTTGTTGACTTCATTTTCTTGATCTTTTCTTGGGTGGCTAGGGCTGCAATTGACAACCAATATGATTTTTGGATAGTGGCGCTACCTTGTTTTTGGCTGCTTTCGGGGGCAGCGCTTTGCAGCGAACATATGATCAGGCTGATGACGATCAGAGTCGCCATCAGCAGGGCGAAGAAAGGTTCAGAGTATAAATACATTTTTATAATTAAACGCAAATCCCTGTGAAATATTAGGAAGGGGTCTTCTCAATAATGTAAGATAAATAGAACAAATGCCAAGTTGATCAAAGGTTTCTCCGATTCCTCAATTTTTACCCTTCTTTTTACCCTTTCTTTGGGATAACACTTTAGTCTATAAGAGATTTTCCTAGATTGGTCATGGAACAAAAGTTGCAAATTTTGCTACGTCGCGCGATTTATATCTCGTTCTATAATCGCCGCCCATGTCTAGTCTGCTCGGCGTTTTCCTCGGTTTGGCCTCTGCCATTGTATGGGGCAGCGGTGATTTTTTCGGCGGGCGGGCGGCGCTCAAAGCCAGCCAATATCAAGCGCTATTGCTGACCGGCGTGGCGGGCTGGCTGGCCTTGTTGGGGTTAATGTTGGTATTCGGCGAATCATTGCCAGCCGGGCAAAATGTGATTTGGGCGCTTGTGGCAGGCCTAGGCGGTTCATTGGGGCTTCTATCGCTTTATCACGGGTTGTCGCTGGGCAATTCGGCCATTGTCGCGCCCACTTCGGCTGTCACCAGCGCCGCCGTCAGCGTTATTTATGGCAGCCTGCGCGATGGCTTACCCAACTCAAGCAAGTTAATCGGTTTTCTCTTGGGTTTATTGGGTATTTGGTTTGTGGCGCAATCAAGCAATAGCAACAGCCAAAATATCGGCGAGGGTCAAGCGCCCTCAAAAAAACCGAGCACCTCGCCTTTAATTTTTGCGCTGTTGGCAGGTTTGGGCTTTGGCCTGTTTTTTGTCTTTATCGCCCAAGTCGAATCACCAGCCGTGTTTGCGCCGCTGGTGGTCTCCCGTTTAGCCATCATTGTGGTGGCCATCGGCTTGCTAATCATTCAGCGTCAACCTATCCCCAACCCCCTCCGCAACCCGGCCGGTGTGGTGGCCGGCTTGTTTGATGTGGGCGGCAATGTGTTATTTTTGTTCGCCAAACAATACGCTCGTTTCGATGTCGCATCGGTCTTGGCGTCGCTTTACCCAGCCAGCACCGTCTTATTATCATGGCTTATTCTCAAAGAGCGCTTAAGCAAAACCCAAGTGCTTGGGCTTTTTATTTGTTTGGCAGCCGTTGGGTTAATATCGATATAAAATTTTCGTCAAAACCACAACTCCTCTCTCCTCTACGAAGATAGAGGAATTGTGATTTTGACATAAATAGAGCAAATTCCTAAAAGGCGAAGGGCCGATTTCACTATCGATGTCCCACAGCTACGCTGTGGGACATCGATAGTGAAATCGGTGAATCTGCGCTATCTTTTTAATTTAAAATTTTGCTATGCAGTTCTACTTTATACGCCACGCCCAATCGCAGAATAATGCGCTATGGGATGCGACCGGCTCAGATGCCGCCCGCCTCGAAGACCCCGAACTCACCCTGATTGGGCAACAACAAGCCCAATATGTGGCCGAATTTATGCGAATTGAGCAAACCAAAGCCGTCACCAACACCCACAAACACAAACATGACCCACAAAATGTGTATGGGCTTGAGCTAACCCATTTATATTGCAGCCTAATGACCCGCGCCGCACAAACTGCCACCGCCATCGGCAACGCCATCAATTTGCACCCAGTAGCATGGCCCGATGTGCATGAACATGGCGGCATCTATTTAGCCAATGCTGCCGGTGAACGGATGGGCTTGCCCGGCAAACCACGCAGCTACTTCAGGCAAAACTTCCCGCATTTGCAATTGCCCAACGACCTCGATGAACAGGGTTGGTGGCAAAACCGCCCATTTGAAGATTGGGATGTATGTAACCAACGCGCCGAGCGTTTTGTGAATGAGCTACAAGCTCGGCATGGCAATAGCAATGATCGGGTAGGCGTGGTCAGTCATGGGGCGTTTTATGGCTCGGTCATGCGTTACATTCTAAAAATGCCGCCTTACGACGATCATCCATCTTGGTTTACGCTCAACAACGTCGCCATCACCCGTGTTGACTTTAACCCCAAAGAAATTTTGGTGGTTTACATGAATCGCTGTCACTTTTTGCCCAACGAGATAGTGACTTAGTGCCATCCCGCTTAATGCCAGCCTGCTGAGTGCGCGTCCCCAGACGCGCATGTGGGTTTGTATGAAATGCGCGTCTGGGGACGCGCACTCAGCAGCAATTTAAGATTCTCTCAACTTTCCACCCTCAGCGCCTCACCCGACCCCATCACTTCGGTGGCGAGGCTGCCCAAGCAGTTTGCCAATTGCCCAATTTGCTGCAATGCCCAACCGTGCAAACAGCCATAAATTGCACCAGCGCTAAAGGCATCACCCGCGCCAGTGGTGTCGATAACGTTGGCGGGCACGGCGGGCAGCGAATGCGCTTGGTCGCGGGTGGCGATGACACAACCTTTCGCGCCGAGCTTGAGCGCAATCATATGAACACCCATGTCAAAAAAAGGCGAAAGCAGTTCAGGCACAGTCGGCACACCTTGGGCAAATGGGGCTGGCAAAATGGCCTCGGCCTCGTCGCGCCCCATCACACACAACGCCAAATGCGGCAACAAGGCCCGTATTTGCTCGGGCGCATTTTGGGCCGGGTAAAGCGCGGGGTCAAGCGAGATTGGTATTTGACGCTGCCGCGCCCATTCAACCGCCTGCCACACCGCCGCCCGCTGCGGCGAATTGAGCAAGGCATAACCCGAAATGTGTAGCCAATCGGCCTGATCAAACAGCGAGGGGGGGATTCGGGCGGAGTCGGTGTGAATATTGGCCCCACGATGGGTAAACATGCTGCGCTCGCCGTCGGGGGTAATAGCGTTGAACAACACCGAAGTGCTAACAATGGGGTCACGCTGCACGGCGCTGGTCGATACCCCACAGCGCTGCAAGGCTTGCAAGGCAATGCTGGCCCATTCGTCTTGCCCAACCCGCCCGATGATATGGGCGGTCAGGTGTTGGGGGCCGCCCAGCTTGCCCAATTTTGCCAGCACCACCGCCGCATTGCTGGCCGAGCCGCCCAGCGACAATTGTATGCCACTGGTCAGCACCTCGCCGCCCAGCGTCGGTAGCGCTGGCACGCGCATTTGCACATCAATATTGATATCGCCGAGCAGTAAAACGTGTTTCATGGGGGTGTTTAGGCTTGCCCAGCCCGCGCTAAATTGAGCGCCAATAATCGCGCCAAAATATCATCATCGCTCAGGTTGATGGGCCAGCCGTAGGCCGCAAATACGGCGGCATCGAGCTTTTTGTGGGCCAAATCAAGCCATGTTGGGCGCTGATTGTAAAGATTGGTGAGGGTGCGGGCCTCGGTTTTCTTGGGCTTTTTGGGAGCAGCGTTGAGGCCAGCATAATATTCGGGGCTATCGTCACGCAGGGTGCGGGTTTCGCTGGCTAACCAACGGTCACGTTTTTGCACCAGTTCGCGGGCGGCCTCGGCAATGGCCTTGACGCGGGCATCTTGCGCTTCGCTTGGCTCGGTGCCGGGCGGCCAAGGGAAGGGGAAGGTCTCGAAACAGGTAGTGGTGTTATAGGTGGGTCTTCCACCTTCATCACCATCGCCGTGTCGTGACGATGTTGCCAACGACCACACTTCGTGAATACGCGAATGAAGAACGCCGAAAAAATAGTCGTCGTCGCGGGCAAAAACAAAGGTGCGATCATTCGCAAGAATTTTGGTTTGCAACCATACAAACACTCTAAATTTCCCAACACGGGGCGTTGCAATAAATCTTTCTAACTGCTTCAACGCAATCCGCATATTAGTTGATGGTGATCCATATAACCACCAATTCTCAGCACGCCACTTGATTGGGTTATCTTTTCTAACTGGGTAAACATGCTCTTTAACATATTCAAACGGCAATTCATACTCAACAGCTTGTTCAAGGCTCATTAATCCAAAATCAATCGTCCAAATTTTTCTGTTCTCTTGAACCAAATCAGATGAATTAACTACGGGGCGCACCACGTCGCTATTGGGTCTACCATTAATGTTTTCACCCGCTTTTAACATGCGCTGCGCTGTCTTATCATCAATATCAAAGGGGGCTTTGGGTGAGGGACCTTGAAAACATAAATTTTTATTTTCAGCCAGTTCTTGTGCCTTTGTCAAATCGCTTAAAGTCGAAAGATCGGCATTAATTTGAGCGACAGATTGCCCGTCCAAAAATCGAGATGGCTCAGTGCCATTATCAAACCCTGTAATCGATACTCGCACCGAAGCGCCCTCTAAAACCCATGCCTTATCTTGCCACGCCATAAAAATGCCGCCCGTTTCTTTAATGCGTTCAAGCACCGCTCGGCTGGCTGGGGCACGAATCGATTGGGTTGAGATTAACCCTGCTCGCTTTGTTATACCCGTCTGTATTTGCGCCCGTGCCTTCTCAAACCAATAACACACCAAATCTGAGGAAGCCGGAATACGCTCACCATACAATTTAAAAACGGCTTCGGCATAGCCATTGCCCAATTCTCGCCTTAATTTGCTGCCCCCCAAAAACGGCGGATTGCCAATAATAACCTCGGCCTGCGGCCATGTCGGCTCACTGCCATCGGCGGCCAAAATCGCATCCATATTGCGAATGGTGTCGAGTTGGCGCAAAATCGGCTCAGGCGGAAACCCAAAGCCGTTATCGTGCAGCCATTGAATATAGCCAATCCACACGGTAGCCTGTGCCAATTCATGCGCATAGGTGTTTAGCTCTAGCCCAAACAGTTGGGCGGGCGACACCTGCGGCTTCATCGGCGGCAGGCCAATGGTGTTGGCAAAGCCAATCACCTGTTTTTCAAGGTCGAGCATGGCGCGTAACGCCACATATAAAAAATTGCCACTGCCACACGCTGGGTCAAGCACTTGCAGCCCCGCCAAACGGGTTTGAAAAGCCAGCAAAAGGTCATTCACCTGCGTAATGGTTTGATGTTGGGCTTTGCTCGGTTTGCGTTTTTTATCCAAAAATTCATCCAACCGCGTCACCGCTTGGCTGGCTAAAATGGCGTTGGCGCGGGCTTGGGTGTCGTCCCATTCGCGGCGCAAGGAGGCCATCAGCACCGGCTCAACAATCAAATTAATATCGTCGCGGCTGGTGTAATGCGCCCCCAATTGGCTGCGCTTGGCGGGGTCTAAGCCACGTTCAAACAGGGTTCCAAAAATGCTCGGCTCAATCGCGCTCCAATCCAAATCGCTCACATCGCGCAATTTGGTCATGCTGGCGCCATCTATTTCTAGCACCACATCGCCATCAAACAAGCCCCCATTAAAATGCTTGATATCGTAATTGCCATAAATGCCGCCATCGCGCATGGCCTGAAACAGGTGCTTCATCCGTAAGGCTACCGCTTTCGACTTCATGCCGCTGGCCTCAAGCATTTCGCGGAACAAATAACGCGGCAACAGACCAACATCTTCGGCAAACAAACAAAACAACACCCGAATGAGAAAATGCGCCGTTTGTTGCGGGTTTTCGTGGTCTTTTTGCATTTCGGCGGCAATATCGCCAAACAATTTAGCCGCCAATATCGTCACCGACTCAATTGTCTGGTCACTGCGCAGGGGGTGGGCTTCGGGCTTATATTCGGTAAAAATCAGGCGCAGCAGCCCATGTGGGCTAAGTTTGGGCGGCAGGGTGCGCCCACTTATGCGCGTCCATTGATCAGCCTCAATGTCTTCTAACGTCACCTCAAACACTTGTTTTACGGTGCTGGTGAAATTGGTGTGAATGACAATACGCTCAAGATCACAGGTAATGAGCAACGGTGGGCTTTGCAAGCTTTCGCGATATTGCTGAAGTTGTTGATAAGCCTTGTTTAAATCGGCATGTTTGCCCTTGTATTCAATCGCAAAACAGCCGCGTTTCCAAACATCGGCCCACCCTTGCCCGCCCAATAACTTGCTGGCCCCTTTTTCAAAGGCATAGTTTTCGCCACTGGGGTCGGCCTCGTTGGGTGTTGGCACACCCAACATCTGACAAAGGTCTATAAAATGCTCTTGCGCCGCGCTCCGTTCTTTGCTACGGTTCACCCGCCATTTTGCGGCAAATTCTGCGCCCGTTAACATGGGTGATATTGTAGCGTGAGGCGGGTTGTGGGCGGCTGACGCACCCCACGATAATCAGCGCATGAAACCCCACCCAACCGAAGCCGAGGCCGTAGTTGGGCAACGTGGCTGTGCCACAAGTTAAAATGCCTATGTTGCGCAAGATACACGCTCGCCTCGGCCTTGCCGCGGGTTTCATCTACCTCATCCTCGGTCTCAGCCTCGCCTACAACATGCGCGGGCTGCGTTTCGATGACCCCTTCATCACCTATCGCTACGCCGAAAACCTTGCCAGCGGCAACGGCTTTGTATTTAACGTTGGCGATGCCAAACCGACCCTACTCACCACCAGCCCGCTCTACGCCCTGTTGCTCAGCCTGCCCCATTTATTAGGGGCCGATATCCCCAGCGCCAGTTATTGGATCAGCGTCGCGGCGTTGCTGGCGGCGGCCTTTGGCATTTATGCGCTGGGGCTTCAGCAACAACGCCCGTTTGTCGGGTTTTCTGGCGGCTTGGCGCTGCTGCTTTTTCCATTATTGTGGCTCACTATGGGTTTCGAGACCCCGCTATTTATTGCCGTGTCGGTATGGGCCGCGTGGGCGATGAGCTTAGCCCATCGCCGCACCGGTGCGCTATTGGCTGGGGTGTTGTGTGGCGTGGCAATGGGGCTGCGTGGCGATGGCATATTGGTCTTAATGGCGATCATCACCGTCATGCTCATCCGCGCCTTGCCACAACCGCACAGCCTCGCCCTACCCATTCCTCCGCCCCAAACCGGCCGGCAACGGCTGGGGCTGTTGCTGCGCAGAGCATTCATCACCGAGCGCCCCAGCATCCTCAGCGGCAGCTTTACTCATGCCCGCAAATCCCTCCGTCAACCCTCAACGCTCAACTATCCACTCTCAACCCTGTGCGCTGCCCTCGCCGTTTACGCCCCCTTTGCCCTGTGGCTCACCCTGCAATTTGGCTCACCCATCCCCACCACCCTCGCCACCAAAACCGCCCAAGCAGTGGCGGGCTTAACCGGCTTTTACCCATTCACGCGCTACCCCGAAGGGGCGCTTATTCTCATCCGCGCCTACCGCGAGCAATCGCGTTTTTTCTTTAGCGTGCTGATCGGTTTAGCCATTGCCTTCGGGCTGCGCACCTTGTTACGCTCGTTATTGTCGCTTTTTAGGTGCAACAAAGGCCAATGGGCGGCGCATTTGGCGTGGTCGCTTGTGCAATTTGGCCAAACGCAGGGTGGCTTGGCCGTGTTGATCTTGTGGGCAGTGCTGCATTTTATTGGCTACAGCCTCTTGGGCGTGGCCCCCTATGTTTGGTATTACGCCCCCATGATCCCGGGCATCACCGTGTTGGTTGGTATGTTGGCGCCCCGCCAACGCCCACAGGCACAACTGGCCCAAATGTTGGGCGCACCCGACCAATGGCTGCGCCACGCTGTTTTTTTGTTAAATTGTGTGCTGCTGCTGGTGGCCAATCTCGCCATTATTGGGGTATTGCGCGGGGGCACGCCTCCCCCGCCTAGTCAAATCGCGGCTAAAATTTTGCCCGAAACCAAGGTCGATATATATCAGCGCGTGGGCGAATGGCTGCGTGACAATACCCCGCCCAACGCCAGCATCGGCATCACCGAGCTGGGCGTGATGAGTTATTACGCCCAACGCCACGCCGTCGATTTTCTTGGCCTCACCCACCCCCAATACCGTGATAGCATACGACATGGTGATTTTTTGCGCGGCCTGTTGGCTGAGCAACCCGACTATGTGGCATTGACCAACGTCAATTCAATTTACACCCACAACCCACAACAAGAGGCGTGGTTTCGGGCGCTCTATCAGCCGGTCGCCCAATTTGAAGACGCGCGTTTTTGGGGGTCGCCGATGACAATCTGGCAACGAACACAAGCGCCGATCACGGCGGCCCAAACCATCGACAATGGCCTGCACGATTTGGGAGACGGCTGGCAAGTGACTGGGGTGCGTAGCAACAGCCAAAGCGTGGCAGCTGGGCAAGCCATGCGCATTAGCGTACGCTTGCGGGCGGGCACGGGCGCGGCTGGGCGCGAATTGCGGATGCAGCCGATTCTCATGCAAGGTGGCGATGGCTTGCCAGTCGTCAGCCGCCTCATCAACACCCAGCTTTGGCGGCAACACGATGAAGATTGGGTTGATTTTGCCTTTGTCGCACCCGCCGAGCTAAAAAAAGGCGCATATCGCATCAACCTGCACTGGGTTGACGGTGGACCAGAGGTCAACGCCGGGCTGATCAAAGTGCCATTGGGCGCGGCTGCAACCTCACCAAGTGGGTTACTCGCCGATTTGAGCAGCGGGGTGCGGGTGGCGCGGCTGGCAGCGTCCCTTACAGCTTGCCTCGGCAAAACCATCGAGATCCCATTGCAATGGCTGGGCGGCGATGCCCTTGGCGATAACTTGACGGCGTTTGTGCATGTGCGTGATGGGCAGGGTAAAACCATTGCCCAAACCGATGGCCCGCCGCGCAATGGCCTCTACCCCACCTCGGTGTGGGGGCACAATGAAGTTATCCCCGACCCGCGCTCACTGCCGCTTCCGGCGGCGCTTTCGGCGGGTAATTATGCTATCGTAGTGGGGTTATATGCCCCACAATCAGGGGCGCGGCTGCCGGTGTCGCCGTCGGCTTATCGCACCGCCGATGGCGGGGTGCAAATTGGAGAGTTGCAAATCAAAAAATGTGATTGATTTAGATAGGTAACACCCTAACTTTCTGCCGCCTTTCATCTATTGTTATCAACGCCCCCGAATTAAGTTCAGTTTCAAATTGTCGGATCACTCGTTCAACCAATTCTTGTAGCGACTCAGGCATTACATTTAATGAGCGTATCTGTATCACACTGGGTCCACTTGCATGGGTCAAGGCAAGCAATGTTCCAAAATCAAGATCATGTGTAAAAACAACATGATTATTTTGCTTTGCCCATGCCATAATCGTTATATCCGATGCATTTGGGGGGCCAATTGATGTCCAATGAATAGCCGTCCATCCCTGCCCGATGAGCACCGGAACCCAAGACGGTGAAAAATTCATGTCAATTACAATCTTCATACAGCCGCAAGCGTATATTCAGTTTCTTCGGTGCGCCAAGCTGCATAAATTAGTGCTTGACGAATATCATCTGCTTCTAAATAGGGATATGCTTTTAAGATATCAGGCTGAGTATACCCAGAGGCAATTAAACCGATAATCGTCCCAACAGTAACACGCATTCCACGAATACAGGGCTTTCCACCCATCACGTTTTGATTAAAGGTGATTCGATCTAAATTAAGATTTGTAACCCTCATGGTTAAATCATAGCATGAGATCGGCTATTCCCTAATTTGCTTTTCGACTTTTGTAATGACCTATGTATGCAATTACAATTTGTTTATTAGCTGTTTCGTGCGCATTCTGGGCACGCGCACAAAGCGGCATTATTACAAAATGAAACAAATAATCATTATCGGCGGTGGCATTGGCGGCTTGTGCACGGCGCTGGCACTACAACAAAAGGGCTTAACCACTCAGGTTTACGAAACGGTCAACGAGATCAAGGCCGTCGTCGCGGGCATCATCTTAGCCCCCAACGCCACGAATGTATTGGCGCGGCTGGAGCGGGCCGACCAAGCCAAAATGCTTGGCATGGAATTAGAACACCTTGAATTGACCAACGCAACTGGCAAAAAATTAATGCCAGTGCCCAATAAAGAAGAAACAATACGCGATTTTGGGTTTGCAATGATAGCACTCTTACGCTCATCGCTATATGACCTGTTGCTTAAAGCGCTGACCAACAACACGGTGCTGACCAACAAGCATTTTGAGCACTACGAAGAAAACACCAACGGCATGACCGCCCATTTTACCGATGGCACACAAGCCGCCGGCAGCGTGCTAATTGGGGCCGATGGAGTGCGCTCGGCGGTGCGGCAGCAAGTGTTGCCACAGGTGCAATTGCGTTACTCCGGTCAAACCTCGTATCGCCGGGTAGCCAATATGACATTGCGAGGCGCACAAGCCCATATTGCGCGTGGGGCCTGGGGCAGCCCTATTCGATTAGGGTTTGTGCCCATTGGGTTTGGTCAAACCTAATGGTATTCAACCGTGCAAACACCCGCCGATAGCATTGATGCTGACAAGGCCAACGCAAAACCCCAATTGCTAGCTTGGGCACAAGAATTTGATGGGTGATGCCGCCTTCACCACCATGCTAAACCTCAGCCAAGATGGGTGTCAAGCCATCGAAGATGCCTTTGTCATTGCCGAGCAATTGAACCGATTGTCATCACAACAAGCGCCACAACAGGCATTCGCCGAATATCGGCGTATCCGCAAACCCAAGGCCGAGTGAGTAGTGGCATGCTCGCGCCAGCTTGGGGCAATGGTGCATCTGCATTATGGTTGGCAACGAGCCTTGCGCAATGGGCTGTTGCGCCGCATACCCGCCTCGATGGGCAAAAAACAGAGTCAAGACATCCTCGCGCTAAATTTTTAGAAATTATTTCACGCAAAGACGCAAAGACGCAAAGACGCAAAGTTTTTAACTTTTGTGCCTTTGCACCTTTGCATAAAATCTTTCTTGATAAATACTGATTGGTTTGATATTTGCCTGTGCATTTGCCTAAAACGGCTATACTCGCGGCAACATGCAGCTTATTAACCTGAACGGCACCCACACACCCGAGCCAATGCTCGATTTAGCCGCCATACTTGAATTTGCGCGTCAACTCGCCCGCGACACAGGCGAATATTTAACCCACACCCAAGCCGACATCGCCGCCCTTAGCCAACAAACCCTCAAATATGATGGCAGCGTCGTCACCACTTCCGATATCGAATCGGATCGCCGCATCACTGCCGCTATTTTGCAGCGTTTTCCAAGTCATACTATTTTGTCTGAAGAACGTGACCGCGTTTATGCTGGGCAAGAATGGTGCTGGATAATCGACCCAATCGACGGAACGAGCAATTTTGCCAGTGGCTACCCGATTTGGGGGGTGTTAATTGGCCTATTGCATTATGGGGTGCCGGTGCTGGGCGTGGCCGATTTTCCGTTATTACACGAACAATTTTATGCCGCGAAGGGCTTGGGCGCATGGCGCAACGGTTTGCCCATTCGCGGGGCCGCCCATGCCAAATTCGAGCATTATCATTTGCTGGCGTGTTGCTCGCGCACCTTTAAACATGGCGATTTGCCGCTTAAAGTCAAGGCGCGGGTGGCTGGCTCAAGCGGCTACGATTTGGCCTCGGTAGCCTGCGGGCGCTGCGCCGCAACCATTAACATGACAGTGCATGTATGGGACGTGGCTGCATGTTGGGTGTTGCTGAACGAGGCCGGTGGTTTAGTCCAAACCACCGTGCCTGATCAATTGTTCCCCCTCAAACAAGGCATCGACTATGCTTCGGTCGAATTTGCTATTTTGGCGGCTGGCAACCCTGCGCTTTTGGCCGAAGCTAACACCAAACTGAGTGACCGCGTGAAAGTGAGCGGATAGGGATAAAATTGATTCTGAGTTAATAAAAAGTCTTGCCAATTTCACGATCTATCCCCCCCTTTTTTACCCCCACAGGGGGAAGATAGATCGTGAAATCGGCAAAACCATCATTTTATATTTTCCACTCACCGCCCACCATCACCCGATTGACTTTGGTGGTTAAAATTTGTTCGGGCGCAATGGCCGTGAGGTCATGTGAAAGTATGATCAAGTCAGCCAATTTGCCAACTTCGAGCGAACCGACCTCGCGCTCGCTGCCACCGGCATATGCTGCACCCAAGGTATAGCCATAAATGGCTTCGTCGATGGTCAAGCGCTGCTCTGGTTGCCAGCCTTGCGGACTGGGGCTGCCATCGGCCCGCCGCCGCGTAACCGCCGCATAAATACCAAGAAACGGATCAAATGGCTCAACTGGGGCATCTGACCCAAACGCCAGCTTTGCACCAGCGTTTAGCAATGAGCGCCACGCATACGACAAATTTGAGCGTTGTTCGCCCAACAGTTTTAAAGCCATTGGCATGTCTGAGGTGCAATGAATGGGCTGCGGTGAGGCGATCACGCCTAATTTTGCAAATCGTGGGATATCTTCGGCATCGAGATGTTGGGCGTGTTCGATACGGTAGCGCAAATGAGGCATCGGGCCAAGTACTTTTTGACAATTTTCGATTGCATCTAACACATCACGGTTGCCACGATCACCAATGGCATGAACGACAATACAAAAATTAGCCTTGGCACAGCGAATGGTTACATCCAACAACTCTTCTTTATCAAAGGTGGGCAAACCGCAGTTATCACCATCATTTAAATAAGGTGACAACATGGCCGCTGTGCGCTGGCCCAATGCGCCATCGATAAAAATTTTGACCCCGCCAATGCGCAGCCAACTATCGCCAAAACCACTGTGCAACCCAAGGTCAATAATCGTCTCTAAATCTTCGACCGGCAATTGCTTGACAATGCGCAAGGTCAATTTGCCTTGTTGTTTCAAACGTTGATAGGTCGAAAATGTTTTCATCCCACCCGCGCCATCCATGCAATGCACACCGGTTAGCCCAGCCAAATTCATGGCGTGCATTACGTCGATTACGGCGGCTTCTTCTTGTTCAAGCGTCAACTCTGGCACATGTTGATCGACCAAACGCAAGGCCGTTTCGAGCAACATCCCGCTCGGCGCACCACTGGCATCATGCACAATTTCACCACCGGGCGGGTTAGGCGTATAGGCGGTAATGCCACAGGCCCGCATGGTAGCGGTATTAATCCACATCCCATGCCCACTGCGCGAGCTAAGCGCCACTGGGTTGTTAGGCGCAACCGCATCTAAATCTGCCGCCGTCGGAAACACGGACGAACCCCAATCATTATGTTGAAACCCACGCCCTAGCAACCATTCGCCCGGCTTGGCTTTATCAGCCGCAGCTTTTACAATCGCTAATGCTTGCACCTTGCTCGGCACATCCATCAAATTAATGCGTTTCATCGCCAAACCAGTCCATTCGAGATGCAAATGGGCATCGATCATACCCGGCATTACGAATGCCCCATTGAGATCAATATGCTGCGCATCGGGTATATGAATTGCCTTTATTTCGGCATCGCTGCCAATAGCCACAATTCGATCATTCGCAATGGCGATCGCACTTGCGCGGGGTTGGTTGGGGTTCACCGTATAGATGTTCCCATTGGTAAAAATGTAGCTCATAGTTTGATAATTAAAATTATGCTTGATTTATATCATAACGTTGCGTAGATTATGAGTATATCTCCTAATATCTCATTATTTTCGTGGTGCAAAGAAAGTTTTTCTCAGCAAATTCGGCCTAAAGAATGAGAAGGAAATAAGTTGATAGCAGATAGTGGATAGTGAATAGTTAAGAATAAATCGTAATACCTTGATCTGTTACTTCATCCCTCAACCTTGAACTATCCACTATCCACTATCTGCTATCTACCACTTCTGGTAAAGTAGTAGGCGTGGTAATAAAGAGACACTGGCGATGGGATTATGGGCTGCTATTTGTGGCTGGGCTATTGCTTTATAGCGCAACCTTACAAACCGATGTGCAAGCCGCCGACAGCGGCGAATTTCAGGTTGTCGCGTGGACATTTGGCATTGCCCACCCGCCCGGTTACCCGCTGTTTACCCTCATCAGCGGGCTATTCGCCCATTTACCATTGGGCAGCCCTTATACCCAAATGGCGTTTATGTCGGCGCTGGTTTCAGCCATCACTTTGGTATTAGTGGCTGCCAGCACTGCCAAAATCACCCAAACCCAACATTTCAGCACTTTATTACCCGCGCTTGCCCTCGCCACCAGCACTACCTTTTGGGCACAAGCCACCACCGTCAATATTCGCAGCCTGACCGCATTTTTTATCGCGCTCATGCTGTGGACCATGTTACAAAATACCCGTTGGGGCCTAATCTTATTTTTTGCGGCCTTTGGCTTGGGGGTTGGGCATCATCTGTCGTTGCTTTTTCCCGGGGCTGTGTTTGCTGTTTATATTTTGTTGAATTGGTTGCGTAGCGGGGCAACACGCCGCGCCCACGCGATAGGGCTGGCCGTCATCATCGCTGCCGCAAGCCAATTGGTTTGGCTCTACCTGCCGATTCGGGATGCCGCCAATGCTCGCTTTGCACCTGGCAACCTCAACACCTTCGCCAACGTGCTCTATCACATACGCGGTGGCGGCTTCGAGGGCGATATGCTGTATTTTGTCTTCAAAGAACCCCAATTATTGTGGGATCGTTTGGCGCTATTGCCACAATTGCTCACCTTTCAATTTGGCCCCGTCTTGCCTTGGTTGATGGCGCTCGCGGCACTCAGCTTGTTCATTCGCCGCACATGGCTCGCCTGCACTTTGTTGCTGGCTTTTGCCTTGCATTTATTCATCACGCTTACCTATCGCGCCCCTCAAACCGTCGAATACGCCCTGCCGGTATGGCTCATTGCCTGTGTTGGCCTTGCCGGAATGGGAAATTTAAAATTTAAAATGGAAAATGGAAAATTGGGCAGTAAGAATGCATTTAATTTTCCATTTTTCATTCTAAATTTTAAATTTGCAATTCTGATGGTTTTCGTCGGCCTAAATTTCAGCCAGCGTTTGCCAAGTTTTGTGGCGTTGGCAAATGACCACAGCGTGCGCGATGCCGCCCAACGCACGCTTGAAAATGCCGCGCCCAACAGCCACATTTTTGCCCAATGGCATCAGTCCACCCCGATGTGGGCCGTGCAAAGCATCGACGGCCTGCGCCCCGATGTCACCGTCGAGTATGTTGACCCGCGTGGCGGCGAGGCTTACGCCACCCAATTCGCCCGCCGCGTGGCCCAATCGACCGCACCTGCCCGCTATGCCACCAGCTACGATGCCACCGCCTTTGCCGCCGCCAATTTATGCGCCATCCCCCAACAAGCCATTCCGGTATGGGAGGTATTTTCATGCCCACTGACCAGCGCCAAGCCAAGCGCTACAGCGCCCTCGCCGTTGCTGTTTGATGGGCGTATCGACGTTTTTAGCGTCAAACCCGACCGCGAGGCCATTCAACAAGGCGGGCGCTTCGAGGTTATCGTCATTTGGCGGGCAGCCGCGGGTTTTGTCGATGGCGATTCGCTCAGCGTGCGCCTGATGTATCCCGATGGGCGTTTGGCAAGCAATATCGACCTGCGGCTTGACCCGCAGCAACAACCCGGCCAAGTGCAGGCGCGGCGTATTACACTCGGTGTGCCGCTCGATTTGCCGCTCGGCCCGCGCCCATTGCTCATCGGGGCATATCGCGGCGGGCAAATTTTTAAAACACCAGCCAACAACGATTTTGTGGCTGTTGAATCGCTGCTCGTACAGCCCAATACAAGCGCGATAACGCAGCCCCCGTCCGCCCTCATTCGCTTTGCTGATCAAATGCAGTTAATGGCTGCCAACATTCAGCGGCGCGGCGATGTTGCCATCGTGGATCTCGACTGGCTAGCCTTGCAGCCGCTAACCACCGATTACATCGTGTCGGTGCGGCTCGAAGGCGATGGCTTTTTCAAATCTCATGATGGCGTACCGGCCTTGGGAGCCATCCCCACCCTCAAATGGCTGGCCGGTTCACGCATCACCGACCGCCACGTCATCGCGCTCGGCGGCTATCGCGGCCCCCTGCGTGGGCGCGTCGTCGTCTACGATTCAGCGACCGGCCTCCTCCTGCCCAAACTCAGTAGGGAAGTGCTGAGTGCTGAGTTCTGAGTAGAAAGTGCAAAGTGGCAAGTGGCAAGTGCAAAGTAGTAA
>JAGWYZ010000258.1 GCA_018969115.1 Chloroflexota bacterium | reverse complement strand
TGAGGAAGGATGGTGAAATCGACATTCCATAATGAAAAATATCTTCACAGGCTAAGAATTTAGACCTCGAAGGCGATCTTTGTGTGTCCAGTGCGGGATCTTAATACCCACGATACGCCAACATTAAATTACCATCTCATCCACCTCATCAAGAGTATTACATACAAAATATGTTAAACTAAGATAATTATTCAAGGAGCATATCCTTACGCTCTAAGATTTATTAAAGCTTTTTTAAAAACAGGAGGAAACCTGAAGTGAACAATAAAGTTTCACGAAGACAATTTATTAAATTGTCGGCAGGGGCATTAGGGGGGGTGGCAGCAGCCGAAGCCAGCGGATTAGGCATTGCCAATGCAGCCACCTACACCAAGCCAGCACTGCTAAAAAGTGGCAAAGAAGTGCCAAGTCTATGCCCATATTGCTCAGTAGGATGTGGGCAAATTGTTACAGTTGCTGATGGCAAAATTATCGATATTCAAGGCAACTACGACAGCCCGATCAACGAAGGCACGCTATGCCCCAAAGGTGCAGCCACCTTCCAACTTGCGGTCAACCCCTTGCGTGAGACCAAAGCCAAAATTCGCAAACCCGGCTCAGACAAATGGGAAGACATATCACTCGAAGCTGCCATGGATCGTATCGCAGCAAATTTTAAAGAAACCCGCGAGAAAACCTTTGTCGAAAAAGTCAAAATTGGTGACAAAGACAAACTGGTTAACCACACCCAAGGCATATTTTCACTGGGTGGTGCTACCATCGATGATGAGTGGAACTACATTCACCAAAAAGTAATGCGTGCGGCTGGCTTGGTAGCGATCGAAAACCAAGCGCGAATATGACATAGCGCATCTGTCCCCGGTCTGGGGACTACCTTTGGCCGCGGCGCGGCCACCACTTTTGCCCGTGATCTGGTTAACTCTGACGTTGTCATGATTATGGGTTCTAATATGGCTGAATGTCACCCCGTTGCGTTTCGCTGGGTGATGAAAGGCAAAGAAAAAGGCACCAAGCTCATTCATGTTGACCCACGCTTTACCCGCACCAGCGCGATGGCAGATCAATATGTGCCCATTCGGGCAGGTGGTGATATTGCCTTCTTAGGCGGCATCGTCAATTGGTTGCTCAATAACCCCAAATGGCTAAACAGCGAGTTCCACAAAGAATACGTGTCATTGTTTACCAATATTGGCACGATTGTTAACAACGATTTTAAAGGGGCCGATGAACTTGATGGGGTATTTTCTGGTTTAGCACAAGATGGCAAGAGCTATAACGCAGCCACTTGGCAATATCAACGTGACGAAGCCCAAAACAAGGTAACAGGCGACGAAAAGACATACGCCGATATGTTGACAGCGCGTGTGCCCGGCACCCCCAAGGTTGACCCAACCTGGCAAGACCCGAAATGTGTTTATCAGGTGATGAAGCGGCATTATGCCCGCTATACCCCTGAAATGATCGAGAAAGTAACCGGCACCTCGAAAGAGCAATTCTTAAAAGTGTGCGAAACCCTGCTCGAAAATTCTGGGCGTGACAAGACGGGCTGTATCGTTTACGCCGTCGGTTGGGCACAACACAGCTTTGGCGTACAAATCATTCGCGCGGCTGGCTTAGTACAGGCTTTGCTCGGCAATATGGGGCGGCCTGGTGCAGGTATTTTGGCATTGCGTGGTCACGCTACCATTCAAGGCAGCACCGACATTTCAACGTTATATCATTCGTGGAATGGCTATTTGGCAAATGCCGACGCCCGTCGTGCCCACGATACGCTAAAAGATTACATTTTGGCCGAAAGCCAAACCACTAGCTTTTGGAGCAACACCCCAGCCTTTACGATAAGCATGTTAAAGGCTTGGTTTGGCGATGCCGCCACGCCTGAAAACGAATTTGGCTACAACAGTTTGCCCAAACTCACCGCCGATCATTCCCACATGCCCACTTTTGTGGCAATGCAACAAGGCGGGGTCGAAGGCATGCTTGCAATTGGTCAAAATCCAGCCGTTGGTGGTCAAAATTCAGAATTTCAGCGCCAAGCCATGAGCAAGTTGAAATGGCTGGTCGTGCGTGATTACTTTGAAACTGAAACCGCTGCATTTTGGAAACGACCGGGAGTCAACCCGAAAGACATTCAAACTGAAGTGATTTTCTTGCCAGCAGCCCATGTGGCTGAAGGCGACGGCACCTTTACAAACACCTCGCGGTTATTGCAAAAACATGAAAAAGCGGTAGATCCGCCCGGCGATGCCCGCACCGATTTATGGTTTACCTATCATTTGGGGGCGCGGCTAAAGAAAATGTATGACAGCAGCACCAACCCACGTGACTGGGCCATCAAAAATCTGTATTGGGATTATGTAGACGAAGCGGAAAACCGCGCACACGGCTGGAAGATTTTGGATGAGCCAAGCGCTGACAAGATCATGAAAGAGATCAATGGCTATACATGGGCCGACAAAAAGCTGGTGAGCGGATTTGCCGCCCTAAAAGATGACGGCAGCACCGCGTGTGGTGCTTGGATTTATTCGGGTGTCTACCCAGCCGAGGGGCGAAATTTGGCAGCACAACGCAAAGCCGATGATTATGTATCGCCCGGTTGGGGCTTTGCTTGGCCCGCCAATCGCCATATTATGTATAGCCGCGCCAGTGCCGATGGGGCAGGCAAGCCTTGGAGCGAAAAGAAGAAATTTACTTATTGGGATGCCAATCGCGACACCGGCACGAAAGATGCCAACGGCAACGCGATTTTGGGTCAATGGGTAAATGCCTTTGGCGATGCCATTGACTTCCCCGTAACCAAAGCACCAACGGCCAAAGCAAACCCCAAAGGGCTTGGCTTGGCGTTCCACGATGGTACATCACCCGCGATTATGCGCCAAGACGGCAAGTTTTGGTTGTTTGCGCCGGGCGGAACCATTGACGGGCCTTTACCAACACAGTATGAGCCTGTTGAAAGCCCAGTAAAAAACCCCATGTATAAGCAGCAACGCAATCCGTTAGCGCGTATGTGGGATGTCAAGGGCAATCGGTATCATGAGGAAGCTGACGCAGCAACATACCCAATGATTATCAGCACCTATCGTGTAACCGAACACTACTTGGCTGGCGGCATGAGCCGCTGGTTGCCTTGGTTGGCCGAGCTGATGCCCGAATTCTTTATTGAGATTAGTGAAGAATTGGCCAAAGAAAAGGGCGTTGCCAACGGCGAATATGTGGTGGTCGAAACCAAACGTGGCGAAGTTGAAGGCCGTGCATTGGTGACAAGACGCTTAAAGCCCTATGTCATCGATGGCAAAATCGTACACGAGGTGGGTATGCCTTGGCACTGGGGCAAACAAGGCTTGTCTAGTGGCGATTCAGCTAACGATGTAGTTGCCATGATTGGCGACCCCAACACCACCATTCACGAAGGCAAAGTGTTTAGCGGTAACTTACGCAAGGGCCGACGCAGCAAATTAGCCCCCGATATTTTTGCCGAGCGCGTCGCCATGGACATGGACAGTGAAATGACGCTGGCAGATATCCAGCACAGCCCATTCTTGGGCGAGGTAGAGAACGCTTAAAAAATGACAGATTGCAAAGTAGAAAGCGAAAAGTAAAACGATTTTACTTTTCACTTTCTACTTTGCACTTTGCACTTCGCAGGAGATTTATGGCAAAAGGAATGTTTGTTGATACCTCGGTATGTATTGGCTGTAAGGCTTGTCAGGTGGCTTGTAAAGAATGGAATGGCTTGGAAGGCGAGCCAGACCATTTCACAAAAGATACCAGCGGGCAATTACGTGCTACTAACTTCACTGGTAATTCTTATGATAATACAGGCGGCATGTCGGCCACTGACTGGCGGCAAGTACGTTTTATTGAATCTGGCTCAGTAACACAGGGCAATATGGCATGGTATATGATGAGCGACTCGTGCAAACATTGCAACGAAGCGGGTTGTCTCGAAGTATGCCCCACCCAAGCCCTCATTCGCACCGATCTGGGCAATGTGGTTGTGCAACAAGATGTCTGTAATGGCTGCCGCAACTGTATCGCGGCTTGTCCATTTGATGTCATTAGCTATAACAAAAAGACAGGGCGTGTAAACAAGTGCACCCTGTGTGACGATCGTATTCATAATGGGCTAGAGACGGCTTGCGCCAAGGCTTGCCCGACCGATTCGATTGTGTTTGGCGATGTTGATAAGTTGGCCGCCCAAGCCCGCACACGGGTTGAAACGCTTAAGAAATTGGGCTTTAACAAAGCCCAACTTTATGGGCAAGACGATGGGCGGCTAGGTGGATTGAATGTGTTTTATTTGCTGCTCGATGAGCCAGAAAAATACAATCAACCCAAATCGCCCACTCTACCTCAGCGCACTGGCTTGCCAGCATCTATTGCCGGAGCCATCACCTCGCTCGTCTTGGGGTTAGGAGCGCTGGTTGCATTCCGCACCCGCAGAGCCAAGGCCGATGCCCAAAAATAAATAAGTTCACTTGGCGCTATTTGTCCAATAGCGCCAAGTAAAACATCTTAGTATGAACAATATACATTTACCCTATTGGGAAGGTTGGATTGTGACCTATTTCTTTATTGGCGGCTTAGCGGGCGGGGCCTACTTTATTGCCTGCTTACTCGATCTCATGCACTATGGCAGCGGACGCGCAATTACACGTGTTGGCTGGGCAATAGCCTTTCCTGCTGCGCTCGTTTGCGCCGTATGCCTCATTCTTGATCTCGGTATGCCAGAGCGTTTCATCAATATGGTCATCAATGTCAAGGCCATGTTACCAACACCCAAAATTCACTCACCCATTAGCGTTGGCTCATACATCATTTTGGTGTTTAGTGGCTTAAGCTTTGTGCATTTTTTGCGGCTGATGGTCGACAAAGACATGTTTAAAGGCGGCATTGCCAAATTGGTGCAAACCCTAACCACAGGCACTTGGGGGCGTATCATAAGCGCTTTAGGCGCATTGTTTGGGTTGTTGCTAGCAGGTTACACTGCTACACTACTTGCTACCACCCATTTTGCCGCGTGGAAAGATTCGCCGCTGATTGGGACATTGTTTGTCGCATCGGGCGTTTCAACTGGTTTGGCAGCCATCGGCTTAATCTTAGCCATGCGCAATGAAAAAATGAGCAATGACGTGTGGAGCAGCCTAAAACGAGCCGATAACTTCGCCATTATTGTCGAAATTGTGGCGTTAGTGTTGATGCTCATCACACTCGGCGGGTCTGCTGCGCCCTATCTCAAACCGTTCACTGCGACCTTGCTGATTGGTGGCACCTTATTGTGTGGGTTGCTCATCCCATTAATACTGCAATGGAAACCCGCCTTTGCAGGCGCTCACGCCAGCGCATCAATCACCATCGGTGCGGCGTTGCTCATTCTGCTGGGTGGTTTGATCTTGCGTTTAGTGATTGTGTTGGCCCCACAAGGGTTTATTTAATCATGCGTGGCTTGTAATACACACAGCCCGCAAGTTTTACAAAACTTGCGGGCTTGTTTATTTAGAGCAATTTCTGTATCTTCTCAATAATAAGGGGTAAAAGGTTTTCGCCGAACTCGCTATATCTCCA
>JAGWYZ010000020.1 GCA_018969115.1 Chloroflexota bacterium | reverse complement strand
GTATACCGCGGGGGGATGTTGTTCTTCTTTTTTTTTCATACCCTCTGTTTTACTACAGATTTGAACAACATCCCTACTTTTAGACTAAACTACCGATTTACTCATATGCCAAAACAAGAACGCGAAAGCACCTTACGATTTTTTGCCGAGCCGGGCGACATTAATTTTTATGGCAAAGTTTTTGGGGGGGCAGTCATGCAATGGATCGACCTTGCGGGCTATGCCTGTGCTGCGGCATGGTGTGGCACATCTGCTGTAACGATCTATGTTGGCGGCATTCGCTTCTACAAACCAATCTTGGTGGGTCATTTGGTCGAGGTTACGGCCAAGCTCATTCACACTGGGCGCAGCACCATGCATATTGCGGTTGATGTATGCTCGAAAGACCCCAAAATTGGCGAATATAGCAAAACTACCCACTGCGTCATCGTCTTTGCTGCCGTCGATGACAAAGGCGCAACTATCCCTATTCCAGCTTGGGTGCCTATTACCGAAGAGGATTTGCAACTGCAATCGTATGCACTTAAATTAATGAGCCTGAGCAAACAACTCGAGCAGGAAATGGCGGCGCATATATAACCAATGCCCCCCGCACCATCGATCAATTTATGACCGTAATCTGATATTATGAAAAGATAGCATCTGGCAATGGTTGATTAAAGTCTTCGTGAGCTTGCATGGCATTGTTATGCAAGCCAGCAATTCGCCGCTTTTTTATGCGTTGAATAGGAACTAAGCGGGCCACTGGCACGTCGTCTTTTGCAATGACAACCTCGTAACCTGTAAGCGCTAAGCCCAACAAGTGAACAAGTTGTGTCTGCGCATCTTCGAAATTAACGGTTGTAGTTACCACTATTCACCTCCAATTTTAGTATCATATCATCTCAATTAGTCAACCAACCAACCACTTTGCCACCAGCTTATCGAGTGTGCCGTCGCGGCGCATGGCATCGAGGGTGCGATTGAGGGCAGCAAGCAAATGGCGATGTTGGCGCTTTACGCCAATCACATAAGGCTTACTGTTCATCACGCGGTAATCAAGAGTACCATTGCGAATGAGGTCAGGCGGCAGCGTTGCCGCCAGCACAGCCACATCAACCTGCCCCATCCGCAGCGCCGCCAATGCGGCCAAATCACTCATCACCTCAACCCGCTCAAGCCCCTGAACACGGCGCTGCCAAAAACGCACGGCACGGTCGGCTTCGCTGCCCAAGGCTACGGCAACCCGCTGATGTGCAAATGCAATAGCATCGCTGGTTGGGCAACACTTTTCTTTTAACATCACCCTACGCAAACCAGCATCAAAATAGGGATGGCTGTAACGCACCGCTTCATTTTGGCTTGGATCAGCCATCACTGACGAAATGATAATATCGACGCGCTCAAGTTTCAGCGCGTCATACAAGGTATCGTAACCCACTGGCTCAATCGCCAAGCGCAATTGCAACCGCTGCGCCAATTCACGGGTTAAATCGGCCTCAAACCCATTCCAGCCCGATTGGTCGTAAAATGAAAAGGGCTGGGTACTTGGGTCAATGCCCACCACCAAGACACCACGTTGTTGAAGCATCTGCCAATGCACTTGGGCGATGTAAAAATCATGCGCTTGCGGCCATAGAGTCAATAAGACAACGATAAAAGTGATCACGGGCTTGCGCCGCAACCATGCAACCAAAGCACTAAAGTGCATTAACAAATTGTATCTTGTTATGATCAAGCTCAAACCAAGCTGGCTCTACCCGCCCATCGGCATAAAATGTCAGCCGCCCAATGCTGGGCGAGGTCAGGTCACCCTCGGCCCCAATCACTGAGCCGGGGTTGTAATACAACACACCCTCAAATATTTTGCCGATAGGCTTGTGCGAATGCCCAAATACCACAACCGATGTATTGGCGGGCTTAAAGCGGTGCATACGGGCAATCAAGCGCAGATTAACCCGCTCTAAATAGCTTTTGGGGGCGAGGGTGCGGCGTTTTTTGCGGCGAAATAATGATTTGATAAAGCCGGGTAGGCCACATACTTTGTCGTAAAAAGCATAGCCAAAATTTAAATGCCCATGTGTCACCCAAATAAGGTGATCACCCACCGCAATCGATACAGACATGGGTAAATCTTGATCGTGGGTGCCGGTGGCATATTGCCAATGAATATTGCCCGCCACCGCATGAACTGGGGCAATTTTGCCAAGTTGGGCAATCAGGCTGGTGTCTTCTAAATCACCGGCATGAATAATTTGATCGCAATCGCTAAAATAGGTACTCACTTGGTCTGGCAAACAAGACAAACGAAACGGAATATGGCTATCGGACAACACACCGATTTTGGCAGTAATAGCTGCGGGCGAATATCCTTGGGGAGATGAAACTGGCGAATTCACAGAAAATAATGTTGAATGATATCATCTTGATACTAAAACTAACATCATGTCTATTCTCGATGAAATTCTCGAACACAAAGTAACCATTGAATTGCCCGCACGCAAAAAGAAAGTGTCGCTGACAGAAATGCGCAAGGCGGCAATAGCAGCATCTGCACCGCGCAATTTTGTGGCGGCGCTGCAAAAAACAGATGGGCGGGTTGCGCTCATCGCCGAGGTAAAACGTGCCTCACCATCGAAGGGTGAATTGGTGAAAGGAGGGTTTGACCCAGTGGCACTAGGGCAAATTTATGAGGCCAATGGGGCCTCAGCGATTAGCTTATTAACCGATGAGAAGTATTTTAAGGGTGCGCTGGCGTATATGAGCGCGGTTAAAAACGCGGTTAATATTCCGGTTTTGCGCAAAGATTTCATCATCGATGAGTATCAAATTCACGAAGCACGGGCAGCGGGGGCAGATGCCATTTTGCTAATTGTTGCGGCATTGGATGATGCCATGTTGGCCGAATTTTATGCCATTGCAACAGCCTTAAAAATGACGGCGCTGGTTGAAGTGCACGATGAAACCGAAGTTGACCGCGCTTTGGCTGTAGGGGCGCAGGTGATTGGGGTGAATAATCGCGATTTGCGTAATTTTGAAGTTAACCTCGGTATCACAGCCCGTTGTACAAACCATTTACGCGCCAAGCAAATGGCATTTTGGTCGCCTCAAAATCCCTCTGTATCTGACGCAATCACCTTGGTCTCAGAGAGTGGTATCTCGACCCCGAACCATGTTGCTAGGGTTGCCGAAATGGGCGCATGTGCGATTTTGGTGGGCGAAAGTATTATTATGTCAGCGAATTTACCAGAGCAAGTGCGGTCGCTTTCGTCAGTGCAATTGTAAAGTTAAAAATTGCATAAACCTCAGAGGTCTTAGTACAGCTTGATGTTGTAGCCGCGATTTGTACTAAAACCTCCGAGATTTCAATCCTTCGCCATTTTATCTTTGCCAACTTATACGCATAAAGCCCAAATTTTTGCAAATTTGCCTTCTTGAAAGTAAAATTATTGTAAAATCAATAAAGTTAACCTTATTACTTCCAAAATGAAGGTCACACGCCGCAAGTTTCTTAAATCTGTTGTAACCTTGATCGGGGTTGGAATAGACACAGCCGCTACACCCGTTCGGTTAGCAGCGACAGCGGAACATGCGCCAAAATCGCCACCGGCGATGGCTGCCAAAAAGCCAGCTGCTAAAAATACAATCACAAAGCCTGTTGTGCGCACCATCCGCATCACTCCGTCTAAGCTCCATTCACCGACCCAAACCGACGATGTAACCCAACAAACAGAGACGCCACAACCAGTAGACGATAGCGCCAATGAAACGGTAAAAGCTGGGTTATATGCGCCTATTTTGATGTATCATCATATTGGCGACAAACCCGGCCCTTATAATATTAGTATTACCGAATTTAATATGCAAATGCGCTGGCTGAGTGCGCATGATTACGTGACAGTGAGTATTGACCAAATTGCTGCGGCTTTGCGCGGCAAAGGCACATTGTCAGCTAAGTCAGTCGCCATTACCTTTGATGATGGTTGGCGCAATCAATTAAACGCCTTGCCCATTATGCAAGATTATGGCTTTACAGCCACATTTTATTTGGTGGCAAATTACATCACGCCAAAAAGCAATTATTTTTTCGATTGGGGTCATGTTGAAACAGTAGTAAATTATGGGCATCAGCTTGGCTCACATTCGGGTCAACATTTGGTCGAAACTCGTTTTTCGGGCGCTGCCTTAACTAAAGATGTGACTGCCGCCCGCGATGTGATTAAACAGCATTTAGGCCTCATTACAACCACCCATGCTTACCCTTATGGCATTACCAATGCGGCCGTGATGAAAGCTGTGGTAAACGCCGGTTACACCGCTGCGGTGGGTGTGTGGGGGCGCGCCACCCAATCGCTGGGCCAAATTTACAATCTACATCGGCTAGATGCATGCGGCGGCATTACACAAACAAGCTTTGGCAAGCTAATGCAAGGCATTTTGACGCAACGTAACGACATGCCAGCCGCGGGCCCATCATTAACCGAGATTGCGCCAGAAGCACCTAACGCACGTCTCGGCCCTGATTCAAGATAATCACATTGCCACTTGAGCAATCACCCACTGGCGAGGCCAAAAAGGCCACCCAATTGGCGATTTCGGCTGGCTCGATGGGTTTACCGCGTGGCATAGCTGAGAGCGCCCGTTCAAGCACATCAGGCGGCACCACATCAAACAAATCGGTGCGAGTCATGGCGGGGGCAATAGAGTTGATGGCAATGCCTTCGCGGGCATAGCGCCGCGCCAAATGTTTGGTAAGGGTGTCAAGCGCAGCTTTGCTGGCGCGGTAATGGGCAGGGTCAAACACCTCGAAGTTATAAGCCCCATTCGACGAAATATTAATGATCTTTTTGATGCCCGGAGCGCTGGTTTGGCGTTTAAGCAATAATGGAATGGCTTGCTGGCAGCAATAAAACGCGCTGTCGAAATTGATCGCCATTTGCTTGTGAAATTCGTCGGGCGAAATATCGACAAAGTCATTCATAAAACATGTGCCAGCATTATTCACCAACACATCTAAACCGCCAAATTGCGCAGCCACAGCGGCAAATAATTGAGTAACAGCGGCAGCCTCAGCTATATCGGCCACCATTGGCACAAATTGGGGTAAATGGGGCGCTTGATTGGCGTTTACCCGCCGCGCTGTGTTAACGATACCCTTAGCATCGATATCGACACCAATGACATCATGACCATCACGCAGCAAAGCGTTGGCAATGGCAAGACCGATGCCACGAGCGGCACCAGTTACAAGGGCAATTTTATGTGATTGGTTCATTAATTTTAGGGGCCTTATTAAGAATGAATAACAAAATGGTTTTTGCCGAAATCACTTCCCAGCATCCCCACAGGTGATGCTGGGAAGTGATTTCGACCCTAGATATTTTAAATTATGCCTTGTAAAATAAAATCATCCCATCAACAACTCTTTCAAGCCCGCCGCCAACGTCATTTGGGGTAGCCAACCAATGGATTGCAATTTCGCGCTGTTGGCAGACGAATGCAAAATATCACCGGCACGCGATGGCATGTAATCCCAATTTACGGGTTTGTCTGACACTTGTTTAAGGGTGTTTAGCACCTGATTTAATGTCACCGACACCCCAGTCGCCACACAAAATAGCTCATCCCCTTCGAGCGTGGGGTGCGTCAGGGCCTTTAAGTTGGCCCGTGCCACATCATGCACCGAGACAAAATCGCGGGTTTGTTCGCCATCACCAAAAATAAGCAAGGTTTTGCCAACGCGGGCTGCATCGCTCCATTTTGCCAATACGCCGCTATAAGGTGAATTGGTGGGTTGGCGCGGACCATAGACATTAAAATAACGCATTCGCACGGTAGTGATGCCATAGCAACGGGCATAAATTTGCATCCATTCTTCGCCCATCAATTTGCTGGTGGCATAGGGCACAAGTGGGCTAACGGGCGATGTCTCATCTTTACCGCCCGGCAAATCGCCATATACGGCACAGGTGCAAGCCATCACCACACGAGTAATGCCCGCCAGCCGCGCTGCCTCAAGCACATTTACGGTGCCCAACACATTGGTGTTAAAGGTATACATCGGCTCAACGATCGATTGTGGCACACTGACCATCGCGGCCAAATGCAAAATAGCATCGCAGCCTTGAGCGGCGGCTTGCACGGTTGGCAGGTCGGTAATGTCACCTTTGCGCAACTCCACCTTGTCTTTTTGGTCTGGGGTGAGGTGGGCGAGGTTGTCGGCATTGCCGGTGCTGAAATTGTCGAGAATACGGGCGTTATGGCCTGCGTTTAATATGGCTTCGACACTGTGCGAGCCAATAAATCCGGCCCCGCCGGTGATAAGTATTTTCATGGTTATGTTGATGCGTGAGTTTACTTGGGTTTAGGCCGCTGACCAAGGGGCTTTGGGTGGAGTTGTCATCGGTTGGTGGGCGCAATAAGGTCAACAATGGGTGATCTTGAATCAAATTCGAGAATATGAATATGCGAAAAATAGTAAAATTACCCAGCCTAATGCATAACAATTAATCAGACCTATTCTAATTCAACATCTGGGCAAATGCCCCAACCGACATACCATAGTTGACACGCATACGTGTCCAGGTAAGCGAATTATCAATAGCATGAGTGGATCCCCAGCGCGTCGTAACAGCGCCCCATGTCTGAGCATCAGCCAAAACCCGCATTACATTATTATCATATTGCCCTGCCGGATAAGCAAAAAAGCGCGGGCGTTTACCGATTTGCTCGGTAATTGCATCGATAGGCGTATAAATTTGCGTGTGCAAGAAGTCATTCGAGCGATTCCGTAAATCGGGATGCGTTTTTGTATGCGATTCAATATCCATTCCGGCTGCCGCCATTTCACGCGCCATATCCCAAGTCATATAAGCCACATGATTTTGAAAAACTGGATCCGTAAAGACAAAAAACGTGCCGACCATGCCATATTTTTTGAGCAGCGGAAACGCATTTTCATAATGATCACGATAACCGTCATCAAACGTTAAAATAATCGGTTTAGCAGGCAATGGGGTGTTGTTCACTAAGTGATCATGTAGGGTATATAAATCGATCGTTTTATAGCCATTTTCTTTCAAATATTTCAATTGATTTTCAAATTGATCGGGCGGCACAGATAAATTTACCCGCAATTGATCTTGAAAACTAGGTGGCACCGAAATATAGTGATACATCAAAATGGGCACACGCGCAATTCGGTGCAACGCTTCGGGCGAAAGTGTCGGAGGCACACCCATCACAGTTGGTTCGGGCGGCAACTTGCTTAAAATACGCAAGGGGGTTGGGGTTAAAATGGGTTGCGGCAGCGGGGTCGGCACAATCGCGGCTGAAGGGGCACTGCTTACAACTGTTGCCTGACTTACGGGCGACTGAATCTGATACCTGCGGGTCAATGAAGCATCAGCGCCATCATCATCTACCACATAGCCCAAGCTGTTTGCTGTGTAATATACCGCTTGATAATCATTTGCTTGAATATGCGCGACACTAATTTGAAAATAGACCACCCCAAACCACATAGCAGCCCATATCGCCCATATTACGATAAACCAACGCTTTTTGTACCACATCTTACTTCACATCACATGACCAGACAATAAATCTTAAGCGCCAATAAAAACAAATACTCCTAACTTTAGATTGATTTTAGAGCAAATTCCTAAGACACTGTTTCTTAAAACAACTTTTCGCCAAAATCACTATCTCAGGGGTGTTGGGATGGCAAAGCCACCCCATAACACCCCTGAGATGGTGATTTTAGTATTCATTTTGGCTAAATATGCTCTCTGATTTGATAAAATTACACGATTTCATCTGACAAAAAATATGATCAATATTTCACCTCTACTTATAGCATTTAATGGTTAAGCCATCATCACTTATGATCTTTTCTTCATTATAATCAATGCATGAATGACAATCCAGCAATCCCGCAGTCTCTAAGCGGCACAACATACCCATCCGCCGATACAATCTTTGCCAAAATTGTACGGCGTGAAATTCCAGCAAAAATTGTCTATCAAGATGAATTTGTGACTGCGTTTCATGATATTAACCCAGTTGCGCCAGTGCACCTTCTTATCGTCCCTAACAAAATTATTCCAACGTTAAACGATGTATCGCCCGATGACGAACAATTACTTGGCAAACTACTGCTTACAGCACAACACCTTGCCAAAGAATATGGTATCGATAAAACTGGGTATCGTGTCTTAATGAATGTAAATAATGATGGAGGCCAAGTCGTTTACCATATTCATTTACACCTAATCGGTGGACGTGCACTTGGGCGCATGGTCAGCCGTGGCGAATCATAAACTAGTGTAAAAAATAACATTGATTTAAAAATGAAAATTCTTATCACGGGTGGCGCAGGTTTTTTGGGCGTGGCACTTGCCAATCGGCTCATTCAAGAAGGTCACTTAGTCCGGGTGCTCGATGATTTAAGCAGCGGTGATCCATCAAGACTTGACCAAAACGTTAGTTTTACACGCGGTAATGTTACTGATGTGCCAAAATTATGGTCGCTTTTACAAAATGTAGACTGTGTTTACCATCTTGCGGCACGGGTTTCAGTCCCCGAATCGGTGTTATACCCTGGCGAATACAATTTAGCCAATGTCGATGGCACCGTCGGTATTATGCAAGCCATGCGCGATGCTGGGGTACGACGAGTGATTTTGGCTTCATCTGGCGCAGTTTATGGTGAACAAATTCAACAACCCGTGCATGAAGATTGCATGCCCCACCCTACCTCACCTTATGCCGTGAGCAAATTAGCCGCAGAATACTATATGCACACCATTGGGGCACTATGGGGGATGGAAACAGTTGCACTGCGCGTATTCAACGTCTATGGCCCCGGCCAAGTAGCCCGCGCCTCCCATCCAGCTGTTATTCCTGCGGTTGTTCGCCAAGCCTTTGGGGGTGGCTCAGTCATTATTCATGGGGGTGGCAAACAAACCCGCGATTTTGTGTATATTGATGATGTTACCGATGCCCTAGTAAATGCCATGAATGCCCAAAATATTAACCGACTGACCATCAATGTCGGCAGTGGCGTTGCTACATCGGTTAACGACCTTGTTGCAACCGTTGAAAAAGCCATTAACAAATCGGTCAATGTGTTACGGGTCACCGCCGAAAGTGGTGGGGTTTCGCACATGTGTGCAGACTTAAGACGTGCTCGCGAATTACTAAAATACCAACCCAAAGTGGCGCTGTCAGATGGGCTTAAAAAAGTAGTGGCCTCTTTGCAAGAAAAAAAACCTGCTCTTTGATCGCCCCATCAATATCCATATATACTTTCACTATATTCCACTTACCTACAGCAAGTAGGATATAGTGAAATCGGCAAAAACTTGTTTGCATTTGTCAATATGACTTTGTCAATTTAAGAAACAATAATAAAGCTACAAAACAAGCGGGACGCGACAATTTATGTACGCAATCGAAATTCGCAATTTAACCAAACGTTATGGACGGCGCATAGCACTCGATAAAGTGTCATTATCAATCGACCCCGGCGCTGTGCTAGGGTTGGTTGGGCCTGTCGGCGCTGGAAAAACGACATTGTTGCGAATTTTGGCAACGGTGTTGCAGCCCAACGACGGTGATATATTCATTGACACAATTTCAATAAAACAACACCCACAACAAATACGTCAATTGATAGGCTATATGCCTAGCACTCTTGGCACGATCAATGATATGACAGCCAGCGAATATCTGGAATTTTATGCCGCTTGCTACAATGTTCCAGAGGCTGATCGCCCCGCTCTAAGCAACGATTTATTACAATTAGTCGACCTTTATCATCGCCGCAATGACCCCTTAGAGCGATTATCCATCGGTATGAAAAAGCGACTAGAGCTTGCACGCACCTTGGTTCATGACCCGCAAATAATGCTTTTAGATGAACCTTTTACTGGGCTTGATCCCCGTGCACGGGTTGAAACCCGTGCACTCATTAATGAGTTACGCAGTTTAGGCAAAACCATCATCATCACCAGCCCATTATTAGCCGAGGTGGAAGATATTTGTACACACATTGCTTTTTTAAATAATGGCAAAATCGATTTTTGGGGAAGTTCAAGTGATGTCAATATACATTTTGCAGATCATCATGTGCCCCATCGTATCATTGGCATACGGTTTCTGGGCGATGCCGATCGCGCTATCGCCATTATGACAGAAGCAGCCGGTGTAAGAGATGTGCGTCCCATTCAACCCTATGCTGCCGCAATGACATCGGCGACATTACCAGCTCAAACCACGCTTAACTTGCTCAAAGAAATGCATCTATCGTTTACAGGTGATTACACTGCCGCCAGCAACCTATTGCGCAAATTAATGCACAGTGGCACCCAAGTCGTCTCATTTAGTGAACTGAGCAACCCCTTACCCGCTATAAACAATGCCATATCTTCACCCTCATCAATCATGCCTCCCATTTCAGTGGAAGATAATATAAAACCAGTCACTGAAACAATTGAGGCAGCAACAACACCCAACGAAAATGCCCATTTATAAACGCTTTAGCCCCCTTACATTAAAAGAAATGCAAAACCGAACGCGCAGCCCACGCTCATTTGGTCTTTTGACGGTGTTTTTATGTCTAGTCGGTGGGGTAGCCTTGCTCATGTATGCCGCCGCAATGATCAACGAAACCCGCCGCAATGCCAGCACAATTGGGCAAACACTTTATTTCATTATCATTGGCATGCAACTGGTGCTAGTATGTTTTGTTGCACCAGCCCTAACCGCAACCGCAATTAGCAATGAACGCGAACGCGGCTCATATGATGTTTTATGCGCCAGCCTCATCACCCCTTGGCAAATTGTACGTGGCAAATTGGGTGCTGCGCTTGGTTATACCTTTTTGCTCATTATTAGCACATTACCGTTATTAAGTTTGCCACTTATGTTGGGGGGGATTGAACCCTTTGAAACGGTCATTTCGATTTGGATCATGTTGGTTTCTGGGCTGATGTTTACCAGTATCGGATTATTCGTTTCAACTTTTTGCAAAACAAATCTTGGAGCAATTATTTTGACCTATTCATTCGTATTATTAATGGTCATTGGGATTCCCATATTCGCCCTTATTGCCAGCAGCTTTGGGGCTGTTTTATTTACAGGCTCAAGCACACTTGAGCGGTTTTTTATGACGTTAATGATTATTTTAACTAGCCTTAGCCCCATTAGCACATTGGTAGCAACCGAGTTAAATTTTTATAGCAACGGCAAATTATGGGAATTTAGTGTGCCAATTACTGGCACAACCCCTTTAAACTTATTACCGCCTTTTGTCATTTTAACCATTTGCTATGTTCTACTCACCCTCTTTACCTTATGGCTTGCTGCTCGACGTGTTTCACAGGCCGATAAATCTTAGAGGGTGTTTTTTAAATTAATTTCCACTTTTTTGTCAGATGAAATCACATAGTTTTATCAAATCAGAGAGCATATTTAGACCAAATGAATGCAAAAAGTTGTTTTAAGAAACAGTGTCTTAGTAAAAATCGTCTTCGCAATCACGATATGGGCGTTGGCAGCGTGGGACTCGTGATTTCGGCATTATGTCTTTAGAAAATGCTCCCAATTATTAAGGAAATGCACTTCATCACAAATAAGGTTGCATCACAAACATAAATTATCAAGTTTTTTGTGCTTATTTTCATTTCTTCAGGCTAAAATTATCTATCATGTTTAATCAACGGTTACTGGTACGGCTCATGTTCATCCTCATTTTATGGATTTCTTTAATTACACCACATGAGTCGTCATTTGCAAACATCGCCCCAAACCAAATTGCCACACCTTTGCCACCAGAACTAAAGAAATTAACGCAAGTCCCAGTTGTTGCACAACTGCTTTTGCAAGAAACAGTAGGTGTTGAACCCACGTGTGCCATTAGCAACCAAGTAAGTGTGTTGGCAGGTAGTAACATTACATTTTGCTACCGTATTACAAACACCGGGACAACGACTTTTTCGACCCATTCACTCATTGATAATGTGTTGGGCGTTATCCACAACGGCATAGCACTCACGCTGACGCCTAACCAAACGCATATAATCACCCGCAGCGTTGTCGCCACACAATCATTAAACACCAGCGCTTTGTGGGAAGCAAGTGGTGTGGGTGGCAACGCAACAGCTCAAAGCGGGAATGTAGTAGTATCTGTTCAGTCACCACAAATTACCTTTGCGCATACGGTAGGCTTACCAGACGATGGGGCTTGCCCAGCACAATCAGGCATCACGGTAACACTCGAAACAACAATTGTGCATTGTTTTAAAGTAACAAATACTGGGCCAATCACACTCACAAATCATCAAATTACCGATACAATCTTAGGCACATTAGAAAGCAATTTACAAATTTCATTGTCGCCTGGCCAAAGCACCTTTGTTACACGCAACGAAACACCCACCACTAGCAAGGTATATAACAGTCGTTGGTCGGCTGGCAATAATATTGTGACGGCTACTGCAACCAGTTCGTTAGCAATCAATATCATTCAAGCCGATATTACGCTTGAACAAACAGTTGGGGTCGACGCAGGACGTTGTGCAATTCGTAATGCAATTGATGTTGGGCAAAATACAGCCATTACTTTTTGTTATGTTGTTCGCAATGTTGGTTCTGTCCCTTTGTCCATACACGAATTGTCAGATACCGAAAGTGGCCCAATCTTGACTGGGTTATCTTATGTACTAAACCCAAGTTCGAGTGGGTTTATTACCCGTACAACGACTTTGACCCAAAGCACGGCCAATCGCGCAACTTGGATAGCCTCAAATGGCACAATTAGTGTACAAGCCAACAGCACCGCCACAGTTACGGTGCAACCGGCAGCCGTCATCATGTCTATGGGAGTAGGGTACAATCAATTTGACTGCCTCAATAGTAATACTATTGTTGTACCACCTTATACAGATCTGGTTTTCTGCTATGGCATCCGAAATTCAGGGTCAATTCCACTCTCTATTCACACCGTCACGGATGATCGTTTAGGTGTTGTAAAGCAAGGTCTTAATCAAATAGTCGCGCCAGGTGCAACATTAGTTGTTACTAAATCTGCTACAGTTGTCCAAACACACAAACATATGGGCAGTTGGTACGCTAGCAATGGCGTATTAACCACGACATCCAATGCGTTTGCCAATGTCGAGGTTACACCGATTTCATTGGCTCTATTTGTAACTGTTGGGTCAGATGGCACAGAAACCTGCGCCCCAACGAGTAGCCTTACGGTTCCCTATAACGCCAAAGTGACTTACTGCTATACCATCCGCAATATTTCTGGTATCACTTTAACCCAACATAATCTTGTCGATACGCGCTTTGGTCAAATATTAACCGATTTACCTTACTCGTTAACTCCCGGCACGAGTGCTTTTATCACAATAACTATTCCTGCAACTAGAACAATGGTAAGCACTGCTACCTGGACGGCTACTGATGGACGGGCTATCGCCATTGCAGAAGGATCAGCAAGCATTAAAGTTTTTGAACAAGCCATTTTCATCCCTGAAATTTTCAATCAACATACACTCCCCTAATTAGCACAAATCTTTCATCAACTCAAAATCTGCTCTAAAAAGTTTCTGCTAAAAACACAGTGCCTCGATGCTTATAAGCACCGAGGCACTGTGTTTTTAGCGTACCGATAATACCAATCTACCAACGATTAATTACAAAAATTATATTTTTATGCCTATTGTCGATAAACAAATCAAGGCTACACGTAAAATGAAGATTATTAATGCAACATTTACAATTATCCAGTAAAATCATCAACTATATAAAATCTGCGTCAAAAAAATTAGGTTAAATCTAAGAGCCGTTTTGATTAGCATCCATAAGCCTAATACCCTTTTAAAGCAAGTTCAATATGCCTTAGAACAGTACATACCTTAAATTATTTTGAAATGCGCCTATTAAAACGATTAAAACAAAATAAACTTTAAAATACAATTGATACATTCAAATATGTTGTGATATTATAGTAATTTGCAACAAAACGATTGACAATGGAGTAAAAAAATGATAAAGTCTTCGAGAATAAGCACTTTGGATGATACTGATAAAACCATTCTACAAATATTACAACGTGAGGGCCGCTTGAGCAATGTTGAGCTAGCCGCACGGATTAGCTTGTCTGCACCTGCAACACACACCCGTGTACGCCGCCTTGAGCAAGATGGTTATATTGCAAAATATGTTGCAATATTAGACCCTGAAAAGGTAGGATGTGATTTGCTATGTTTTATTCAGGTTAGCTTACAGCTTCATTCCCCTGAGCAATTGGGGGGGTTTTTGAACACTGTCAAAGAAATGCCCGAAGTGCTTGAGTGCTACACTGTCACTGGTGAATATGATTGCATGATGAAAGTATTGGTGCAAAATCATCGTGAACTAGAACAATTCTGGTCACAAAAATTAATGGGTGTTCCCGGCGTGGCCCGCACCCACACTTTTATCGTACTCAACGAAGTCAAACAGGAGACGGCGATAGCGTTGGACTAATTTGAACCAAATCGCAACTCAATACGAAAGCATAATCGGACGTATCACCAATGGATATGCCCATAAACCTGAAACCAATGCACTAACCGAACCGTTGGTGCATTGGCATTCTGTGGCCAGACTCATGTTGCGGTCACGATTTTTAGACGAGTTAGAAGAGCGAGAGCTAGCTCCACAAGGAAAAGTCAAGTATCAATTTTCGGCAGGCGGTCACGAACTGGGCCAAGTGATTCTCAGTCAGTGGCTCGATCACCCTCACGATGCCGCATTTGTTTATTATCGTAACCGCCCCCTCGTCTTAGGGCTTGGCATGACGCTGACTGAAGCGTTGATGGGGGGCATGGTACGGGCTGGCGGCCCCAGTGGCGGACGCGATGTAGGCGTGGTAATGTATATGCCCGCTCGCCAAAAAGCCAGCGTGATCCCCATTTCAGCCGATATTGGCTCACAATATAGCCCAGCCGCAGGTTGGGCCGAGGCCATTCAATACCGTGCCGATACGTTAAAGCAAGTTGCAGCTCAGGGTGCCATCACCGTCGTATTTGGCGGCGATGGCTCTGTCGCAAGTAATGGATTCTGGTCTGGTTTAAACATCGCCACCACCCTGCGATTACCGATGTTATTTGTCATCGAAGATAATGGCTATGCCATCTCGGTCAAATCGCACACCCAAACCCCGGGTGGCAATATTGCCCAAAACCTCGCCAGCTTTGCCAATTTAAGCATTTGGGATGGCGATGGCACTGATCCAGCCAACACACCCCATTTAATACACAAAGCCTTAACGCATGTGCGACAAGGGCATGGCCCAGCCTTGTTGCGGCTAACCATGCCTAGGCTTTCAGGGCATAGCAGTGTTGATAATCAAGCCTATAAGAGCAAAACTGAGCTTGAAGCCGAATGGCAACGTGACCCTATCGCCCGCCTGCACCAATTTTTAGTGCCAAAACTTTGGCGCGAAGATGAATGGCAAGTACTCGAAACCGAGGCCAAACATGATCTTACCGCTGCACATACCGCTGCAGAAGCTGAGCCGTTGCCCGACAAACACACAGTCACACGTCATGTGTTCGCCGAACCCAATTCGCCACCCCAAATGGGTGGGCTGGCCGCCGAACCTATTTCATTGCCGAGTGGGAATAGCACACCGAAAGTCAACGACCCGCGCCGCCTCAATTTGATCGATGCCATTCGCCACACACTTGATGTTGAAATGGCGATTAATGAACGTTTGCTGGTCTTTGGTGAAGACGTTGGCTATAAAGGTGGAGTTCATGCCGCAACGGTTGGCTTGCAGCAAAAATATGGCATCGCGCGTGTATTTGACACTGCGCTTAATGAAGAGGGTATCATTGGGCGAGCCGTCGGCATGGCCCTGCATGGGCTGATGCCTGTGCCAGAAATTCAATTTCGCAAATATGCCGATGCTTGCCACGAGCATATTATGAATTTAGGCTCGATGCGTTGGCGCAGCGATGGCAAATTTGGAGTGCCAATGGTCATTCGCATGCCGGGCGGGTTTCGCAAAATTGGCGACCCTTGGCATAGTGTTAATAATGAAGTGGCCTACGCCCATGCCATTGGGCTAAAAGTTGCTTTTCCATCAAATGCCGAAGATGCTGTGGGTCTTTTGCGTAGTGCTTTACGTGGCAATGACCCAGTTATTTTCTTTGAGCATCGTTATTGCTATGATGCTGCTTGGGCGCGCCGCCCTTACCCCGGCGATGAGTTTATGCTGCCCTTTGGGGCTGGCAAAAAGCTTGCCACAGGCAACCGCATGACAGTAGTGACATGGGGAGCCATGACCGAGTTTTGCGAAAATAGTTTAAAAGAGGTCGATGCCTCTGGCAACGCAATTGATCTGATTGACCTACGCACGATTGTACCTTGGGATAAAGAAATGGTGTTGGAATCGGTGCGCAAAACCGGCAAATGCTTGATTGTGCATGAAGACAGTGAATTTTGTGGGTTTGGGGCCGAAATTTCGGCCACCTTAGCGCACGAAGCCTTCTTCGATTTGGATGCGCCGATTGTGCGCGTAGCTTCACCATCGACCTTAGTGCCCTTTAGTCAAGAATTAATGAGCGCAGTTGTGCCGACCCCAGAACGTATTGTGGCTGCCATGCGCCGCTTGCTTCATGCCTAAACCCATGTCAAATTTTACCCTTCCCCCACTCGGCGATGGTATTAACGAAGTGACAATCACCCGTTGGATCAAAAAAACAGGCGACATCGTTGTAATAAACGAAGCCATTGCCGAGGTTGAAACCGACAAAATTACACTTGAAATTATGGCTGACCGTGCTGGCAAATTGGGCAAAATTGTAGCTGAGATCGGGGACCAAGTACGCGTGGGCGATGTGCTGGCTCAAGTTGATACATCATCTGCCGATGAACAACCTTTGGTAACAGAGATACATCTGCCCACAGCAATTGCCATTCACCCTGCCCCACCAGCCTACACGGGGCAGCTCAGCCCTGTCGTTAGCCGCATGATCGCTGAGCATCATCTCGACCCTAGCCTCATCAGCGGCACTGGCGAAAACGGGCGCATTACCAAACACGATGTGCTGGGCTATTTGGAGAAACAAGTAGCAAGAACCAAGAACCAAAATGAAAGATTAGAGAATACAGAAACGTTACCAATTAATCCTCAATCTTTAATCCCCCATAGCCCCATGCGGCGGCGTATTGCCGAGCATATGATGGCCAGCCTAAGCCAAAGTGCGCAAGTGACGACTGTATTTGAGGTCGATTTAACGGCAGTGGCAAAACACCGCGAGGCCAATAAGGCAAATTATGCCAAAGATGGTGTCAATTTGACGTGGCTGGCGTATATTGCCAATGCTGCGACCCAAGCTTTGCGTAAGCATCACATGGTGAATAGCGAATGGCGCGACGAGGGAATTTTGCTCAAGTCTAATATTAACCTAGGCATTGCAGTCGCGCTACCAGATGGCCTTATGGTTCCAGTCATTCCCCATGCCGATGCGCTTAATTTAAAGGGGCTGGCACGCCAAATTCAATATGTAGCCGAACGCGCCCGCATCAAACAAACACAACCAAACGAATTACAAAATGGCACCTTCAGCATCAGCAATCACGGGGCGGCAGGCAGTTTGTTTGGTACACCAGTGCTCAATCAAGGCCAATGCGGTATTTTAGGGGTTGGCATGGTTGAAAAGCGCGTTAAAGTAATTGCCAGTCCACATGGCGACATGATAGCTATTCGCCCGTGCGCCTACCTCAGTTTTACATTCGACCATCGTATTTTAGATGGCGCGAACGCCGATGCGTTTATGGCAACCATCAAAAAATGGCTTGAAAATTGGGATGAGGGCTAACCCCTGCAACTAACCCCTCATCCCAAACGTCGACGCGCCCATAAAATAGGGCCGCTGCAAATATAGGCAATGGCAATTGTCCAAAACAGCAACGTCAAGTTAATAAAACCTAGCAATGCAACCAGCAGCCAACACCATTTGGGGGCTAAACGCAGCTGGGTCAATTTGACATATGGGAATACACTTACCATAAGTATGGCTAAGATTGCAAATAGCGAGATACCTAAAACCCAGTGCAAATGCGGCAAAGTGAGATAAGCAATCGCCAAAACCCCCGACACCGCCGTTGTAGGCATACCTTGAAAATAATGGCCGTTATAGGGTGTGACATTAAAACGCGCCAAACGAGTCGCACCCGCCACCACCCATAATGCACTCGACCCCAGCAGAATTGCTTGCGGAGCGTTTGCTTGTAACCAATAGTAACCCAAAGCCGCGCTCGCAATCGTAAATGAGGTCATATCCGCCAATGAATCGAACTGTGCCCCAAATTCGCTATTGGCATTGAGCTTGCGTGCCAATAATCCATCAAGCGAATCACAGACGATGCAACCAAGCAAACAACTCGCGGCCAAGGTCATTAAACCAGCAGCAGCAGAAAACATGGCCATCAACCCCAACACCATATTCAAGGCTGTAAAGCTACAAACAAACCAAGTGCGGGTTTTCTGAGCTTGTAAATTGTTCATCATTGTGAAACATTATATCAATAATTTCACATTATGGAACAATTGTAATAGCGCTTAGTGTGCGTCCCCAAACACATATTTTTGCCTACCCTAGAGCAGATTACAGGTTGATGAAAGTTTTGCCAATTTCACGATCTATCTCCCACAGCTGCGCTGTGGGAGATAGATCGTGAAATTGACGAAGTATTATTGACTCTTGTTCCCTCGTTCGTTATTCGTAAAATAACCAACAAGTCGCGGTAAAATACAGATATCTAATTTAGCCCCTGTAGTTCAAATGGATAGAACACCGCCGTCCTAAGGCGGGTGTTGTGGGTTCAATTCCTGCCGGGGGCATTTTTTATAATAAAAGACGGTAAATATGATGCTTTATTCCCCACATACCCACATTGCTGAAAAAAATACAGCCTAAAATGCATCTTGGCCACGCCCAATCAAAACGTTGCATGGATAAGATTTGAAAAACCATCTGTGTTTCAACCCCAAAATATAATTTTTACCATGTCAAAATCCATCCAAATTAAAACCGAACTGCCCGGCCCCAAGAGCCGCGAATTAATCGCCCGTCGCGAATCGAGTATGCCCGCAGGTTATGCCAAATCAACCCCACTAGCAGTGAAACGTGCGCGTGGAGCAATGGTCGAAGATATAGATGGCAACGTGCTGATGGACTTCACCGGCGGGATTGGGGTGCTAAATGTTGGGCACAACGCCCAAGCCGTCGTCGATGCGATTAAAGCCCAAGCCGATGACTTGATTCACGCCTGTGGCTTGGTGGCAACCACCGAACCACATGTCGCCTTAGCCGAAAAACTGTGTGCCATCACCCCAATCAGCGGGCATAAAAAAGCCATGATCCAAAATACCGGAGCCGAGGCTGTCGAAACTGCCATTTTTACGGCACGAGCCGCTACTGGGCGGCAAGCCATCATCACCTTCGAGGGTGGATATCACGGGCGCACCTTGCTGACCCAATCACTCACTAGCAAATATGCGCTATTTAAAAAAGGCTTTGGCCCATTTGCACCCGAAATTTACCGCGTGCCATTTCCATATGTTTATCGCTCAGGCGCTGTGATCGACCCAAAAGGCTTTATCAATTTGGCCAGCCTTAACTTAAGTGACGAGCAAAAAATGGAATTAACATGGGAGTCATTCGAACGGGCGCTGATTGCGCAAGTGATGCCCGAGGCAGTTGCTGCCGTCATTGTCGAACCAATTCAAGGTGAAGGTGGGTTCATCCCCATGCCACGTGAATTTATGCGTCGCCTACGCGAAACTTGCACCCGCTATGGCATTGTCATGATTGTGGATGAGGTGCAATGTGGCATGGCCCGTACCGGCAAGCTGTTTGCCATGCAACACTACGACATTGAGCCAGATATCATGGTGATGGCAAAAAGCATGGGCGGCGGTATGCCCATCTCGGCAGCCGTTGGACGGGCCGAATTAATGGACAAAATTCACCTTGGTGGTATCGGCGGCACTTACAGCGGCAACCCAGTCGCTTGTGCTTCGGCATTAGCCGCCATCGACACCATCGAAAAGGAAAATTTGTGCGAGCGCGCCCAATATATCGGCGGTATTGCCTGCGACCGTATGCGCCAAATGCAAGACCGCTTCGATATTGTGGGCGATGTGCGCGGCATGGGCGCGATGCTGGCGATGGAATTTGTGGCAGATCGCGACACCAAACAGCCGCTCGACCCCGCCAAAACCATCGCCATTGTGCAACATGCTGCCGCCAATGGGGTGCTCATGATCCGTTGTGGTCTCTATTCCAATGGCATTCGCTTCTTGTTCCCACTCGTCATCACCGAAGATCAACTGCACGAAGGCATGGATGTAGTTGAAGCGGCGATCGCGTCAGTAGCGTGAGCGTTTATGATTAATAGTTGAATGGTTGATTCATAAATCAACCATTCAACCGCTCAACTAATCAACCATCTACGTAGATAGTTACAATGCTTGATTATGGACGAACCCCACCTAAAGCAAGTTTCAAGTTGGATCGAGACCCATCAAGACGAAATCGTGAAAACTCTGGCGGCATTGGTGCAAATTCCCAGTGTCATTGGCAACGAAGCACCAGCCCAAGCCTTTATGCGTCAGCATTATGTGCAAGCTAAGCTCGAAATTGACGAATTTGAACCCGATTACGCCACGCTTCGCCAACACCCGGCCTTTGTCGATTCAGAAATCACTTTTGCTGGTCGGCGAAATGTGATTGGCACATGGCGTGCGAATACAGCCAACGCGGCAGGGCGCAGCGTCGTTTTAAATGGACATACCGATGTGGTTTCAGCCGAGCCGCTGAATGCATGGCAACATGATCCATTCGCCGCTACCATTATCCCCTCTAGCACCTCCAAACTTGGGCGCATGATCGGGCGTGGCGCTCAAGATATGAAAAGTGGCTTAATCGCCAATTTGTTTGCGGTTAAGGCATTGCAAGCCTGTGGCATTGAATTAAACGGCGATGTTATTTTGCAAAGCGTGATCGAAGAGGAAAGCGGCGGCGGCGGTGGCACCTTGGCCTGTTTTGAACGCGCCAAGCAACAAGGTAAATTGCCCGACGGCATGATCGCCACCGAGCCACATTGGCTCGATGTGTGTATCGCCCACCCCGGTATTTTGTATTTTCGCGTGGTGGTCGAAGGCAAAAGCGCCCATGCTGGACGCGCCCATGATGGGATAAACGCTGCCGTCGAAGCCGCACCCATCATCAGTATGTTAGGTGCATGGGACAAAGAACGCGCTGAAAACAAGCACTATGAGCCATTCGAGCGCAGCAACCCTGCCGCCCGCCGCTCATGTCATCTCAATGTCGGCATGGTGAAATCGGGCGATTGGCCCAGCACAGTGCCGGGCCGCTGCGAAATTGCCGTGCGCATGTCGTTCATCCCTGGTGAAAGCGAACAGGGCATTAAAGATGAAATTGCCACCCGTGTATACACCATCAGCCAAAACAGCCCTTGGTTGCAAAAGCATCCCCCAAAAATCGAATTTTTTGGCTGGCACACCGACCCTTGGGTCCAAGATGAAAACCACCCATTTGTGCAAGAATTTGTGAAATTAGTGCAAATGGTGCGCGGCGGCCCCGACCCATTACCTATCATTATGGGCATGACGGCTGGGCTAGACACCCGTTTTGCCCAATTATATGGCGTGCCGGCCTTTGCATGGGGGCCAAAAGGTGCAAATTTGCACGGAGCCAATGAATATGTTGAGCTTGATTCGGTCATCGACACCACCCGCGTCTTAGCTACATTTTTAATGCATTGGTGTGGGGTGAAGAAGTAGGAGCAGGGGCAGGTAGCAGGTGGCAAAGTGGCAAGTGGCAAGTGCTAAGTATCTATATTACTTGCTACTTGCCACTTTGCCACCTGCCACTCCTATTTCAAATGAGCAACTGCCACTTCGACATTTCTGCGGGGCGCTGCGTGTTGGCAGCAGAACGCTTCTTGTCAACATAATCGGCATTGGGGCATTCCATTAAGGTTGCCCACCCTTCCGAAGGAGGGTCAGACACATAATTGGGGATCATGCCGCGCCAAACAAAGCCATTACGCAGCTGTGGGGTCATCGTAGGGTCAAAAATATTGCCTGCAATAACATGACACACGTACTCATACACATTCATCGACTGCTTATAATTGACAAAGCCGGGGATCATGCCACCAATAATTTGACCTTTTAGCCCCAAACGCTTGCATAAAGCCTTACGCACGTCATAAAATTTACGTGCAATGCCTTTGCCGCGATAATCAGGATGTACGCTCATGTCGGCACCATAATAATAGGTGCCATTCGGATCATGATTCCAAAACCAGCCATCGCTGGTTGCATGGGCGTAATTGTGTGCACGGTGTTGCTCTAGTTGACCGTGAGTTCGCAAACCGGCAGTCATGCCGACCACCTTACCGCTTTGTCTTTCTATCGCCACAAACTGTCCTTCGGGAAACAGCAGAATATGGTTGGCGATATGCGCCTCGGTAAACAGCGCATCTTTGTTGACATTGGGGAAACAAACCCCTTGCAGTGCAGCGCAGCCCATCAAATGTTCTGGGCGGGTGTTCGTAATAAATATTTCACTCAAGATACTCCTTTCCGGTAATAGGCCGGTTCCTCATAGGTTTCATACAGGCGCTCCATGCTGCACCGCATTGACAGTGTCAGCTCTCGCACCTGCGACATTTAGTGATGTTTGTTCGCAGACTTCGTTCATTTCGTTTGACTTATTCACCTCGTAACTTAAAAGAAAAAGATAACCAACCTTTCGAGGTTGTCTTATATATTCTAGCACAATTTTTTTAGGGGAACCTCAAAGACCATATAGTGATTGCGATGAAAATTTGCTCTAATTAAAAAAATCGGGTTTCTAATCACCACTTGCGGTCAAAGCCACAAGCTGTGATTAGAAACCCGATTTTTTGATTCTTGATACGCGAAAAGCTAACGCGCCTGCTCGCCTCGCCCAACCCGGAAGTATACAAGGGCTGCCGCCGTCACCACGACCATCATGATGAGTGACAGTGCCGCGCCAAAGGGCCAATTGTTGGCAGTGCTAAATTGTTGGGCGATGGTACGCCCAATCATCTGCGATTTACCACCACCCATCAACTCGACTGTAATATAGTTGCCAATGGCTGGCACAAACACCAAGATCGACCCTGCAATCAAACCCGGGGCGGTCAACGGCAACATCACGCGCACAAATGAGCGCCACACATCTGCGCCAAGATCACTGGCAGCTTCAAGTAAAGTCCAATCAAATTTTTCAAGCGACGCATACAACGGCAAAATCATAAAGGGCAAGTTGCCATACACCAACCCGAGCATTACTGAAAACTGGGTAAAAAGTAATTCAATTTCATTCTCATTGCCTAAAGTATCGACCCAAACGCCATTAATGGCACGCATAAACGGGCCTTCATTCAGAAACATAAAACGTAAGGCATAGGTGCGCAATAAAAAATTAGTCCAAAATGGAATCATGACCAAGAAAATAGCCATGTCACGCCATTTTTTTGGCAATCGCACAATCCAAATCGTCACCGGAAAAGCAATAATCACCGTCAATATCGTCGAAATCAATGAAATCCACAATGAACGACCAAACAATGTTAAATATTCTTCACCAAATGTGCGTGAATAATTGTCGATGGTCAACGGCAACTCTGGGCTTCCACTATCACCCTTCGTTAAAAAGCTAATACCAACAATGAGCAAAATCGGCAGAAAAAAGAACGCAATCAGCCAAAACGCGCCCGGAAACATCAGGCCAAATAAACGAGTGGAAGAATTTTTTTGCATATGAGAAGGAAAGAATAAAGGGTGAAGGGTGAAGGATGAAATTACCTTCATCCTTTATTCTTTAATGACGAGTGCGTTTTCAGGTTTAAACGTCAGCCATGCGGCTTCACCGGGTTTAAAGAAATAAGAAGGATCGAGCGTGCTTTGCGAATTCTGCTCCCACACATCCACTTGCGTATCGCCCAGTTTGACAATAATGCGCGTATCTGAGCCAACATACGCAATCGAGGCTACTCGTGTCTCATAGGTATTTAGCGCATTAGGGTTTGGCTTATCGACCAATAACATCTTTTCAGGGCGAATCGACATCATTGCTTTATCGCCAACCCGCACCCCCTCGCCAATGCGCCCAACAAACTTACGTCCGCTCACCTCTATCTCGCCAAATTCGCCGTTAATTTGAAGCACTTTGCCATCTAAGAAATTGGTTTCGCCAATAAAATCAGCCACAAAACGACAATTGGGGCGCTCGTAAATTTCGAGCGGCGAGCCAATTTGCAAGGCTTTGCCCTTGCTCATCACACATATGCGGTCGCTCATGGTCAAAGCTTCTTCTTGATCATGCGTAACATAAATAAACGTAATGCCAACTTGGGTCTGCAAATTCTTCAACTCAATTTGCATCTCTTTGCGCAATTTCAAATCGAGCGCACCCAATGGCTCATCGAGCAACAACACTTGTGGACGATTGACCAACGCTCGTGCCAAGGCCACCCGCTGCTGTTGCCCCCCTGACATTTGCTTGGGGTGACGATCTGCCATTTGCGGCAAACGCACTAACTCGAGCGCCTCTTTTACACGGCGTTTAATCTCATCCGAAGCAACTCGCTTCATCTCTAGGCCAAAACCAACATTTTGCGCCACCGTCAGATGGGGAAACAGCGCATATGATTGAAAAACTGTATTGACATTGCGTTGAAAAGCCGGCGTATCACCCATCAATTGCCCATTGATGCGAATATCGCCCTTCGTGGGTTGCTCGAACCCAGCAATGAGACGCAAACACGTGGTCTTGCCGCAGCCTGACGGCCCCAACATCGAAAAAAATTCTTTTTGGCGAATCGCCATCGATACGTGATCTACAGCAGCCACATCGCCAAATTGTTTCACCACGTCACAAAGTTCTACAGCGGAGTCCGTTAAAAATTGTGCCATATAGCATGAAATATAGTAAAAAGGTGAATTTAATTATATACCGCTCTGTGCTAGAGTTCTGACAACAAATGACCGCAATAATTTAGTATGGATTTGGACAGCAGATCAGTGGGATGCCCCAAGCCATGCTTGCAGAGGGATGGTGAAATCGGCATTTCCTCAATTTTTATCCTTTCTTGGTATATAACTAAATCACGATATTAATTTGCTGCGTTTTTGCCACAAACGCCAGCCAATAAAGCCCAACACCCCCAGCCCTAAAACCGCCACGGTAACATTTTGATAGGTGCCGAGAAAACTCAATATCTGCTTCCAATTAGCCCCCAGCACACTACCGGCCAAGGTCAAGGCCAAATTCCACAGCAAAGTGCCAATGCTGGTGAAAAGCAAAAAGCGCCCAAAATTCATACGACGCATTCCGGCTGGGATCGAAATTAAACTGCGAATGAGCGGAATCAATCGCCCAAAGAACACCACCGCTTCGCCGCGCCGCATAAAAAAGGTCAGCGCAATATTTAGCTCGGTTTCGCTGATGGTAAACCATTTGCCCCAGCGCCGTACAAAACGCCGAATGATGGTTTCATCAGCCCACATACCAACGTAATATAAAGCGATTGCACCCAACACCGCGCCGATAGTGCCAGAAATAATCACTAACGTAAAATCCATTTTGCCCTGTGCCGCCAAAAAGCCAGCAAATGGCATCACTAATTCAGATGGGATTGGTGGGAAGAGGTTTTCAATCAGCATCACCAAGGCAATGCCCGGATAGCCTAGCGTTAACACGATCGTTTCGATCATTAGGGCGACCCATGTCGCAATTTGGTTTAACATGTTTAATATAGGTGCTTGGGATGATTGAATTTAGTGCGTTGCACCGAAAACCCAAGCCCACAGATTTTATATTGTTATCAAGTGTGGCATTAAGGCTATTTTCACTTTTATGCAAAGTTCAAAATCCTGATCATCGATGACGCTTCCCCTTCTCAAGCGTGGCTTGAGAAGGGGAAGCGTCATCGGCATTTCCTCAATTCTGACCATTTTTGGGTAACCACGCCAAATTAGAGCAGATTCCGATCTGATGAAAGGTTTTACCGATTTCACTACCTATGTCCAAAAGCTTCGCTTTTGGACATAGGTAGTGAAATCGGCTCTTCTTTTTAGGAATTTGCCCTACAACAACAAATCAGCCCCATTAATATCAACTGTTGCGCCAGCGATATAACTTGACTCATCTGAACATAAAAACGCCACCAAATTGGCTTGGTCTTGGGCCACCCCCAAACGCCGCAATGGAATATTTTGCCGTTCACGTTCAATATGTTCTGGGGTTGCGCGTTCGCGCACCATTTCAGTGTCCATACTGCCCGGCGCGGTAGCATTGACATTAATATTAAACGGCGCGGCTTCGCGGGCGGTATGCCGCGTTAAGCCAAGCACCGCCGCCTTCGATGTGGTGTAATGCGCCCCGCCAAAGGTGCTGGTGCTGCGTCCCGCCGATGATGACACGTTAACAATCTTGCCATAACGCTTCGCCTTCATGATCGGCAACACGGCTTTGATGCAATTAAACATGCCGCGCACATTAATACCAAATAATATATCCCATTCCTCTACCGGAATCTCTTCGATTGGGCGGGTATTGCCCAAAATGCCAGCATTGTTCACCAAAATATCAAGCGTGCCAAATTCGGCCAAACAAGCGTTAACCATCGCTTGCACTTGATCGTAACGACTGACATCAGCCACCCATGCCAAGGCCCGCCCACCATTTGCCACAATCTCGCGAGCGGTCTCATCGGCAGCCGCTTGATTCACATCATTTACCAATACCGCTGCACCTTGGTTTGCCAATGTTAGTGCAATGGCTCGCCCCATGCCCCGCCCGGCCCCAGTAACAAGGGCTATCTTGCCCGTAAAGCGTTCATTTTTCATTTGCTTGTCTCCAGTTTTTAGCGCCTTTACTATCTTAACAATAAGCAATGGCAATTTAAAAAGACGTAATGCCAAAACCACTATACCCCATCCTTTACAGGGATGGGATATGGTGGTTTTGGCAAAATCTGTTTTATCCCTCAACATTGAAAAGATACTTATTACGCTATATAGTACACTACAAATTAGAATTATGCCTACCCAACGCCTATTTACCCAACTAAATGCTGATCTTGATCAGATGCAAGCGCAAGGTCGCCGCAAAGGGGCCGAAAACGTCATTTGCGCCGTTCAACCCGCCCAAGCTGGGCGCGGCCCTCGTTATTTGCTCGAAGGATGTGGCGATCAGTTATTCATTAAAATGAACTCGAATAACTATCTCGGTTTGTCATTGCACCCCAAAGTGATGGCCGCCGAAGAAGCGGCGGTTCATGCCTATGGGGTTGGCCCGGGGGCAGTACGCTTCATTAGCGGCACTTATGCACCGCACGCTGCGCTCGAACAACGGCTGGCGGCGTTTCATGGGCGCGAGGCGTGTATGTTGTTTTCGAGCGCCTATGCCACCATTGTCAGCACTATTGTGCCACTCATCACCCCCGACACCGCACTGATTAGCGACGAACTGAACCACAATTGCATCATTAATGCCATGCGATTGGCACGACCTGCCGAAAAACACATCTACAAACACCTAAACCTAGCCGAGCTTGAAACCGCGCTACAAGCCGCCAGCCGAGCTTGTAAACGCGCCGTCATTGTCACCGATGGCATTTTTAGTATGCGTGGGGTTCATGCACCTTTGGCCGCCATTACCGAATTGGTACATCGATATGATAGCCATTTCGCCGAAAACGCCATTTTAGTGGTAGATGACTCGCACGGCGTGGGGGCATTTGGGGCCACTGGGCGCGGCACCGAAGAATTTACCCAAACCCACGCCGATATTTTAGTTGGCACGTTGGGCAAAGCCTTTGGGGTAAATGGCGGTTATGTCACCGGCTCGCGGATGCTCACCGACTATTTGCGCGAAACCGCGCCAATGTATATTTACTCAAACCCGATCTCACCTGCCGAGGCAGCAGCTGCACTCACCAGCCTCGACATTGTTGACAGCGCCGAGGGTGTGGCGTTATTGGCGCATTTGCGGGCGGTCATCCATCAATTTCGCGCTGGCCTAGCGCGGCTTGGGCATGAAACCTTATCCGGCGAGCATTCGGTCGTGCCGCTGATGGTGCGCGATAACACCCGCACGCTAGCGCTGGTGCAATTTTTGCGCACACATGGCATTTTGGCAACAGGCATTCGTTTTCCGGTTGTGCCAAAAGGCGATGAATCGATCCGTTTTCAAATTGCAGCAGACCATACAGCAGAAGATATTGATATGGTGCTAAATATATTAGCGGAATAGCATTCATAATAAAATCAGGAATTTAATCTATCATTATTTCGCTTATAAATCAATTAAAATAAATTCTTGTCAAAGTTTGTATCATAATTTTGACAAGACGTCTTTGGGGTTTACCCCAACTTATCGAGAAGATATAAGGAAAATAATAAAATGGCTGGAAAAATCGAATTAAAAACAACCTCAAACGGTAAATTCATGTTCAATCTCAAGGCTGGCAACGGGCAAATTATCCTCACCAGCAATATGTTTGGCACCAAAGATGATGCGATGAAAGCCGTCGCAAAACTTCAAGCCGTGACCGATAGCGATATCGAAGTCAAGACAAATGCTGGCGGCGAAGCCTATTTCTCCATTGCCGGCGTGGGTAGAAGTGAAGGCTATTCATCAAAGGCTGGGTGCGATAATGGCATTGAGTCGGTCAAAAAGAACGCGCCGGGTGCAGCAATCGTAGAAGCCTAAAATCGAAACTGCCAAACTTGTTTCACGAGTCACACCATGATTGGTGTGACTCGTGATTTTTTATGAACTGGCTCGCCCACCTCTATTTATCGCCACCCAACATCGAAGCACGCATCGGCAGCGTCATTGCCGATTGGGTGAAGGGCGAGGCAAGGCAAACGTTGCCGCCCGGCATACAAACAGGCATCCATATTCATCAGGCCGTCGATAGCTTTACCGATTCGCATGAAATTGTGCATCGCAGCCAAAAACGTATTCGCACACCCTTTGGGCGCTATTCAGCAGTATTGGTCGATGTGTTTTACGATCATTTTTTAGCGCGTGACTGGGCACAATACTCATCCATCACCCTAAAACAGTTTACCGATGAGGTTTATACTGGCTTTGCCAGTTATCATCGAGATCATGCCTCGCAATTAGACGAGCAAGTGCAACAAGGGCTTGCACGCATGGCTACCGACGATTGGCTCGGTTCATATGCCGAGATCGACGGCATCGAGATCATTTTACGGCGCATGTCGCGCCGCCTCAGTATGCGTATTCAGCGTCAAAACTGGCTCGGTGATGCTATCGGTGAACTAACCGCAAATTATGCCGCACTCGCTGACGATTTTCACGAATTTTGGCCACAATTGGTATTTTCCCAATCCACAAAGGTAAATTAAAAAGACGTAATGCTGAAATCACCATTTCGCTATGCCTTATGGGGATAGCGAGATGGTGATTTCGACAAAAACTTGGCTTTAAAAAACCATGTCAAACGAAACGACTACAACAAATGAACTGATTGGCAAACGAATAAACGTATTAGACAAAGGCTGGGTCGAATTGCTCGACATGATGCCTCACCCTGCAACAGGTGTGTCGGGCGATCTAGCCATTGTCAATGCTGCCCGTGTATCTTTTATGGGCGAAAGCAAAGGGGCCGAAAAAGATAAAAAATTATTGATGTATCTCATCAAAAATCGGCATACCTCACCTTTCGAGCAAGTCTCTTTCAAATTTCGCATTCATGCCCCAGTTGTAACCTTTTGGCAATGGGTACGCCACAGAACTTGGTGTTTATCTGGCGACACTGAAATCTATTTTGACTTGCCTAATGGCGTCAAGAAAAATAGACGCACCTGCCACAAGGTGACATTAAAAAAACTCTATGAATGGTGGGACTCAGGAACAAAATCTACTTTTAGCATCAACCGAAAGCCTTTATTTATTGAAAATATCGACATAGAAAAAGAATATACGATTCCAGCGTTAGCTCAAGCTGTATCACGCAGGGAGGAAACATTACGATCTTTGGTTAATTCTGGGCGATTAGTTGGCGACAAAAGAGAGGGACGAATCTTTGTTAGAGGACAACACTGGGTCGATTATGCGGCAAACACCACCCGCACGCTCGTAAACCCGATGAAAAATCGTATTTCCAAAATGCATCTTCGCATGTGCGATGAATCAACGGGTGAAATAGCGCATACTAATATTTCAGAGGTGCTAAGTAGCGGAATACGTCCAGTCTTTGAAGTGCTGCTCGAAAATGGCAAATCACTAAAAATGTCAAAAGACCATCGAGTGCTTACAGAATCTGGCTGGATGACACTTGAACAGGCTGTAGGATTAAATGTTACTCGCAACGGAACTGTAAATTGGCGGTCCGATGCACCACGTTTTGCAGTAAATGGCGTGCCTGTATATAAAGACCTAACATGGATGAAGTCAAAACGTCTTGAAGGACTTGATGTATCGCAAATTGCATCAGAAGCAGGCGTGTCCTATCATACAATTCGTAAATACCTACAAGTTCATGGTTTGCAATTCACGAAAAAAGAATGTGCCATTCTATCTGGCAAAGCACAACGCGGGCAAAAGCGATTCATTAAGCCATTAGGAAAAATGAGTCAGGAGCAATATGAAAACTACCTAAAAAAAATGGCTGGCGAGAATAGCCATTTTTGGAAAGGTGGTGTTACCCCAGAATGCACTTTAATTGGAGAATGGTCAAGAAGAGCTGCGCCACGTATTCATGCACATTTCGGGTTTAAGTGCGTCGTTTGTGGTATGACAGGCAAAAAACTGCATGCGCATCACATTGACCCTGTTTGGCATAATGTATCGTTGGCAAAAGATGAGACCAATCTTGTTTCAATGTGCGATAAATGCCACCGGCAGCTTCATAGTCGCAATCTCGAGCTACAATTTTTACAAGCTTGGCCTAACCCAGATAAGATGCAAAGTTTTTCTGCACTTTTACTTGGCTCTGCACATATTGCACAACAACC
>JAGWYZ010000019.1 GCA_018969115.1 Chloroflexota bacterium | reverse complement strand
CCCCAACTTTTTAAAAGAAGCACATTGGCGTGTCATCTTCGCTTATGTATCGACTGTATTGTATTGACCCATACAGTGATATGACGAAGCAGTGATATGACGAAGCAGTGATATGACGAAGCGTTACAATGGATGTAGATAAAAAGACGACTTGTCTGTGCTAGTTCAATCCAAAGTGGTGCAAGAACCGACCAAGACCCGCCCCGTCTATCACAGCACCTATAACCTATGTGCAACCGTAACTTACGCCCACTATCACTATGCCAAAGCGGCCTGCGCCAATTGCAAAGTTGTAGGCTACAAATGCTAGCTGGTCGTTGAGGGTTGGGAGTTAAGATTCAAGAGTTAAGAGTGTTTTACTCTTAACTCTTAACTTTCAACCCTCAACTATTTTCGGGTATGATGTGAATTCATGCTCAAAATTTTCAACGTCGATCAGATCGAAGAAGCACAGGCCACATTGCTCAAGCGGCATGTACTCGACGAATTCCCCATTACTGAAACGATGCGTCAGCGCACCCGCGCCACCTTTGGCGAAGATTTGCACCCCGAAGAAGTGGTGCGTCGAATTTTGCGTGATGTACGCCAACGTGGCGATGATGCACTCTTGCATTGGTCAAAATTATTAGATGGCGCCGAGATCAGTGCCGAGCAATTGCAAGTGAGCGAAGAAGACATTGCCGCGTCGTTCGACAAAATTGATAGCGAAGTGGGTGCAGCCCTCGAACGTGCCGCCGAGCGCATCGAGGGTTTTCACTTGCATCACCCTGCTAAATCGTGGTGGAACACCGAGATGGGGGGCGTGTTGGGTCAAGTTATTCGCCCACTTGAACGGGTGGGGATTTATGTGCCGGGCGGCAGTGCCCCCTTGGCCTCGACGGTGTTGATGACGGTCTTGGTGGCGCGGGCAGCGGGGGTCGATGATATTGTGTTGTGCTCACCGCCCATGCGCGGCAGCCATCTGCCGCACCCAGTGGTGCTGGCCGCTGCCGCCGTTGCCGATGTTGATTCGGTGTTTGCCATTGGCGGCGTGCAGGCCATTGGCGCAATGGCCTATGGCACTGATAGTATTGAGCGGGTCGATAAGATTTTTGGCCCGGGCAACACCTTTGTGGTGTTGGCGAAACGCCAAGTCTTTGGCACGGTTGGCATCGATGCGCTACCCGGCCCGACTGAGACCGTGATTGTGGCTGACGACAGCGCCAACCCAGTGTGGATCGCCGCTGATTTGCTGGCGCAGGCTGAACACACTGGCGGCAGCGCGATTTTGCTCACGCCATCAAAATCGTTGGCGAATAAAGTAAAGAAGCAAGTGACCGAGCAATTGAAGGCGATTGAACAGATTTCGCCCATCAATGCCGCCGATATTCGTGACTCGCTGGCGAACCGCAGCGGCGCGATTATCACTGAAGATTTGCTTGAGGCGGTAGCTTTTGCCGATAATTATGCACCAGAGCATTTGTGTTTGTCGGTGCGTGAGCCTTGGGCGTGGGTCGGCAAAATTCGCCATGCAGGCGGCATTTTTGTTGGTGAGCAATCATTTGAGGTGCTGGGCGATTATTGTGCTGGCCCCAGCCATGTTATGCCCACTGGTGGCACCGCTCGCTTTACCCCGCCATGCAATGTGCTCGACTTCATGCGCGTCATGAATGTCATCGCACTCGATTCTGACACCGCCCGCCAACTCTCGCCCATCGCGGTCAAGTTGGCCGAGGCTGAGGGGCTGAATGCCCACGCGCAAGCGGCACGGATGCGTTTGTAGAGTGATAGTGATAGTAGATAGTGATAGTGGATAGTTCGATTACTATCTACTATCACTATCTACTCTCTACTCTCCTGCGATAATAGTAGGTATGTTTAACGCCTTGCTCATTACAGAACAGCCAGATAAAACGTTTACTCGTGCGGTTGTTCAACGCGATCTGGCGGCGCTGCCAGTCAATGATACGCTCATTCACGTTCACTATTCCTCCCTCAACTATAAAGACGCTTTATCTGCCAGTGGCAATAAAGGCGTAACCCGTAACTACCCCCACACCCCCGGTATTGACGCCGCAGGCGTGGTCGAAAGCTCAAGCAACCCCGATTTACAACCCGGCGACGAGGTAATCGTGACCAGCTACGATCTTGGCATGAACACGGCGGGCGGTTTTGGGCAATACATTCGTGTGCCATCGGCGTGGGTGATTAAGAAACCGGCTGGCCTTAGCCTGCGTGATAGTATGATTTATGGTACGGCAGGGTTGACAGCAGGCATCAGTGTTGATATTTTGTTGGCGCACGGCGTGGTCCCCAGCAAAGGCGAGGTGTTGGTCACGGGCGCAACCGGCGGTGTCGGCTGCCTCTCGGTCATGATCTTAGCCAAATTGGGTTTTAACGTCGTGGCCGCCACCGGCAAGCTCGACCAGATCGATTGGCTAAAAAGTATTGGCGCGACCAGCGTGGTGGACCGTAAAGCCATCAGTGACAACAGTCGTCCCATGCTTAAAGAGCGCTGGGCGGGTGTGGTTGATACGGTGGGCGGCGATATGCTATCGGTAGCGATCAAATCAACCAAAGCGCATGGCTGTGTGGCAGCTTGTGGCAATGTGGCTTCGGTCGAATTACATACCACCGTGTTCCCCTTCATTTTGCGCGGCGTGGTCTTGGCTGGCTCAGATTCGGGTATGTTGCCGATGCCAGAGCGCACCGCCATTTGGGGCAAAATGGCTGCCGACTGGAAACCTGCCAACCTCGAAAGCATCGTCGATGAAGTTGACCTGTACGGCCTTGGCCCCAAAATTGATGCTATTTTACAAGGCCAAATTCGTGGGCGGGTGGTTGTAACGCTAGACTGAATGGTCAATGGTTAATGGTCAATGGTTAATGATTAGCCACTAACCATTGACCATTAACCATTAACCATTAACAAAGAGACTTATGTTTCAAACCCTAACTGACCGCTTACAGGCGATATTTGATAAACTCAACAAACGTGGCTTTTTAAATGAGCAAGATGTTGACGCGGCACTGCGCGAAGTGCGGCAAGCTTTGCTTGAGGCCGATGTCAACTTTAAAATCGTCAAAGAATTTTTGGCGCGCGTGCGTGAACGTGCCATCGGGGCTGAGGTGCATAAAAGCTTGACCCCCGGCCAGGCCGTTGTCAAAATTGTGCACGAAGAATTGCTAAAGACTTTAGGCGAAGGTGGCAAACTCGAATTAGGCGGCCCTGCCCCGCATGTGGTAATGTTAGTGGGGTTGCAGGGCGCGGGCAAAACCGCTACTGCCGCCAAGCTAGCGCTCTATTTGCGCAAAAAAGGCCGCAAGCCCTTGTTGGTTGCCGCCGACACTTATCGCCCTGCCGCCATCACCCAACTCGAGGTGTTGGGCAAGCAACTCAGCATTCCGGTGCATTCTGAGGGTAATAAAGTGCGCCCACCCGACATCTGCGCCCATGCCATCGATGTCGCCATTCGTACCGCCCGCGACATCGTCATTCTTGACACCGCCGGTCGTTTGCAGATTGATGAGAACATGATGGGCGAAATCGCCGAGATTCGTCGCCGCCTCAGCCCTCAAGAGGTATTGCTGGTGGCCGACTCGATGACGGGTCAAGAAGCCGTCAAGATCGCCGATGCGTTTAATCAGAAAGTGCAAATTACTGGCCTCATTTTGACCAAAATCGATGGCGATGCGCGGGGTGGCGCGGCCATTTCGATGCGGGCGACGACGGGTGTGCCGATTAAGTTTTTGGCTCAAGGCGAAAAGCCCGATGCCTTTGAAGAATTTCATCCTGATCGTCTTACCTCGCGCATTTTGGGCATGGGTGATATGCTATCGTTGATCGAAAAGATGACGGCTGGGCAAGGCGAATTGGATGAGAAGGAGATGGAGAAATCGGCCAAGCGCATGATGGAGGGTAAGTTTGATCTAGAAGATTTCCTCGGTCAGATCAAGCAAATTAAAAAGCTTGGCCCCTTGCATGACCTGCTCAAAATGATCCCCGGCTTCGACAAAGTCAGCAAAGACATGTCGCCCGAACACACCGACAAGCAAATGAAAACCATCGAGGCGATTGTGTCATCGATGACGCGCAAAGAGCGTCGCAACCCTGATTTGCTCGATGGTTCGCGGCGGCGGCGAATCGCCCAAGGCAGCGGCACCAGCGTCGAGCAAATCAACGGCTTGATGAAGCAATTTAAAGATTCACAAAAAATGATGAAGTCGTTGCAGACCAACCCGCGTATGCGAGCCATGAGTGGTATGTTAGGCAGCAATAAGCCCAGTGGGCGGCGTTAAAAAATAGGTTTTGGCCGCAAGCACGATGCCGCCATCTCCTGCAAGGGATGACGGCATCGTGCTTGCGGCATGATATCTTTTGGGGGATACAAAAAACGGGTTTCTAGAATGAAACCCGTTTTTTTTAGTAATATAAACCCCAATTGGCAGCGGCTTGATCTTCCATCATGCTCGGCTCCCACATTTCTAGCCCAAGCTGCACTTTGGTCACCAGCATCGTGCTTTCTTGCGTGGCTTGCTTCACTTGCTCGATCATGGCTGGCCCATACGGGCAAAAAGGCGTGGTCAAAATCATGGTCACATCCACTTCGTTCGGTCGCCAGTCAAATTTGCGAATGAGGCCAAGCTCGATCACGCTCATGCCTAATTCGGGGTCGTAAACCTTGCGCAAGGCATCTCGCGCCTGTGTTTCCAAAATTGTCGGGTCAGTAGTTGCTGTCACTGCTAGGGGGTTCTGTTGATTTGCTTCCATCTCGTTTTCTCGTTTTGTTTTAAAATTATACGCGCTTAAGCCGTGATCTTCATGAGAAAAATTTGAGGCGTTTTTGGCATATTGTAAGATAACCCCACCATGCCCAATGCATCCCCTATCTTTCAACGCTACCCACTCAGTGCCGAAGCCGTGCAAACCAGCACTGGCTCCCAAACGATACCTTACCATGTTTATGACGGTCATGTCGTGCTCATTGGCGGCACGGCTGATTTGGCCTTGGTGAAAAGATGATTGTAGCACGAGCATGTATTGTCATCCCAAACCCAATCGGGCCGCGCCTGATGACGGTGTGGGCGGTAGACGAGCCACAAGCCAGTGGCAGCGGTGCAGTATGCGGCCTTTGCCGTGCTCAATTTTTTGCTCAACACGCTGGGTGCTCGTCAATTGTGTCATGGTTTGTGGAACAATATGCCCAATGTGGTGGCCTATAAATGCGAAATTTTGGGGCTTGCGCCGTGTTTAGCGCGTTCGGTCTTTTATTATTATGCTGCCGACCGGCTGCAATTTGAATTTGAGGATGCTGCAAGCGGACAACCATTGATGCGCGGTAATGTGCGTATGTTGGCGCGCCAACCGATGGGTGCGGCGATGGTGCTGATCAAGTCGTTTGGTTTTGTCAAGGCCATGCGGGCGGCGGCGATTAAAACTGTGCAAACTTATGCCACCAACCCCATCGGCGCGGTGTTGCCGCACAATGCTAGCGCCTGACCGTGAGCGCCAGCGATACGCTGGTAGCGCAATTGTTTGAGCCAGCCCACGATAAATTAGCGCTATTGGATGGCACGTATAGCGCCCTCGACTTTAAACCTGAATTTGTCGAGCATATGCGCGGCTTTAAGATGGTGTATTTAAACCTGCAAGTGAGCGTCTGAGTAAAGTATGAGAAATCCGATTTCTTGGGAGGGGGCTTTGAGAGTGTTTATTCACGCATCTGCACAATCGTGATCTTGCCGCTGTTAGGGCGGTCAATCGCTACAATCTCGGTCGCGCGCACGGGGCGTTGTTGGCCCTGAAGCGTGGCTGCAATCGCCAACTTGTTCAAGTACCACAACGTATTGGTGGCAAGGCCGGTCGCCAAGGCAAAGGCCACTTCATCGAGCAATGACTCTACGCTGTTGCTAGCCGCTTGGGGGCGGTTTGGGCCAGCCCAGCGGCACGGTATTCGGGCAGGCTGTTCCATATTGTGGCAAAGGCTGCGTTATTTAGGCCAAGGTTGGGTGAAAGATACAGGTTCATGGGGCGAATGATAAACGATGGGCTGCGTGAGCCATGGGCTATGAGCCATGCGCTTTGAGTTGTGATCTCTGAACGGGTTTCACTCAAGGCTCATGGCTCAAAGCTCATGGCTCATGGGGCGGGCAGGCCTTGCCAAAGGTCGTCGCCGCGTTCAACTTCGAGCAGGCTGACGATCAAGTTGAGGTGAGCCAAGACCTTGGGGGTTTTTAAAACCTCTGAGGTCTGATGCTAGCGCCGAAATAACGATGCGATTTTGTCTAAAAGCCTGTGATTTTTAGGCTGATGAGCGGTTTTTTTGTCGTAAATTTTCTCGCCGCCACCGCTTTCCAACACATCAATATGCAGTGCCCAGCCATTTGGGTATTGGCTGCGCCAGTTTGCCAGCCAGCGTTGGCTGGGGCCGTCCAGCCATGCATACAGCCGTTGACCCAGCGCCTTCCGCTTGGGCGTATCGTGCAGATTAAAGGTTATGGCGTAGTCTTTTTTGACCTGCGCGATAAATGACTCGACCTCGGCTTTGCTTAGTTTGCGCTGTGCTCGAATGTGGCATGTCACATCCATTTGGCGCAACAGGGTGCGGCTGTCGGTTTGGGGGTGAACGTCAAAAAGCGTGGTGTGCATGGCGGCTTGCGCTCGTTATGCCATGATTTACCCGTTTGGGGTTTGCCAGTTTTTTGGTGTGTGCCGCATCTCCTAGCCTCGGCTTCGATCGGGCAAGATTTCATGTGCCGCCCGCCGCGGGGTATGTCAGATACGGTGCATCTTTAAGGTGCACCGCATCTCCTGTGGTCTAAAAGTTCGTGCGTGGATCAATCCCCACGCTACCTAACAACACTTGCTGCTCATTTTGATGGCTGGAGCCACTCTTTTAACCGCGATTCTCCCACCACTGCCGATAAATCGCTAGCAAGCGCTCAAGCTCACTAATCGCCACCCATTCTTCTGCACCATGCGCTTGGTCGATTGAGCCGGGGCCGAGCACGAGCAGATTGCGCACGGTGTCGGGGCTGTAGGCGGCGGCATCGGTGCAATAGGGTACGGTGATGGGTTGTTCGCCAGACCAAGCCGCAAATTGTTGCACCATATGCGAATTGGGGTCTTGCAAAAAGGCCGCCATCGGGCGATGAATGTCGTAGGTCAGCGGCAAACCGGCGGTGGCGCGGCCCAAATCGGCCAGCCCTTGCAACACGGCTTGGGCATCTTCGTTGCTGGTAATGCGGCGATTCACACCCAGCGTGGCCTCATCGGGCACAATATTGGGTGCACGTCCGCCCATCAAATGTACCACCGTCAATTGGCCTTTGCCGACCGGCGTGGCGGGCAGGGTTTGCAAGCGCTCGTGTTCGGCCTGCATCGCCAGCGCAATACGGGCCGTGCCGATCACGGCGTTTTTGCCCAAATGGGGCTGGGCGGTGTGGGTAGACACCCCTTGCACCGTAAAATACACCCGCCCACTGCCCATATGCCCATAACAGGGGGCGCATAGCGTTGGCTCGGCTACCAGCAATTCATCCAGCGTCATGCCTTGTTGGCGCAGCCATGCGTCAAACACATACGCCCCGCCCAGTGCCATCTCCTCATCAGCCACCGCCGCCACAATCAAATTGGCGGCGGGCAAGGTGCCGCTGTGCTGCATGGCTTGCAATAAGGTCAGCGCCACCGCTAGCGAGGCCTTGTTGTCAACCGCGCCGCGCCCCCACACTTTGCCATCACGCACCTCGCCGCTAAATGGGTCGCCCAGCATTTGCTCAACGCCCACCGTATCGGTATGCACATCCAGCCCAATCCAGCGTTGGCTGTTGGGGTTGCGCCAAATGCCATACACATTTGGACGGTTGGGGTGAGCGTCTTCGATGACGACTTCGCCGCCTAATTCGCCAAACCAGTGCGCAAGTTGGGCGGCAATGCGAGCTTCGCCAGCTACGCCTGCGCGTGGCCCGGCGTGGGGTGGGGTGACACTGGGAATTTGCACCAGTCGGGTCAGCCATTGGCTGGGGGTTAATAGGGGATTCATAATTATGATTTAATATAGTGTGAGCGGGCCGATAGCCCATCATGTTGCCATGCGCCGAGCTTGGCGTAGTCATGGGTATAGGCTGCGCCATCAAAACCAGCGTTTGGGTGAATGTCACTTAGCGCAACAGCAACGCCATGATGACGCGATTGGGCTGCCGCCAAACAAATTTGTATCGCTTGTAACGACGCTGCCAATGACAGTGGGGCGATGCCTTCGCGGAAGAAACGCGATAATGCCTGCAAAGTCGCGTCGGTCATTTGCCATGCCCCTTGTGGGTGAATGACTTCGACACTGCGCTGGGTGGTGAGCACCAACACGCAACCATTGCCGGGGCCATTTTGCCCGCCACCCAATTGCAAAATAATGGGCGGGCCATCGAGTTGGTCGAGGCGAAACAAGTGGGATGGGTTGCCGCCGATGTGGCTGACGGTTGTGATATGGGCGCCAAAAAATGCCGTTATCATCTCGACCACATGCGCCCCAAAATTAAGCAAATCACCCGGGCCGGAGGCAAAGGCCGACACTACCCCGCCCAAATCGGTCACTTTGTCGCGCAGCGCCCCTAATTCAGCCGCAAACCGCATGGTCGAGCCACCCATAACGGGTGTGCCAGTCTGCTTCGCGAGTACGAGCAAGGCGTTTAGGTCACTCAGCCGCCCCACCATTGGTTTATCGATAAAGACGGGTTTGCCTGCCAGCAAAAATGGGCGGGCGCGTTCGAGGTGCAAATCCCAATTTTGGCTGAGCACCATGCCCCCATCAACCTGCGCCACCAATTCATCGAGGCTGCTGCAAATTTGGGGAATGCCATGCTCACGGGCAAACTGTGCGATGTATTCTGATGACTGCACCGCCCCGCCATCATAAATGGCGGTGACGCGCATGTCGGGGCTGCGATGTAGCAGGTTGGTAAAAAATGCCGGATGTGAGGTATCAAGATCGACCAATCCAATACGAATCATGTAGTCTCCTTATAACTGGGCCGCTAATGTCAGCACCGCTAGCGTATCGAGCTTGCGCCCCTCTGCCTCGGCGCTGGCATAGGCTTCGGGCGAGAGCGTCGTTTGCAACTGAGCAAGGGTGCGTTCTACGTCGCCGCGTAAGAGTGGCACCACCGCTTTGCCCTCGTTTTGTAAAGTGCCCAGACCTGCGCTCATGAACATGGCTGCTAGGCGCGGCTGCGCTAATGCTGCCGCCACTCGCCCCAGCCCGATATAGTCGTATGGGCGAATGGGGCTGCCACCGATGTGCTCAATGACCGCCAAACTTTCGATAAATAATGATTTGGCTTGCTGAATATGCCCACGCAAACAGGCCACATGCCCAAGATTATGCAATTCTGAGGCGACTAAATCAGCCCGTTGCATAGCGCGATAGGTGGCAACATTATCGCCATACAGCCGTTCTGCCGCTGCCAAATCGCCATCAATGAGTGCGGCATGGGCAAGATGGTGTAAGGCAATGGCAATGCCGGTCTCATAATCAGCTTGTCGGGCGGCTTCAAGCGCAATTTGGCTGTATTGGCGCATGGCGGCGGCATCATTTTTTGACATGGCAATACGCGATAGCCCTCCGTTTGCCTCGGCGATGCCTTGCGCATCGTTGTGAATTTCGGCAATCGCCAAACTCTCGTGCAGCCATGCTGCCGATGCTTCAAATTTGCCTTGATGAAAAGCCAAATTGCCCGCGCCCGCCAAAGCGCGGGCGCGACCCAGCGCAGTGGGGTGGGGGTTCGGCGATTCGATGAGCTTGTTCAGCCAATCAACCCCTTCGACTAAATGCCCGCGATTGAGCCAAAACGGCCAAATTTCACCAGCAATATCGACCCCTAGCGCAACATCATGGTGAATGCACCAGTCGAGCACGGCGTTTAAGTGGGTGTGTTGTGTCTCAAGCTGGTTGAGCCATTGCGCGGGTTGCCGTCCACGTAATGCGGGGCCGGCCTCATGCGCCAATGCGGCAAAGGCCTGAGCCTCTTTTTCGCTGAGTGGTGTGTTCATATTTATTTAGGACTTACGTGCATAAAGAACATTTCATCACAAAGCACACAAAGACCGCAAAGAAAAGATGTGTAATTGGCTTAATCTTAGAGGTCTTGGTGCGCTTCGTGGTAAAAAAAAGTTAAATTGTGTGTCAATCGACAATGGCTATGGCTTTGCCATCAATTCGGCGGTCGCCTAAGGCTGCCAACATTTCGCCCATGTGTTGCCAACTGCGTTGTTGGTCTATTTGTGGGTCGAGCCGATGGGTTACCAATAGATCGAGCAGCATGTCAAGCTGGCGTGTGCCCATGCCTTGCAACTCCATTTCTTGAAATAGGCTGAGCGCGTAGAGCTTAATTGCTCCTTTGCGCACCAGCCCCAGCACATCAAAATTGGTTTTTTCATCCGACGAAGCCCCAATTGACACCACCGTGCCGCCGGGGGCTAAATGGGTGAGCGATTGTGCCAATATATTGCCGCCAATCGACTCAAGCACCAAATCAAATGCTTGTTTGCTTTCATCAATATCTAAGATGATTGAGGCCGCCCCTAACTCGCGCAACCCCTTGGCACGTTCGGGCCGCCCAATTTGGGCCGTGACGTGTGCCCCTTGCAACTGGGCAAGCTGAATGGCGATGCGCCCAACCCCGCCTGCCGCGCCGGTGATGAGCACGTGTTTGCCCAGCAACATGCCGCCATGGGCTAACGACAACAGGCTGGTTAAGCCAGATACTGGTATAGCGGCGGCGGCCTCAAAACTAACATGGTTTGGGATAGCGGCCAGCCGACGGGTTGGCACCGCAACCTGTTGTGCCCATGCCCCACTTGGCACAATGCCAACCACGCGCGTCCCTAAGGGTGGGCCGCTGCCGTCGGCGGCGGTTTGGCTAATTTCACCAGCCACATCGTAGCCGGGGATCCAGCTGTCGTTTTCCCATGCCAAGCGCCGAAAATTACCACGATTGAGTGAGACGGCCCGTGCTGTAATGATGACTTCGTCGCGGGCTGGCACTGGCTCGGCAACTTCGCGGAATTCGATATGGTTGGGTTGGTGTGGGACAGAGACAATGGCTTGCATTCGATTCAGTTTCTCCTTTTAAATATTTCGTCAAATATTTCGCATATGGGGGTCAAGCAAATCGCGTAACCCATCGCCGAGTTGGTTTAGGGCGAGCACGGTTAGGGCAATGGCTAAACCCGGGAAGACCGTGAGCCACCAGCCCAAGCGCATGTAATTGCGGGCTTCGCTTAGCATTGCGCCCCATTCGGGGGTGGGGGGCTGTGCCCCTAAACCCAAAAACGACAATGCTGCACCGGTTAAGATGGCCCCAGCTGTGCCGAGGGTGGCAAGCACAATGAGCGGCGCAAGAATATTGGGGACGATATGGGTGACGATGATGCGCAAATGTGAGCTGCCGAGCGCCCGCGCCACTTCGATATAGGGCAAATTATTGACACTCAGGGCCGAGGCTCGCACCAAACGGGTATAAGTGGGGATGGAGGCGATGCCGACCGCCAACATCACATTCAATAAACTTGGCCCGGCAATGGCAACAATGCCGAGCGCCAGCAACACCGATGGGAATGACAGCATCAAATCCATCAATCGCATCACCAACATATCAACCCAGCCGCCAAAATAGCCAGAGGGCAGCCCCAGCAATAAGCCGACCGTGACCGACAAGCTGACCGACACCAGCCCAATTAACAGCGATAAATGCGCCCCAGCCAACAGACGGCTGAAAATGTCACGCCCAAAATGGTCGCTGCCCAGCCAATAAACACTGCTCGGCGCTGCCAAACGATTTTTTATATCAATTTGAACTGGATCGTAAGGGGTAAACCGAGTGCCAATGAGCGCCAAAATGACGATGAGCAAAAACATCAGACAGCCCGCCAAGGCGCTGCGGTTGCGAATGAGGCGCTGCAAGATGACGCGGACAGAGCTATTTTCACGCATAACGAATTCTTGGGTCAATGACGGCGTAAGAGATATCGACCAGCAAATTGACAATGACATATACCGAGGCCACAAACAACACCACCCCTTGCACCAGTGGAAAATCGCGCCCAAGAATGGCCGTGACCAATAAACGCCCGATGCCTTGCCGTGAAAATACGGTTTCGATGACAACGGCCCCAGCTAACAAATTGCCAAATTGCAGGCCGACAATGGTGATGACCGGAATAATGGCATTGCGGAGGGCATGTTTTGCCACGACCGTGGCAAAGGGCAGACCTTTGGCGCGGGCGGTGGTGATGAATTGTTGACGCAACACCTCGAGCAATGAACTGCGGGTGAGGCGGGCAATGATAGCCGCTGCCCCAAACCCCAAGGTGCTGGCAGGCATAATGAGCCGTTCAAACCCTTCGGTGCCGGTTGCTGGCAACCAGCCTAGCCCTAGCGAGAAAATGAGCAATAACATTAGGCCAACCCAAAATGAGGGAAATGACACGCCTGCCATTGCAACACTCATTGAGACAGTATCAAGCCAAGAATGGGGCCGCAAGGCCGCCACAACCCCTAGCCCAATCCCAACCACAAGCGCAATGCTCATGGATGCGAATGTTAAGATGATGGTGGCTGGCAGTTGGGTGCGAATTTCGTCAGTCACGGGGCGTTTAAATTGCAACGAATTGCCCAAATCACCCTGAAGCACCCGCCCAACAAAACGCACATATTGCACTGGCAATGGGTCATTTAAGCCATATTGCTCACGCAATTGGCTGGCTTGTTCTTGGCTGATGATGGCATCACCAACGATAGCGGTGAGCGGGTCGCCCGGCACCAGCTTAAGGCTAAAAAATACCATGGCCGAGATGCCAATTAAGATGGGGATAGCCGCTAGCAATCGCTTGATGATGTATGAAGTCATATGCCTTGTCAATCATTTTGGGTAACCCCCAATGATGTCATCTCGAAATCACGATATGGTCTTTGGAGGCAGAGGCAAAGCCTCTGCCTCCAAAGACCATATCGTGATTTCGGCGAAAAATTGTTTTACTTGTCTCGCTGCTTGTGATGAAACTTACGATTCAAGCGAAACTTCATACAAATAGGGATAACTGCCGATGGGATGTACGCGGAAGCCTTTTAGTTTGGAATTGACCCCAAACAGACGGGCAAAGTTATAAATGGGGAATGACCAGGCATTCTCCATGATCTTCATCACCGCTTGTTCAATCAAGGCGGCGCGTTTGGTTGGGTCGGGTTCTTTGGCTTGGTCATCAAGAGCCTTGTCTAGCTCGGCATCTTTGATACGTGACCAGTTAAACCCACCCAGATTGCGTGAGTGATAAAGCAATTGGATCGCCCCGGGATCACTATCGAGCAATGCGGTGGAGAACATATGCCCTTCGCCCTTGTGCCCCATGTTGACGCGGGTGGCTTGGTCAAAGACTTTTACATTGACCTGCACCCCCAATGGTTTTAGCAAGGCTTGGGTGGCCACCACTTTTGGCTCATAGGTGGTCAAGTCAACAAAATCGATTGCTAATTTTTGCCCATCTTTTGCCCGCACCCCATCTGCGCCAGCCTTCCAACCTGCGTCATCCAGCAATTTCTTGGCTTTTTCCATATCATAGGGATACATACCTACTGCTTTTTTGGCGTGATACAGCGTATTATCTGCAATGGGTGTGTCTGCCGGTGAATAAAGCCCGAAGAAAGCGGCATTAATTAGCTCGGGGCGGTTTAGCCCATGCATAATCGCTTTGCGCACATTGATATCGTTAAAAGGCGCTTTCTCGGTATTCATAAAAATAGCCATTGGCGCACCGGGTGTGCGGGCTACCACCATTTGGTATTTGCCCGATTTTTTAAGCCGATCAAAATCGCCCTCTGGCACGCTTTCAATCACTTGCAATTCGCCGCTTTCAAAGGCTGTCAGGCGTGCCCCGTTTTCAGAGATGCCCACAAAGGTAACTTGCTCAAGGTAAGCTGGCCCGGTGTGATTCCAGAACGGTGGCCCCCAGTTGTAGTCTGGGTTACGTGTCACCACGATCCGGTCTTTAGCGACCCACTCCTTAAATATCATGGGGCCTGTGCCGACCGGATTGCGCCCATAAGCATCACCATGTTTTTGGATGGCAGCCGGTGAGGCAATGCCTAGCCATGTTTGGCTGAGTGCATCATATAACGCGGCATATTGTGTTTTTAGCGTAATTTGGGCGGTATATTCATCTATCACCTTGGTGGCTTGATACGGCCCCAGTTTGGCGGTAGCGGTGGGCGATTTTGTCGCGGGGTCAGCCAGTCGATCAAAATTGAACTTAACGGCTTCGGCGTTGAAGGGTGTGCCATCGTGAAACTTGACCCCTTTTTTCAATTTGAAGGTATGGGTTAATCCATCTGCCGAGCTTTCCCACGATTCGGCCAAGCCCGATTTATATTTGAGATCGACTGGGTCTTGCCAAATGAGCGTGTCGTAAATATTCAGCATGACATTGAAGGCCGAGGCTTGGGCGGTTTTGGCGGGGTCAAGCGAATCTGGCTCATTGTTCATGGCGTAGCGAATTTGTCCACCGGGTTTACCCGCTGCCGCCGGGGCAGCCGTTGGTTTTGCCGCTGCGGGTGCATTGGTGGGCGCAGGCGGGGCCGCAGGTGTGGCTGGTGCGCAAGCGGCGGCTAATAAGGCCGCTGCGCTTCCCCCGCTGATCTGTATAAATCGGCGGCGGGTAATGCCACGTTGGTGAGTGTTTTTAAACATTTTATCCTCCGTACTAAAAAAAGAGTTGCGATGCTTTGTGCATCTTTGGATAAGATCAATCAATTTAGTGCGTGTCCCCAGTCGCGCATTCTGTGTAGTTCAAGGTGCGCGTCTAGGGACGTGCACTAAGCGCCGTTTTTTTATGCTCTTGGGCGCAAATTGGCTTTTACTTGCGGGTTGACCACTGCCGATGACCAACTGTCTCGAATCCATTCACTAACCACTTCGCATACTTCGACCCGTAGCCCGTGCCATGCTTCTTCAGAATAGGCCGCCATGTGTGGTGTAATCACCACATGTTCCATACTGCGCAATGGGCTATCTTTCGCTAACGGCTCTTGTTCAAACACATCTAAGCCCGCCCCGCCCAAGTGCCCACTGTTGATGGCATCAATCAGCGCAGCTTCGTCGATAACGGGGCCGCGACTGGTATTGATGATGATCGCGCCTTGGCGCATTTTGGCGAAACACTCGGCGTTAATTAAGTGCCGCGTCGCCGCGCTCAGGGGCACATGCACCGAGATGTAATCCGATTCAGCCAAGACTTGATCCATGCTGCGCGGGGTTGCCCCAACCGCCCGCACCGCGTCATCACTCAATACTTTATCGTAGGCGATGACGTTTAGCCCTAGCCCTATTGCCCGCTGGGCCACTGCTGCCCCAATCCGCCCAATCCCAATCAAGCCCAAGGTGCGGCCCTTCATGCGGTAAATTTTGTTCGAATTGGCTGCGCTCCACTCGCCGCGCTGCATACGATGATGAAACCAACTGACGCGCCGCGCACAACTGAGCAATAACGCAATGGCTTGCTCGGCCACATCTTCAGAGGCATATTTGGGAGCGTTGCCCACTGCAATGCCCCGCGCTGTCGCAGCAGCCACATCAATTTGGTCGTAACCTACTCCCCAGCGAATAATCAGCCGAACGTTGGGTAGTGCGTCCATCACGGCAGGCGGCACGATGTTTTTCCACGACAACAACAAAATTTCGGCATCGCCTGCTTGTGCCAACACATCTTCGGGGGTATTACAATCGCCGATGATCATTTCGCCACCAGCGTTGCGAATGACCTCTTTTTCGTAGGTATAGGGAGCCAGTACTGGCACGGGGTCAATTTGAAATACTTTTATGGTCATTGTTTTTACCTCTTTAAATCAATGGTTAGTGGTTAATGGTTAATGGTTAATGCTCAACGTTTAATTAACCATTAATCATTAACCATTAATCATTAACCATTAATCATTAACCATTAATCATTAACCATTAATCATTAATCATTAACCATTAATCATTAATCATTAACCATTAATCATTAATCATTAACCATTAATCATTAACCATTAATCATTAACCATTAATCATTAACCATTAATCATTAACCATTAATCATTAACCACTAATCATTAACCATTAATCATTAATCATTAACCATTGCTCTAGCCACGTGTCTAGCGCATGGGTGCGCAGCAACCTGTGGCTAGGTTTACCGACTAAATTCATCAGATGTCCTTCTTCAGGGATGCGCACCAATTGCATCGGGCAGTCTGCCACCTGTAACGCCGCCGCCATTTCTTCGCTTTGCCCAATTGGGCAATTGATGTCTTGCTCGGCGTGAATGAGCAGCAAGGGCGTGCGGGCCAAATGGGCGTTGCGAATGGGTGATAGCGCGTGATAACGCGCTGGCTGCTGATCGGGTGTGCCTTCCAGTTGCCATTGCCAAAATAATTGATTGGTTGTCTGGTCGTAATTACTTAGTAAATTGCTAATGCCATTTTCGGTAATGGCGACGCGAAAACGCTGCGTGCGCCCAATGATGCAATGGGCCATAAACCCGCCATAACTCACGCCCGTCACTGCCAACCGCGTCGGGTCAACTTGCGGGTCGCGCAAGGCATAATCAAGCATCTCCATCAAATCGGCATAATCGCGCTCGCCCCACGCGGCCCGAATACGGGTGGCGAAGGCTTCGCCATAGCCTTGGCTGCCGCGGGCATTGCCAAACAAAACAATGTAACCCTGCGCCGCCAAACGCTGAAATTCGAGATAGAAACGATGCCCAATGGCATAGTGTGGCCCGCCGTGAATCTGCAAAATGAGTGGGTAACATTCCCCCCCTCTGTCCCCCCCAATTGGGAGGGACAGAGGGAGGGGAATTGGGGAGGAAGAAAGGGGGGGCTTCACCAGCCACGCCTCTACCGTTACCCCATCACTTGCCACAAAATGCATGGCCTGATGTTGGCTTAATTGAACCTCGTTTAGCCACGCCGTATTGACCTGCGTCAAGGTCTGTTCGCCATTGCCGTCTAAATCGGTGGCAATGACTTCACCGGGGTCGGTGGCAGTGGCGATGACCGCCGCGATTGTGCCGGTGGCAGGGGCGATGCTGAAGGCCAAACAACTGCGCTCGCCTGTAATGATGGGCCGCATCGTCCCATCCAGCCCAACCCAGCCGATATGGCTGGCCCCACCTTCGGCATAGGCGACATAAATGCGATCAAGGTCATGCTGGCGCAGCCAAACCAAATCGGGTGGGTTCATGCCGCGCACATCGTCGGAGCGGGTGGTGAGGCCAATGCTGCGGTCGAATGTGGCGGTAAGGGGCCGCGCGGTTTGGCTGGCGAGGTTAAAATGCCACACCCCAAAATTCACCCCCTGCGCCAACCCGCGCTCATGCCCAATCCATACCAATGCTGTGCCATTTGGGGCACTGGCAAGGGCGCGAATGGGGCCTAGATTGGTATAGAGCAAGGTGGTGGGGGCTGGCGGAGAGGGGTTAACTTGGCACAGCCATACTTGGGTTTCGCTACCCATTTGGCGCGATGCAGTGAAGGCAAGGTGGCGACTATCGGGCAGCCAACACGGGGTGGCGATGGCTTCGTGCCCAACTGTCAGCGCCGTTGACGAATGACCATCAGTAGCAAATACCCACAATTGCCCATTCGCTAAAAATGCAATTTGTGTGCCATCGGGCGACCAGGTCGGCCAACTACAGGCTTGGGGTAAATGGGTGATTGGTGCGGCGGCTTGGATGTGACGATGCCACAGCCAAACTTGCGCAATGCCGTTGGCATCATCATGAATAAACGCCAAGGTTGAGCCATCGGGCGACCACCGCAGGCTGTGCCCAGCGTGTTCCCATTGGCCGCAGCGTATTTTTGTGCGCATGGCATCGCCTGCGCGGTCAAGATAAGTGACGGTATACGCCAAGTGTTGCCCGTCGGCCGACAAGCATGGTGCATCGACCCAACGCACGTTAAAAATGTCGTCGCCGTTTACATTGCGTTTGCGTCCGTCATTTTGCATAATAGGCCAATCGCTCCTCGTCGATTTCTACGCCTAGCCCATGCCCTGTTGGAACAGTAATGTAGCCATCACGCAGATCAAGCTTGACCGAGAGTAATTCGTCGCGAAATGGGCTTTCAACAAAATCATATTCGAGCATGGGTGGCTCGGTGCGGCGTGCCCATGAGGCATCGGGCAGCAGCGATAGCAAATGTACAGTGGCGGCAATCAGCAAACCGCCGCCCCAACAATGCGGCATACATTGAATGCCCCACAACCGCGCCATTTCGGCCACAAACAAACATTCGCCGATGCCGCCCGCAAGGCTGACATCGGGCTGCACAATATCCATCGCTCGCCGAGCGATGGCTTCTTTAAACATGCCGCGCGTGGTCAGCCCCTCACAGGCGGCGATGGCAATATCGAGTTTGTCGGTCAAAACTTCATAGCCAGCATATTCGGGCACGCTTTGGGGCAATGGCTCTTCAAACCAATAAAAGCCTAGCTTTTCCATTTCGCGCCCCATTTGAATGGCGCTGCCGAGCGTATAAGCACCATTGCCATCCGCCATCAATTTGATGTCATCACCTACCACTCGTCGCACCGCCGTCATGGCAGCAAGGTCTTGGCGTAGGGGCTGCCCACCGATGCGCATTTTCATTGCGCCGAAGCCTTGCGCCAAGAGTGCTTCGGCCTCACGCGGGTATTGCTCGGCAGGGTTTTCACCCTCGATATAGTTCATGGCCGAGGCATAGACCATGACACGCTCACGCAAGCGCCCACCATATAGCTCGGCCACGGGCAACTTGAGGGCTTTACCGCGCAGGTCATCCAGCGCCATATCGACCCCGCCCAACGCCATGCCATTGCCAAAATTTGGCCCCCATAGGTTGCGCCATAGTTTGCGGTGGGCAATTGGGTCTTGCCCAATCAGCATCGGCGCATAATGTTGGTCGATTAACGCCTGCACCCCAGTGAAGGTGGTTGTTTCACCCCAACCACTCAGCCCGGCATCAGTTTCAATTTTGATGATGAGGGTGCTACGTGAATGATAGTAGGCCGTTGAGGGACCAACCCCACGCGGCAGTGGGTGACTTAGAACGTAGGTTTTGACGGCGGTAATCTTCATCTTTTTTTACGAATTACGAATTACAAATTACGAAGCATTAGGTTACTTGCGGCCAATTCGTAATTTGTAATTCGTAATTTTCTATTTAAAGGTTGATGCGTTTGCCGGTTTTTGCATCGAAGAAATGTAATTTGTGGCGTGGCAACTGCACAATGACAGATTCTTGTGGCTTTAGGCGGCGATCTGGCTCGACACGGGTGGTGATGGCGTGTGGGCCGCGGGTAATTTCGACAAAGGTATCAGAGCCGAGCGGCTCGACCAGCGAGACCTCACCGGTGAAGGTGTCGGCGAGTGGCGAAGATGGCGCCGCGATCACGCGTGCATCTTCGGCGCGTATGCCAAGCTGCACATCGGTATCAATGGCGTTAATGCTGCCATCTTGGGGGGTGTGCGGCCAGCTTAAATTGATGCCGTCGGTCGTAAACGTCATTATGCCGTCTTGCCCATTCACCCGCAAATGCCCAGCAATGGTGCTCATGCGGGGTTTGCCGATAAAGGTTGCCACGTAAATATCTTGTGGTCGGCGATACACATCTTCGGCGGGGCCATATTGCACCACCAAGCCTTCACGCATTACGGCAATATAATCCGACAAAATCATGGCTTCTTCTTGGTCATGTGTCACAAAGACCGAGGTGGCATGGAGTTGTTGATGGAGCTTTTTGATCTCGCTGCGCATACGGGTGCGCAAGGCGGCATCGAGGTTGGAGAGTGGCTCGTCGAAGAGAAAGACTTTTGGCTCTTTGACCATCGCGCGGGCCAGCGCCACCCGTTGTTGTTGACCGCCCGAAAGTTGTGAGATGCGGCGTTCTAGCAAGGCTTCTAGTTCAAGCGCTTTGGCAACTTTTTGCACCCGTTCTTTAATTTGGGGTTTGGGCACTTTTGCCAATTGCAAAGCAAAAGCGATATTGCCAAACACATTCATGTGTGGGTAAAGTGCGTAATTTTGAAACACCATTGCCATGCCGCGTTCATGCGGTGCCCATTGGGTGACGGCTTGGTCGTCTAAATAAATTTCACCACGCGTTACTTTTTCTAGCCCAGCCAACATGTTTAAGGTGGTGGTTTTGCCGCAGCCCGACGGGCCAAGTAGGGTGACAAAGGCGTGGTCTGGTATTTCCAAAGTCACATCTTTCACTGCTTGTACGGGTCCGAATGATTTTGCAAGGCTACGAAGCGATACACGACTCATTAAATTCTCCTGATAATTAATACTTAACGCCTTCGACCAAGCCACGCACAATATAGCGATTAAGGACGAAGACCAATGCAACAACGGGGATGATGGCTAACATGCCGGTGGCGGCAACCAACGATGTATCGGAATGAAAAGTGCTGCTGACCAAAGCCGAAAGTTTTACGGTGATGGGCACGGCAAAGCGGGTGGACAAAATAAGCCCAAATAAAAATTCATTCCATGCCCCAATAAAGGCAAACACGGCGGTGGCAACCACGCCCGGCCCTGCCACGGGGATCATGACGCGAAACAACGCCCCTAAACGGGTGCAGCCGTCCATGCGTGCGGCAGCTTCGAGGGCGTAAGGGATTTGGTCGAAGAAATTTTTCAACATCCAAATGACATAGGGCAGCAAAAAGGTGGTGTAGACGATGATGAGTGAGAGATGTGTGTCGAGCAGGCGCAGTTGGCGCATGATGAGAAACATCGGGATGATGAGCACCATCGATGGAATCATGCGTGACACGATGCTGGCCGTGAGAAACCAATTTTTGCGCGGCAATTGCAAACGCGAAAGCGGGTAGGCCGCGAGTGCCCCAAATACTAAGCACAAGACCATTGTTGAAAGGGCGATGATAAGGCTGTTTTGTAGTGCGGCGGCAACATCGGTTTGAGCTAACATTTCGCCATACCAGCGCAAGCTAACATCTGCAAGGCTGAGTTTGGGTGGCACTGAGACATAGTTGATTTCGGGTTGCACACTCATGGTGGCGATCCACAAAACCGGCGCGACGGTCCAGATGACGAAAAAACCGGCCAGCGCATATAAAATAATGGGTCGAACGCGGTCGTATAAAAATTGGCGCATAGATTTAGCCCTTGGCCTTGCCTTTGCGACCCATCGAAATATAAATCGATAGACCGCTGAGTAACACGATTAACACCGCCAACATGATTGACATGGCTGAAGCTGCCCCGATGCTTAGTCGCTCGAATGCATTTACAAAGGTTAGGTAATTAAGCACCACTGTGCCTTGGCCGGGGCCACCGCGTGTGAGTGTAAAAATGACATCGAAGGCTTGCAGCGACGAAATAATTTGCAGCACAACAACAAAGATCAGGGTGGGGCGCAAATGCGGCAAGGTGACATAACGAAAACGATGGAAGATATTGGCCCCATCCATTTTTGAGGCGCGAAATAGTGATTCTGAAATGCCTTGCATGGAGGCCAACATAATGAGGGTTGAAAATGGCAGCGCTTTCCACGCGGTGGCAAAACTGGCGATGCTTAAGGCAACGGTCGGATTATCGAACCACACCACATATTTATCGATGATGCCCAAGCTGGTGAGCAAGGCATTAATGAGGCCATAACTTTGGTGAAACATATAGCGCCACATCACGCCACTGACCACAGGCGCAACCGCCCAAGGCAGCAAAATAAAAACGCGGATCCAGTTGCGGCCCTTAAACTGTTCATTTAAGATGAGCGCTAAACATAACGACATTAAGGTGGTTACAATTACATTTAGCCCAGCAAAATAGAGAGTGCGGGGCACCGTATCGATCACACGTTTGTCGGTGAGCAAACCAGTGTAATTTTTTAACCCAACAAAATCCCAATCGGGCGAAATGGTTAGCTCGATCTGGTTTAGGCTCATGAAAAATGCATAGGTGATGGGCAAGGCCAGAAAGACCACCACCAAGAATATGGTGGGCAGCGTCAGCAATAAGCCAAATTTGCTTTCATCCATACGATGAAAACGCTGCCAAAAGCCAGATGGGGATGAAGTTTTTGTGATCAATGTAATGGTTAATGATCAATGGTCAATGATCAATGGTTAATGGTTAATGGTCAATGATCAATAGTTAATGATCAATGGTCAATGATCAATGGTTAATGATCAATGGTCAATGATCAATGGTCAATGATCAATGGTCAATGATCAATGGTTAATGGTTAATGATCAATGGTTAATGGTTAATGATCAATGGTTAATTATTCATTAACCATTAACCATTGACCATTGACCATTGACCATTAATTTGCGTTTATTTCACTTTGGCCCAATATTCATCAATGGTTTTTTGGGCGGCAGCTTGAATCTTTTCACAGGCTTGCTTGGGGGTGCCTTCGCCCTTGAGCAGTTTGTTCATTTCGTCATTAAATGCGGTGCCGACATCGAAGTAAAACGGCGAGCCATAGCGCGGGGCTGGGTGTTTTACTTGCTCGGCTACAGCCGCAAATTGTGGCGCGGCGGCCTTGACATCGGGGTCGTTATAGGTGCTATTGAGTGTGGGCGGGCGGCCCCACTTGGTAGCGACCAACTTTTGCACTTCGGGTGATACCACAAATTCGAGCCATGCCATGGCAAGGTCTTTGTTCTTCGAGAATTTGTTCATCGAATAGCCTTCAAAGCCATTGCCTGAGCCGCTGCGGAGTTTGAGGCCGGGAATGATACCGGTTTTGACTTTGTTGACCACCTGTGATTGGCTGGGGTCTTGGGCCAAACCATAGTGATTTGGGAAGGCAAAATAGTGTCCCATTTTGCCGCCACGAAACACTTTGCCTTGTTCGATTGAGCTGTTGATGGTTAGACCGGCTGGGTCGATCCACTTATCTTTGACCACACCGTTATAAAAGGCTTCCATCGCCAACAAACCTTCGGGGGTATCGACCATAATCTTCTTTTGGTCATCGCTCAACAAGTTGCCACCGGTTGAGTTGTAGATTGAGATGAAGGTGAAGAAGCTAGAGTTGGCATCGCCCAAGGTAAACAAGGTGCCATAATTGCCACCGGTGGTCAATTTCTTGCTGTAATCGGCAAATTGTTGCCAATTCTCGGGTGGCTTATTGGGGTCAAGTCCGGCTTTTTCATATAGCTCAGTGTTCCACATGAAAATAGCCATGTTGGAGTCGAATGGAATGCCATAGAGTTTGCCCAAGAATGACAGCGCCTTGACAGGGGTAGGGGCCAAGGTGTCGAGAATGGATTTCTTGAAGCCGCTCAGGTCTTCGAACAAACCACGCCCGAATTTGGCGGTAAAGGTTTCCCAGCTATACAATACATCTTGCGAGCCATCTTGGCTGGCGAGAAACACGGCATATTTTGCATCGGCATCGCCACCACCGATCGAGGTGTAGGTGACTTTTGCGCCGGTTTTCTCTTGGAATAACGGAGCCCACAAGTCACGCACATTGGTATCGTGATGGTTGCCAGCGAATACGGTTAATTCTTTGCCCGCAAATGGCTTGGCAACTACGGCGGGTGCTGCGGCTGGGGCGGCTGGTTGGGCGGCTGGGGCCGGGGTTGGGGTCGGGGCTGGCGCACAAGCGGCGCTTATGGTGCTTATGGCCGCACCAGTTCCGGCGATTTTTAGAAATTTACGGCGAGAGATGGTTTTTTTATTAAAGTTGCTGAACATTTTTCTCCTCAATTGTGAAAACTTAGGGTGTAACCCAGTAAATTATGCTCAAGATAGGTTATTTGCGCTTGTGTTTTTTCAAATAAGGCCTCCTCTTACTTTATTGCCTTAGCCATAACGGCTACGCCAATTGGCTTCAATCTGCATCGGCATCCCCGTGCGTGCTGATTCAATCATTTTTACCATCAGCGTGGTAGCGATGCGTCCTTCGCGGGCACTGGCTTCGCATGGCTTGCCTGCAATAGCGCATTGCGCAAAATGCTGCAACAATGCAAAATCGCCCTCGACATCCATGCTTTCAAAAGCATTTAAATCACTCACCCCCAGCGCTGGCTGATCACAGCCCCACAAACTGGCACGGCGATAACGGTCATATAAACATGCCCCTTTATTCATGCCAAACACTTGGCAAAAAAAGGTCGAGGCATAAGGGTTGCGCCCGGGGTCGCCATGAATAAGTGAGGCGATGACACCATTGGCAAATTTGATCGTGCCTACCACATTATCGATCATGCCCGGTGTTTTGTGAATGACATTGTTGCCGCAGGCATACACCTCGACCGGATCGGCCCCCGCGAAATAGCACAACAAATCTGCCGTATGACAGCCCGCCCCAATGACAGTGCCGCCGCCGATCACCGGTTGCAGCGACCATGCATTATCGGGCACACGGTCATTCATCATTTGCCCCATTAACAAAATGGGCTGTGGCACAATTTGTTTGACCTTGCGCACCAAGGGTATAAAGCGCATTTTTAGCCCGACACACATCGTTACGCCTGCGCGTTTTACCGCTTCTTCAATGCGCCAACACTCGTCTATGCTCAAGGCCAGGGGCTTTTCGATGAGAATATGCTTGCCGTTTTTGGCGGCTTCGATGGCAAATTCGGCATGGGTATCGTGCCAAGTGCTAATAAAAACGGCTTGAATATCTGGGTCGGTTAATACCCGTTTAATATCGGTTGTGGCATACACACCGCCATATTCTGCTAAAAACCGATCCGCATGTTCTTGTTTAACATCGGCATAGGCGTGCATTTTTAACGATGGCAGTTGTGCCACCTTTTCGACATATATCTCGGCGCGTAACCCACAACCGATGCAGCCTACATTTAATGCGTTTGCCATTTTTTATGAATTGGTTTGTCGTGAACTCAAATTCACCACAACAATTATTTTCTGACGTTATGTAAGGTTTAGTTTTTCACCACAAAGATCACAAAGAAAGGAAGGCTTTTGGGTGCAAATCTTTGAGTTCTTCGTGTGCTTCGTGGTGAAAAATTTGTCTTGTTCATCACGTAGGTAATTTAGTCTTTGCCATAGGTAAACATCACCGTGGGGGGGCGATTGGGTGTATGTAACAAATCATAGCCTTTGGGGGCATCAGCAATCGGCACACGGGTGGGGGCAAGCTCGCTCAGGTCAATTTTACCCTCGGCCAATAGCCGTAAAAACGCGCCTTGGTTACGGTTTTCGGTCCAACGGGCATAGCCAATATTAAAGTCAATATTGCCTTCTTCATACACACTGTCATAGCGCCCAGTGCCGTAGGCGATGGATGGAACCAACGTCACCTCACGCGAGAACATTTTGCCGCGATTGACATCCATGCCAAACAACCCCACGCCCACCACGCGCCCACGTGTGCGACACAAATCAAAAGCCAAATTCATGGGTTCGTTGGCGGGAGTGGCGATGGTCAAAATAACGGCATCGGCCCCAAACCCATCGGTCATATCTAAAATGGCATCAACAGGGTGGGTTTTGAGTGGGTTAATGGCGTGATCAGCCCCCACTTTTAGCGCTTGCGTCACTCGTCGCTCGTCAATATCCAACCCCAACACATACAGCCCAGCATTTTTGGCGATTTGGGTACTGAGTAAGCCCAGCAGCCCCAGCCCATATACCACCACCGTTTCGCCAAATTGACATTCAGCACGGCGCAACCCGGTGATGGCAATACAGCCCAGCGTGACAAATGCGGCTTGATCGAGTGATACATTGTCGGGCACTTTTGCCACCAAGTTGCGCGGCATTGCCACAATTTCGGCATGAACAGCGCATTGGTTGCCTGAACAAGCGACGCGATCCCCTACTTTAATATCGACTACTTCTTTTGAAACCGCCACCACTGTGCCAGATAGGCTGTAACCTACGGAGGCTGTGCCGGGCATTTGCCCACGTGGGGGGGGAAACCCCCAATCTACCCCTTTTTTGCGCAATTGTGGCTGGCGCGGCGTACGTGGGCTAGGATAGGTATCTTCGCCCAAGGTGGCTGGGTCACCTGAACTGTGAATGATGTGCATTTCGGTGCCGCTGCTGACGACCGAATAGGCCGTAGCGACCAAGACTTCGCCGGGGCGAAGCTCGGGTTCGGGCACATCTAGCACCACTGGTTGGCCTTCAACTGCAAAAACTCTTTTCATGATTTACCGTTTAAATGATTGATTTCAATTAATTTTAATACCCGTATTTTCGCGCGTTCAACATGCGCCGTGAGTGCGTTTTTTAGCCCTTCACAATCACGTTTGTCGATGGCCTGCATGATGGCATCATGTTCAGGCTCGGTGTAATTGTTATATACGGCTGCGTCAAATTTGCTATATAAGCGTGCCATTTGCAATGGCCCCCCAATGGCACGATAAATTTCAAGCAAACGGTCGTTGCCGCTGGGCAAAATAATTTGCACATGAAATTCTTGGTCGAGTTTGGTGTAGCGTTCAATGACCTCGTCAAAAGGTTTCTCGGTTAATGCGGCTCGCATTTGATTGCGAATGTCACGTAAGTGCTGAATATCGTTGTTTGTTATATATTTCATCACAATGGGTATGACAAAACACTCCAGCGCCAAGCGCACATCGTAACTCTCAGCAATACTTTTGGCATCTAACGATGTCACAAACGTGCCGCGCCGCGGCAAAATTTGAATCAACCCTTCTGTTTCCAATTTGTGCAAGGCTTCTTTCACAGGGGTTCGGCTTACTTGTAACTGGTTCGATAGCTCATCTAAATCGAGCCGATGACCGGGTGGGTAGCTGTGATTCAGAATTTCCCTTCGCAACAGCAAATAAACATCATCTCGGATGCTTAAACGTGAAATGGGCGTAATGGGTTGGGCAGGTGGCACAGTTTGGGTTGAACTGACAATCATGATGAAACACTAAAATTAGAAATGTGAAATCAGAAATTTCTGATTTCACAATAAGTATAATCATTTATACGATATTGTCAAGCCATATTTTGGGTAGAAAAAGTGGAGAATAAAGCCGATTTCAATATCCCTTTTCAAACGTAGCTTAAGAGGGGATATTGAAATCGGTGGAATCCTTTTTTGAGGCCATTGTGTTTCGTTGTTGGTTGTTTTGGCTATAAAATAGGGCGGCAGGTGGTGAAAAAAGATGAAAGATTGGCGTGTGATGCGTTCCTTTGGGCGAAATGTATGGTTGATGTTGAGTGTGTTTGCGCTCAATGGCTTTGCTTATTTTGGCATTCAAGCCGTGTTGCTCAATCTCTATTTTTTGCGGCTTGGCTACAATGCTGAATTTATCGGCACTTTAATCGGGTTTGGGCAGTTGGTGTGGGCGATGATGGCATTACCGGCTGGGGCGATTGGGCGGCGTATCGGCACCCGCCCAGCCTTATTCATTTGGCAAACCTTGCATATGATTGGTTTAACTTTGCTTTTATCTGCTGAATTGCTGCCGTCTTCGTTTCAAACCATATTTATTGTGTTAGGGTGGGGCGTATTTTGGCTGGGTGGGGCGTTTGGAGGTGTCAATTCCACGCCTTATCTGATGCGGGTGTCAACCCTTGAGGCTCGTAATCACGTATTTTCAGCCCAAGTGGCGATGTTTTCGATCATGGGGTTTATTGGCAGTTGGGTGGCTGGCATATTGCCCAACATCATGGCTACCTTGACCGGCACTACGTTAGCCGATGCAACCCCTTACCGCATGGTGTTATGGCTGGCCCCAGTCGCCCATGTTATAAGCCTTGTCATGCTAACCAAGACCACTGATACAGAAGTTGATGGTGGTGGCATAGGGATTGAAGTGGCGGTCAAGCCGTTGGGTGTGCTTGTCTTTTGGGGTGTGTTGATGTTTTTAATTACCTCGAGTGAAGGATCGGTTCGGGCATTTTTTAATGTTTACCTTGACAAGCAATTAAATATGCCAACGGCTGAAATTGGCACTGTTTTTGGGCTTGGGCAGTTTTTGTCGGTTATTGGGGCGTTATCGGCCCCAGCATTTTTGCGGCGTTTTGGGGCCGCACGCGCCATTATTTTTGTAACGGTGGGCAGTTGTTTGGCCTTGGCTGTGATTGGCATGTTTTCTAATCCGTTGGCGGCCACTTTTGGTTACATCAGCGTGCTGGTGTTAGCCTCAGTTTCAACGGCAGCGCGGGGGATTATGAGCCAAATAATTGTTCAGCCGCGTTGGCGCACTATCATTTCGGGGGTGCAAACGGTTGGCTTGGGTTTGGGCTGGGCCAGCGCCGCTACCATCGGTGGGCGTTTGGTCACACAGTTTGGTTTTGGGCCCTACTTCATCACCAGCGCTGTCATTGCGGCATTGGCGGTGTTGCTCATGCTTGGCTATGAGCGCAAAGCGCAGGTAGCGGCGGTTATCAGTAAGGGTGAGTCTTAGCGAAAAATTTATTTAGAGGTTGTATAAAAATGCTGCAATTTTTTCTCGCAAAGATCACAAACACAAAGGGTCTATAAAAATACCTTCTTTGTGTTCTTTGTGGGCTCTGTGAGAGGTTTTTGTATTGATGAAAATAGTTTTTATACTAACGCTTATGGATAAGATAAAAATGGAGCAAAAATGGCATTGCATAGTGGGTTATTAAAAAAGGGATTTAAGGTTATCACCACCGAAAAGCATTTTCACGACCATGACGAAACATGGATCATTTTGAGCGGCCAAGGGCTGGCCTACTGGATTGATCACGAGGGACAGCGCGAGGATTTTGCACTGGAGGCGGGCGACGTGTGGATGATTCCGGCAGGCTATGAGCATGGCTCAGACGGTTTACCTGAGACTGGGCGCAATAGTGATGATTTCACTATCCAAGTGATTTATGGCACATTGCCACCCGGCTCACACATACCCGGTCACTATTATGTCGAAAAAGAGGGCTACATCCCCTCGCTTACGCTCAATCGTACCCTGACCCAACGTTATGCTCCGCCGTCGCTGCCGCCGACGATGAAAGGGATTATGTTTGTGGCGCGTGGTCAAGCTGAATTGATTGATGAAGAAACGCCACGTTGTGGACCTGGGTTAGTGCTGTGCCAAACCCTATTCAGCGGCCTAACCAATGGCACCGAACGCAACACTCTGATGGGCGGTAATTACAGCCGAGGCTGGCCGGGTCGGGCAGGCTATCAGAGTGTTGGGCGGGTGCTGGCGGTGGGCGCGGGTGTGGCTGGCTTTGTTGAGGGTGATGTGGTTTTTCATGGCGATTTTCAACAGCACCGCCAATATTTTGCTGGGCCAGCGGGCGCAGCTGACCTCATTCTAAAACTGCCGCCGCAAGTGAACCCACAACATGCGGCTTTGTTTGGCGTGGCGAGTGTGGCTCTGCACGATGTGCGCCGCGCCAATGTACGTTTGGGTGAACGGGTGTTGGTGGTGGGCGCGGGGCTAATTGGTCAATTTACCAGCCAAGCAGCGCTAGCGTGTGGCGCGATGGTGACAGTGTGCGATCTCAATGCTAATCGGCTATGGGTGGCTGCCGAATTAGGCGCACATCACACCCTTGTGCCCGATGCTGATTGGGCAAATATCAAGGCGTTGGGACCATTTGATTGTGTGTTTGAGGATTCTGGTGCGCCAGTGTTGGATTATATTGTTGGGCCAACTTGGAATCAGGGCATTTTGAAGCCATTTGGCCGCTTGGTGATGATTGCCGGGCGTGGGCGGGTTGATTACAATTTTAATGCCGCACAGGGGCATGAGATTGTGGTGCAGCATGCCAGCCATTTTATTTTAGATGACTTGCAAGAATTATGTCGCTTGTATATTGACGGGGTGATGAAAATTGGGCCCTTGATTAAAGATAATGTGCCATTTATGCAAATGCCTCGCCTTTATGATCGCTTGCGTGATGCACCAGATAGTCTGTTGGGGGTTGTTTTTGATTGGCGTTAGCCGATTTATAAAAAAATAGATATCCGAAAAGATGAAGTGCCAATTTCATCAACTCGGAATCTGCTCTAGGGAGAAACATATGCAAAAAATTCGATTTGGAATTGTTGGTTCAGGGTTTATGGGGCGTACTCACGCCGATGCGGTGCGGCGTTTGCCGAATGCTGAGTTGATCGCGGTGGCAGGTGGCAATCGTGCTCCTGCATTGGCCGCCGATTATGGCGTTGCGCTCGAAAGCAGCGTCGATGATTTATTGCGGCGTAGTGATATTGATGCCGTGGTGATCACTACGCCGCATCATTTGCATGTTGATGAGACTGTATTGGCCTTAAACGAAGGCAAACATGCCTTGGTTGAGAAGCCTTTGGCGACTTCGGTTGTTGATTGTGATCGCATGATGGTGGCTGCGTCACAAAATCAGCGCACTTTGTCAACTGGCTATCATCAGCGTTTTCGGGTTAATAACGCAACTGCGCGTAAACTTATTGCCGAAAATGCCATTGGGCAAGTGCAAGCCATTCAAATCTCAATGCCAACTTATGCTGGAACCATCAAGGCGGGCGGCTTTGGCGGCAATTGGGATTGGTGGAACAATCCTGCTAGCCTCGGTCACATTCTTAACAGCGCCCCACACGCTGTCGATATTATGCGTTGGTTTACGGGGGCTGAGGTGGTGACGGTTTCGGCGTTTTGTCGCACGCTTTTGCCCGATGTGCCGGTCGAAGACACAACAATGGCGTTGATGGAATTGTCGAATGGCGCTATTTGCAGCTTGTTTTCAAGCCGCGCCTTGCCTGCGCCCTCGTTTCCGGGCGAAGATTTTCGTATTCGCATTACGGGTAGCACTGGCTTGCTTGATCTTGATCCGTATAAAGAGCTAAATTTGTCGGATGAAAATGGGTGGCGTATGGTATCGAAACAGCCGGTGGTGGGCCATGAAGGCGCGAATACGGCGTTTGGCGATGTGCGTATGCAGGCCTACACCGATCAAATTGCCTCATTTATCGATGCCATTAATGGCAAATCGGGCACGGTTGGCGCGGCATCTGATGGGCGGGCGGGTGTGGCGGCATGTATCGCCATGCTAACCTCATCGGCAGAGCGGCGCTGGGTCACACTTTAAATCTAAGAGAGTGTTTCTTAAAGAGATTTAAGCATGCGCCGAATACTCGCGATATAGACAAAAGACTCACTAGAAGCAGTTGTATGTTCATAGTCACGAGCTAAACGCCGATATTTGCCCAACCAAGCAAAT
>JAGWYZ010000257.1 GCA_018969115.1 Chloroflexota bacterium | reverse complement strand
GTCCGGCTTTGCTTAAGATGCGGGTGGCGCCGCGATAGGCTTCTTGCAACGAAATTTCGACGGGCTGTTCAATATCTGCCGAGGCTTGGCTGGCTTGGCCTGCCCCGCCAAAGCCTTGACCAAAGCCGGGCATACCCCCGCCGCGTCGGCCTAGCAATTGCTCAATCAAATCCGAAAAATCCATATTGCTGGCTTGGCGGCGACTGTCGCCTTGCCCAAAGCCGCCAAACCCACCGCCGGGTGCAAATTTGCTCCAATCAAAATCTTGGGCATTGCCACCAGCACGGCGGTATTGCTCATAATTTTCACCAGCGTTGTCATAAAGTTTGCGTTTTTGCGGGTCACTCAGCACTTCATAGGCTTCGTTGACCTCTTTAAATTTCTCCTCAGATTTTTTATCATCCGGGTTGGTATCGGGGTGATATTGCCGAGCGAGTTTGCGGAACGCTTTTTTTATGTCTTCGGCTGATGCATCTCGCGCAACACCGAGGGTCTTGTAAAAATCTTTGTATGCCATAGCAAGGCGTGAATAGTTAAGCATTAGTCTAAATTCCTAAAAGATGAAGGGCCTCTATCACGGTTCCTCTCCTACAGCTTAGCTTTTGGGGAGAGATCATGATATAGGCAAAACCTTTCATCAACTCAGAATCTGCCCTCTCTATGATCGCTATCTACCATTCACTATGCAAACTATACCCCACTGAATGGTAGAATTTCATTAGATTTTGGTTAAGTTTTTTGATATCCGAGACATTACCACTGTGCAGCGTCTGAGTGCATCAGGGCATCCGTTGGCATACGAAACGGTTGCGGTAGAAGGGATTAATACACTTATCGACGCACTGCGCTCTTATTTATCGGCTGGGTATGATCGCAATGTGGCGTTAGTAAGCCACGATGAGCACGGCAAATGTAATGCCTTTGGCATCATGGATGTGTCTGGCAACGCTGGTGTGATCGAGTTTATGGCCCCCAAGCCCGATGATGAAGACATGATCGAGACATGGGCTGAGCTAGCCGAGGCTTTTGTGATGCATGCGGGCGAGAAAGGTTGCCATGTTGTTTTGGCCGAGGTTCCGGCCAGCAGCAATGAGCATGAATCATTGGCACGCGCGGGTTTTTCAAATGCGATTCATCAAAATGTGTGCAAACTGACCAAATTGGCTGTTGCAAATGACTTGGCGTGTTTGGCGACGGTGCGCGAAGCTGAAAAAGGCGACGATCCAGCGATCAAAATTTTAGCGATGCGGGTCGTGCCTAAAATCTTGCAGCGCACCGACCTTGTGGCTGATCTTTCGCGCATCGCGCATCGATCAGATCGTGGGTTTGTGGTGTTGCAAGACCAAGAGATGATTGGGTATTTATCATTTCGACAAGGTCGCCGCGGGGTTGGGATGCAGGTATTATTTAAGCCAGACCTCGATTTGGAAAAAATTGTTTTGCCTGCAATATTGTTTGGCATTAACCAGTTATTGCCGACTGGCAATAAAAGCGAAAAGCCCGTTTATTGTTCATTGCCCAGCTATTTAAGCTGGGTGCAACCTGTGCTTGATACCTTAGGGTTTGTTTATGTGACCACCAATATGCTGATGGTCAAAAACACCACAGCTCGTATTACCCAACCGGTATGGTCGACCCAACCCAACAAGGTGCGTGGGCGGCGTTTGGCACAGTCGGGCGAAAACGCGGTAAAGTCGGATGGCACGCATGTAACGGCATCATCGTCGCTTGGTGAAGACGATGTCATTGGTTGATTGGTTGATTGATCAACCTTATCCATTTTGAAACACATAGGTCTGCGTCCTTCCCAAAAAGATGTAATGTCGAAATCACTATATGACCTTTGATAGCGCGGGCAAAGCCCACGCTACCAAAGGTCATATAGTGATTTCGACGAAAATTTGTTTTACTTGCCTGATTGGGCCTATAACTACGGTTCTCAAAAGAGTCGCGTTTTAACTCGTAAATTATGTATCAGGAATCAACCAATCAACCAACTAATATTTAACGCGATGGCCTAATTTCACCAACGGCTTCTCGATCCAGTGCCACGAAAAATGGGCCATGATCAGCACAATGACAAAAGCAATAATCGTAGGGATGACATCGGCGATTTCGTTAAACATAGGTGGTTTGTTGTGCATGATGCCATTGACAATGCCTTGGATGGCTTGGTGGAATAAATAAATGCCATAGGCGTAAATGCCAAGCCTGCGTAATGGTGCCCATGATAAAACAGCTCGTGCGCGTGGAAATTGAGGGCTGATGGCGATGCCGACAAAACCAACATACATGATCGTGAATGTTGTGAGCGCGATTGGAATGGTGGTGACTGTGCCGATATAGGCTTTATTGATGGCAATGAGATAAAGTAAGCCAGCGGCCCCGATTGCAATCATTGCTTTCCAAAACCAAGTGTTTGTGTTTAAAAAATGCTGAATTTTTGGGATTTTGACACAATAAGCGAGCAAAGCCCCAGCAAACAATGGGTCGGCGCGGGTAATGAGTGAAATATAACTAATTAACGAGGCATCTTCACCAAACCAATCTAAAAAAAACGAGCGGGCGATGGTCGCCATCATAATTGCCACAATAAATAAATAGGGCAGCAGGCGCTTGGAGGTAAACCGCACCATGAATGGCAGCACCAAATAAAATTGCTCTTCAACCGCCAATGACCATGTCGCATCTAACCATCTTGCGCCTGAGGTGCTATTGCTTGCCATCCAAAAATTTTGCGTAAAGGTGAAGTAATAGATCAGGTTACTTGGCCCATAGGGTTGGGTTAGCCAATAGACGACACTTGGGTCAAAAATAGGCTGATTGGTTAAAAGCTTTTCAGTGAGGTAAAACACAAACACCCATAAAAAATAAATTGGCACGATGCGAAAAAATCGCCGCACATAAAATGCTACAAAGTATCGTGGGCTGGTCTGATTATTGAGCAAAATATTGCAGATAAGATACCCCGATAACACGAAAAATAAGTCGACACCACTCCACGTCCAACTGAGGGCACGGCTTAACCGTGCCGAAAAAATGCCATCAATTGGAAGATTATTTTGAAAATAGTGACAAACAATAATGGTTAATATTGCAATGCCCCGAATCCCATCTAGTTCGGGCACACGCTGGGCATCGTCAGCTGTTTTACTATTGCTTTGTGCGAGTGGTGTCTGCGTCATAGGTTGGCTTTTTATTCCCCGTGAATCATTTTCAAGCTGATGTGATTGTGTCTTTCAATGACTTGGCCTAAGTCGAGTGTTGTCAGTTGCCCTTCTTTGATCACCGTGCGCCCATTGATCATGCTGAAATCGACCCCACGCGGGGCGCAGAACAGAATAGCGGCGAGCGGATCGTGTAAGGCACCGGCATATTCGACGCGATTGAGGTTAATGGCGATGAGATCGGCGGCGAAACCGGGTGCAAGTTGCCCGACATCATCGCGGCCCAGCACACTGGCGCTGCCGCGGGTGGCGATCCACAAGGCCTCGTAGGCCGAAATCGCTGAGCGCTGCCCAGCTTGCGCTACCGAGTCATACATGGCGAAGCTGTCATCCATCACACGCTGCAAAAGCATGGCTTGGCGCGCCTCAGCCAGCAAATGATTGCCGTCATTGCTGGCGCTGCCATCCACCCCCAAGCCAACCCGTACACCGGCCTGCAACATCAGGCGAATGGGGGCGATGCCAGAGGCTAGCCGCATGTTTGAAGATGGACAATGGGCCACGCCACAACTGCATGCGCCCATCCTTTGAATATCGGCTTTGTTAAAATGCACCCCATGCGCATACCAGACATCGCTGCCGACCCAACCGACCGACTCGGCATAATCGAGTGGGCGTTTGCCAAATTGCGACAAACAAAATTCATCTTCGTCGCGGGTTTCAGCTAAATGGGTGTGCAACATCACCTTATAGCTGCGGGCCAAATCGGCGCTTTCACGCATCAGGTCGGTCGTAACGCTAAAGGGCGAACATGGCGCAAGTGCTACCCGCTGCATGGCAAAACGCGAGGCATCGTGATAGGTTTCGATGGCGCGAATCGATTCTTTGATGATGAAATGCTCGTCTTCGGTGGCTTTGTCGGGTGGTAACCCGCCTTTGCTCTCGCCCAAGCTCATGCTGCCGCGGGTGGCGTGAAAGCGCAGCCCAATTTCGCCAGCAGCGCGTATCTCGTCGTCAATTTTAGCATCGTTGGGGTAAATATATAAATGGTCACTGGCGGTGGTGCAGCCGCTCAGCATCAATTCGGCCATGCCGGTGAGGGCGCTGGTGTGAATGGCCTCGCCGGTTAGGCGCAGCCAAATGGGGTAGAGCGTTTTGAGCCAATTGAACAGGCCATTGTCTTGGGCGATGCAGCGCGTGAGCGTTTGGTAGAGGTGATGATGGGTATTGATGAGGCCGGGCAGCACAATGTGGCCTTTTAAATTTAAAATAGAAAATAGAGTATTGGGAATGGGCGCATGGTCGGGCAGGATGAGGTTGTCGTTGGCAATGTGCCATTGGTCATTGTTTCCAACCCATACGATGACATTGTCTTTGATTAAGATGGCGGCATTGTACAGCGACGGTACTGGGTTATTGTAGCCGCCCGTCATAGGCACGAGGGTGTGAATGTGGGTGAGTAGTTGGTACGACATGGGTAATTTTCTGTGTTGGAGGCGTTGCATTTAATAATAGCAATAAATGAACCCGTCACCCCGATGCGAAGCGAGGAGTCTTTGCGGAAAATGGGCACGATGACTAAGTTCACGCAAAGATTCCTCGCTTCGCGTCGGAATGACGGATTGAGCATCAGATTTCCTCCCCAAACCGCGGGCTGAATTTTCTAAAAAACAAGAAACCGAGAATAAAAACAACAATGGCGGTGATCGAGGTACGCAGCCAATATTCGATGACAGTGACTTGGCCTTTATACATTGCATCTTGATATAAATTGATGAATGAGGCCAGCAAATTAATTCGTGGCAGCCAGTAGGATGGGTTGACTTCGACCCCAAACACCATAATGGGGATTGAATTGACGACATTGATGTCATACCAAATGGGCGTGAGGAAGAACAAGATCAACATGCCTAGATCGAGAATAAACTGAGTATCGCGGTAAAAAATATTGAGCGTCGACAAAAAGAAGGCCAGCCCGATGGTGAAAATGGTTTGTAAGATGAAAATGAAGGGCACGAAAATCAGTGTCCAGTGCAGCGGATGCCCGCTTATGACAGCGATGAGCAAAAAGAGCGGCACCGCCAGCAAATAATTCACCCCGTTGGCAAGCACCGAGGCGATGGGCAATAAGGCCCGCGGGAAATAGACTTTTTTGACCAATGCGCCGTTGGCGATGACGCTACCCGCGCCGTTGACAATGGCGGCGCTGAAATAATTCCAAGCCAACAGCCCCGCCATGATGAGAATATAAGCACGCGGGGTTTGGGTTCCGCTGGGGGCGACGCGGGTAAAGGCAAAGGTCATCACGCCCGTCATGGCGAGGGGTTGGATGAAGGACCAAAAAATACCTAAGGCCGAATTTTGATAGCGTGATTTGAGGTCACGCACAATCAACATCCACAGCAAATGCCGGTAATGCCAGAGTTCAAGCAGTTCTGTTTTGGCAGTTATGA
>JAGWYZ010000018.1 GCA_018969115.1 Chloroflexota bacterium | reverse complement strand
AATTATGCCAAAATTTATTTAAAATAGAAACTTCTAAGCGTTTTCGTAGAAATTATAATTTCAAAGATAGTCCGATTATGTATAGTTGATATTATCCCTTCTATTCTATTTGCAACAGGCAGCAAAATCTCAGGGTATTTTTTTGTGTAAATACGTTGTGAATTTATTATTCTTATGAATGCGGCAAACAAACCCAACAAGATACGACATCTTTTCATTGCAACCTGTATTATTTACTGGGGCATTATTTTTGCACCCACCCCACAAATTGCTGCAACTGCACCGCAAAGTTTTGTTTTTCACCTAAATATCAGTGGGTTACGCCCACGTGATTTACACGCCTTGGTAAATATGGGCAAATTGCCTAACTTTGCGCGTTTGCACACCCAAGGTGCATGGACACATAATGCGCGGATCGATGCCGACACCGCATTTTGGCAGCCCAATCAAATTGCAATGTTAACGGGGCGACCGATGCTCACCCGCTTCAGTATTCCGAATAGTGGGCATGGCTGGATGAGCGACGCTATGCCCGATATGTATGCCACCTTGCATCGTCATGCCGATCGCTATATCGCTTCAACATTTGACATCGCGCATGATTACGGGTTAAAAACAGGGTTATATGCCACCGATCAGCGTTATACCTTAATCAGAAATTCGTTTAATACCGCAAATGGTGCCGCCGACACAGTAGATCATGACGATGGATTTGACAAAATTGATGTCTATATCAATTACCATCATGACACAGCGCATATGATGGAAGATTTGTCTGCCAATATCAACAATGCGCCCACAAACTATACGTTTGTACAATTTCATGATCTCAGCACCATCGGCATAATCTATGGTTGGGATAGTCAAGCCTATAAAAACACGCTCATTTATCTCGATGGCTGGCTCGGAGAGATTTTCAATCTGATCCAATCAAACGATATTTTAAATGGAAACACCTCCATCATCTTAACAACAGATCGGGCAGGCAGTGAGATAAATGGCATCGAAGAAATCGACGGCGTTAACCCGCTCGATGCGTTAAATTACACGGTTCCTTTCTTTGTGTGGGGGCCGGGTATTCCACAAAATGTTGATTTGTATCTGCTAAATGGGTCGAACACCAGCAACCCCGGCACGCGGTATATTGATTACGATGCCTTAACCCAACCCATTCGCAACGGCAACAGCGCAAACTGTGCCTTAAATCGTTTAGGGCTACCAAGCATCCCGGGAGCGGCCTTAGACCAACTGTCTCATGCTTGTGGCAAAGCCCCTGTCTCACAAAAAACACAAACCCCTGTGACCATTGCCCGTCCTATTCAGCAAACCCCTACTCCCATTTATATTTTAGTCACGACCACACCCATGCTCCAACCAGCTGAGACACCCATGCCAGTTGCACAAGCCCTGCCCGTGCCGACATCGGCCCCAACTACGCTGGTCGTGCAACCAAGCAATAAAACTGCCACAAACACCCAAACGGTCAACGCCGCCCCACCTAAACCCGTTCAACAAGCTGCACAAATGGCTGTCGTCAGCGCTGCCGCACCGATTCAAAAAGCGCGAGTAGCCGCAGCACGCACGATTGTGGCAGTGACTCCAACCCCACTCGCCAAAAGTGTTGCCAATATGGCAAAGGCAACGCCAAGCGGTGGGGTAAGCACACTTGCCGCACAACTCAAACCCATCGCCAAGCCTATCACTGAGGTTAAAGTTGCTCCGAAAACAAGGCCTTAAATGCTAGGTCGCCAATGGCGATTTGGCGACCCAGCCTTCATGCAATCGTTGCCAAATCGGCATTGCCACCACACAGCAAAACGCCCACCCGTTCGCCCGGTTGAGGGCTATATAACCCACCCACAATTGCCGCAAGCGCAGTTGCGCCGCCCGGCTCAGACACTACTCGCAGTTCGTTCCATAATAGGCGTTGGGTTTGGCGAATAAGGTCATCGCTAACCAAAATCGCCTGTGAAATATGGTCTTTGGCGATTTGCCACATCAGCCCCCCCACTTGGGTCGCGCCCAGTGAATCAGCCGCAATTCCGCTGACCGGCACATTTACTGGCTGCCCAGCCGCCAAAGCATACGCTAACGATGGTGCATTTTCTGGCTCGATACTAATCACTTTGGCGCGTTGCTGATACCATGTCGCAATGCCGCCAATAAAGCCACCACCGCCACAGGCAACCAATACCGTATCAAGGTTCGGCACTTGCAAATCTAATTCACGGCCACACGTGCCCTGCCCGGCCAAAGTGCTATCTTGGTCATAAGAATGAATGACAAGCGCACCTGTTTCACGTTGGCGTGCTTGCATAGCGGCGAATGCGCCCAGATAGTTGTCACCTATCACATTTACATTGGCCCCATACTGCCGCAAGCGCTCAATTTTGACTGGCGATGCAATTTTAGGCACAAAAATCTCAGCCGGGTAGCCCAAAACTTTGGCGGCATAAGCCACCGCTGCACCATGATTTCCCCCCGACGCAGTAATGACCCCGCTCGACGGCACTGCATGTGACAACATGCCATTAAAAGCGCCGCGCGCTTTAAATGAACCCGTATGCTGCATTAATTCAAATTTGAGATAAATTTGGCTATCCACATGGGTGTTAAATCCCCCACGTTCCATTTGCATGACTGGGGTCACGCGCACATAGGGCATAATCCGTGCCCATGCTTGTTCAATATCAGAATATGTAATCATTGGTTATTGGTTAGTGGTCAATGGTTAGTGGTTAGTGGTTAGTGGTATAGACAAATTAAGTTAGCACACGGCAGTAAGCATGAGCGTTAATATATCGTCTCATATTTTGTACGCTAAGATGTTTTGTTAATACAATTAGTGGTTTATCATTAAGCACTAACCATTAACCACCAACCATTAACCACCAACCATTAACTATTGACCATTATGAAAATCCCCACTCATTTTAATAGATCGGATGAGGTTGAACATTTCGTAGCACAATTTAAAGACTGCACCTTACCATGCGAACGTTGGACACATCATGCCCATTTAACTGTTGGGCTGTGGTATTTGCTTCATTATTCGCCAGACACCGCATTGAATTTGTTACGAGATGGCATTAAAGCCTACAACATGGCTTGCGGTGTGCCTAATTCAACCACACGTGGTTACCATGAAACCATCACCCGTTTTTATGTTTGGCTTACTGATCAATTTTTGCAAAATGTTGATCGCTCACGCCCATTGCTTGAATTACGTAATGCGCTTGTTGAACAATATAGCTCATCTGAATTGCCGCTGCAATGGTGGAGCCGCGAGCGATTATGGTCAACTGAAGCCCGTATGGCTTGGCTTGAACCCGATCTAAAAAGGCTGAGGGCTGAGCAGAAAATAGAAAGTGCAAAGTAAAAAGTATAGTGCCATATCTTTGATCATAACTTTACACTTTACACTTTGTACCATGAAGACCAACACCAGCACAATTCACCTCGTTAGGCATGGCGCAGTTTACAACCCTAATCGCATTTATTATGGGCGGATGCCGCTATTTGGCCTAAGCGACGAGGGTAAACAGCAAGCCCAATTTACAGCCAATTATTTTAAAGGCCGTGAAATTGCCGCGCTTTACACCAGCCCATTATTACGAGCAAGACAAACGGCAAAAATCATTGCGGCGGGTCACCAAGCCACACTCACGCCATACATCACCCGTCATATCATCGAAGTGCATTCGCCCTATGATGGTTGGCCGCTTGAAGTGATGGAGTCTCGTAATTGGGATTTGTATACTGGCACTAACCCGGAATATGAACAACCTGAAGATCTTGTCAGCCGTATCCTAACTTTTTTTAATCGTGTGCGACAGCAACATCATGGTAAACAAGTGATCGCGGTGACACACGGCGATATTGTGGTTTTTGCAACAATTTGGGCGCATGGTTTTCCAGCAAAGCAACATTCAAAATCACAATTAGCTGCTATTTTGCCAGATTTTTATCCTTCAAATTGTGGCATTGCCTCGTTTACGTTTACAAACGATGCACCACATAAACTGCCAGAATATGCCTATACGAAACCTTATTAGCCTAGGGTCAAGGCCAACACCCCGCTCGTCATCACCAATGCGCCAACCAACCGAGTTCGGGTAAACCCTTCGCCAAGCAAACGCATCCCCATCAATGAGCCGATCAAAATGCTGATCTCACGAGCTGGTGCAATATAGCTAACAGGTGTAAATACCATTGCGGTTAACACCAATAAATAAGCCAAGGGGTATAGCAACCCAACAATAATGGCTTCGCGTTTAAATTGCCGCCACGTGGCCCGAACGGTTGCCCAATTTCGCACTGTATAAGGCAATAGCAGCCAAATGAGGCCAAAATGCACAGACCAATTCACCAAAATCGGCGGAATCAAAAAACGACTGACCGACACCTTGTCCCAAATGGTATATGACATGATCGACAACCCAACCAGTAACGCATAACCAATCGCTTTACGGTTGGCGCTTGCTTTCATATTTGGGGTATGAGAAGCGGCACGAGTCAAAATTAAAACCCCCACACCAATCATCATTGCACCACAAATGGCAATCATACTAGGGCGTTCTCCTAACACAGTAATTGCCATAATCAACGAAAACATCGGCCCCGAGCCACGCGCAACTGGGTATACCAGTGACATATCGCCAGCACGATAAGCGCGGTTAAGCGAATTGAAATAAATATATTGAAAAGTAACACTGCCACTCAACAAACCAAGCTCCATCCAACCAATAGATGGCTGCTGTGTGAATAGCATGTATAACATAACAGGTGCATAAAACAGCGCGGCCAAAGCCGAAGTAAGCACGGTAAAAGCGGTCCCGCCATTCACCCGTTTTGCCAAATAATTCCAACTGGCATGGGTAAAGGCCGAGGTGATCACAATCGCGAGCGCAAGTAATGTCATGGGCATAATATAACCCATGCGAGATGACGATAAAACCGTCGATTGCCCTATTCATCTTTAAGCTTAGATCAGAGATGAATAGGGCAATCGGGCAAATAATAATTTATGCCTTGTTCGGCATCAAAATTGCGATTGTGTTGCGATCTGTGTAATCGTGCCGCGTGGTTCAGATTGAGCAGCTTTATTGGCTGATACACCCGATGCTAGCGCTAACATAAGCACTAACAAAAGTGCCATCCAAACTGAGTTACGAGAAGTGTTTTGTTCCATTGATTGCTCCTTATGTATATCCCGTGTATATAAGCAATCATATTGACAAAGCTTTAAATCACATGACAAATTCATGACGATTCTCTTACATTTTCGCTATTAGAGCAATTTTCTAAAAGATGAGGTGCCGATTTTACGACACGTGGTTGGCAGCATGAATCACCCACCCGTATTCAAGGCTATGCCCAACGCATTCGCACCGGCTGCGGCTTGGCAAGCCTTAACAATGCATTTTATTGCCAATTGACGCATGGCATCTATTACGATACCAACCTGCTCGCCACCCAATTCGACCGCGTCGGCGATTTCGCCTCGGCCATCGTCATTGCCCACGAATGGGGGCACGCCATGCAAGGCCTGCGTGATATCTTTCGCCATTCAGGCTACACCATTGAAACCGAGCTTCAGGCCGATTGTTTTGCAGGCGCCTATGCCCATGATGCCAACATGCATAGATGGCTTGAGCCATGCGATATTGAAGAAGCCGCAGAACTACTTTATAAAATCGGCGATCCATCCAATCTCCCTTGGTGTGTACATAGGACACATGGCGCATCACAGTAGAGAACAGCCACCTTTCAAAATGGGCTTAAACTTGGCGTAACAGCGTGTTTATAAGATCATCGTGGTTGCGACAACATCAACTGCCGCACCCGATGCTGTGTATTCCAAGTCGATTTTAAAAATACAATCACGGCCTCCAGTTCATCACTTTGCAATTTATCGGCAAAAGCCGGCATAAATGGGTTACCAGCCGGGTCTTTGCCGACACTACCACGCAAAATCGCCCGCCGTAATTCGGCATCGCTATGATCCCAAGCGTGACCAGCGTCATTCAACGGTGGGGCCAACACCACCCCCACCGTCGGGGTGGCCCAATTGGGCTGGCCTTGCAGTTGCGCCCCATGACACGTCACACAATGTTGGGCATAGAGCTGGTTGCCCCGCGCCACTTGCCGCGCATCTAGCGCTGGCAAAGGCACATTTGCGCTAGCCTGCGCTGCTTGCGACGGCGGCGGCACGGTTACAATCGGCACCGCCTGCCGTTGAATAGGCGCTGTCACAATAACTGGCCGACTGGCATTGTTTGGCACGTTAGTCGGGCTGCTGGCATTACAAGCCACAAGCATCAATGACCCCCAAAACACGACCAAGCTCGTCATTTTGCACGTTAAAACCATCATAGTAATCCATCCATTATCATTCAGCCCATGTCTATTTCGATGCAATCCCATCGCTGTGTCATTTTTGCCAACGGTTTACCACCTTCGGGTGATGAAATTAATGACTGGCTACGCCCCAACGATGTGCTTATTTGTGCTGATGGTGGCGCACGCATCGCCTTGCAATATAAGCTCCAGCCTGCTGCTGTAATCGGCGATTTTGATTCACTCAGTGCTACTGAAATTGCCATACTTGCCGAACAAAACATCCCGCTCATTCGTTTTCCCAGCGCCAAAAACGAAACTGATCTTGAATTGGCCTTGTTACTCGCCGCATCAGCCCCATTACCCAGCTACGCCTCAAACCCAATTACACCACCTGTGCTGCCCCATTGCGACGAAATCATCATTTTAGGGGCGCTCGGTGGGCGCACCGACCAAACACTCGCCAATATGATGCTCATGCTCTTGCCGGCCTTAGCCGATATTAGGGTCATTTTAGCCAACCGACACGAGCAAATCAGCCGTATCACGCCATCTAACCCAGTTGAAATCATCGGGCGACGCGGCGATACCATATCGCTTTTGCCGTTAGGCGGCGATGTGCACGGAATCATCACCGATGGGCTGGAATATCCATTACACCACGAAACACTGACCTTTGGCCCAGCCCGTGGCATCAGCAATGTCATGTTGACCGAGCGTGCCCATATTCATATCACCCAAGGTCAACTGATCTGTATTTTAAGTGCGAGTGAAAAATTATGAAAACCTTAAAGTCTCATTTTATACTCAGTGCCATTACTGGCCTCACGTTACTCACGGCCTGCGCCAACAATGCCGCAACCCCAACCCCCAATACCATCGGTGGCAAAGTCAGCTTATATGTGTCTGCCGACCCCATCGAAGCCAAGGCCTATGGCGATATTGTGGCTGCGTTTAACAAAAACAACCCCAAAGCCGAAATCGAGCTAATTAATGTGCCTAATGGCGGCGATTACCGCAAACGCCTTGCCGCCGATTTTGCAGCAGGTGCGCCCGCCGATATTTTCTTTTTAAATTATCAACGTTATGCCCCTTATGCCAACAAAAACCAACTTGAGCCTTTGGGGGATTTGATGATGCGCAGCAGCGTCATTCAAGAAGCCGATTTTTATGAGCCAGCCCTCAAGCCATTGCGTTGGAAAGGCAAGTTAACCTGCCTGCCGATCAATATCTCTAGCTCGGTCATTTATTACAACAAAGCCTTATTTACCAGCATCGGCGCTCCCACCCCCACCAAAGATTGGACATGGGATGATATGGTTGCCGTCGCACAGCGTTTTAGCAATTTGAAAGTCGATGGTCAGCGCGTATTTGGCTTTGGCGGCGAGGTCTCTATTTTTCGGGTCGCACCTTACATCTGGTCAAACGGTGGCGAATTGGTCGATAACGCCGACAACCCCACCCAATTGACACTTGATACGCCTGCCGCCAGTGACGCCATTCAAAAATGGGCCGACTTACAAACCAAACTGGGTGTGGCACCCACCGCCGTCGATGACAAAGCCGAAGATGCCGCCACCCGCTTTATTAATGGGCGGCTTGCTATGTATATGGACAGCCGCCGCATCACCCCAACCTTCCGCGATGCAATTGGCAGCAAATTCGATTGGGATGTTACCCCGCCACCGCGTCATAACACCCCTAGCGCCATTTTGCATTCAGATGCCGTGTGTATGGCTGCTAGCAGCAAAAACAAAGCTGCCGCGTGGGCCTTGATCGAAACATTGGTTGGGCCACAAGGCCAAACCATTCTCGCCGATATTGGGCGCACCGTTCCCTCGCTCAAATCTGTTGCTACCTCCAAGTCCTTCCTCACCCCGGGCGCAAAACCCGCCAATAGCCAAGTGTGGCTCGAAAATATCCCTAAACTACGCGCCGTGCCCGTCACCGTCAATTGGCCCGACATCGAAACCCAGATTAATAAAGAAATAGAAGGCGTTTATTACGGTCGTCAAAGCCTCACCGATGCGCTAAAAACTCTCAACTCCGCCACTAAGCCGCTTTTTTAATGGTTAATGGTCAATGGTTAATGGTCAATGGTCAATGGTTAATGGTTAATGGTTAATGGTTAATGATCAATGGTCAGTGGTCAATGAAGAAGCGTTGATCTTAATTTTGTGTATCATTAAGCCCTTCAAATTATTGCGCATTAACCACTAACCATTGACCACTGACCATTAACCACTGACCACTGACCACTGACCATTAACCATTAACCATTGACCACTAACCACTAACCATTGACCATTAATTTCATCACCCTGTTAATTAACGCCAACGAAGATGTTGGGCATGAATATGCTTATGCTTTGCGGATTGGCGAGGCGATGCGGGCGCAGGGCTGGGTCACAAGTGTGGCGGTTCCGCGTGATGCGCGGATTGGCACATTGCCCAGTGGCTGGCAGCGGGCGCTTCTGCCACCGCCCACTGGCGAAAGCGATTGGCGCAGCGTGTGGCGCTTTGCAAAATCGCTTAAGGCATATTTGTGCACGGCTTTACAACCGACCCAAACCCATATCTTGTTTCTCGAAACCTTTGCCCTACCGCATTTGATTGGGTTGATATGGGCGTTAATATGTTTGCCTCGCCAAAATGTGCGGGTGTGGTTGCTCTATCGCTTCAGTTTTCGCAGCCCGCGCAAGGCCTTGGTGTATCGCGGGTTAAATTGGGTGTTGGGTTGGCTGGTTGGGCGGCGCAATGTGGTATTGATGACCGACAGCGAGACCATGCGCGATGATTTGCAGCCTGCGCTGAGACAGCCTGTGCGCGTCATCCCGGTTGTGCCTACGCCCGATGAAGAATTGCGCCCGATAGGAACCAGGTTTTTGCAAGAACCCCAATTTCTGAAAGGGGAATTTCTTAACTGCTGGTGGCCGGGTCGCCCCTTGCCCGAAAAGGGGCTGGCCGATATTCAGCGTTTGGCAAGCCTGACCGATTGTGCCGCACAAATTAAATTGCTTGCGGCTCAATCCACCCAAATTGCCCAACAAACAAACACCTGTCAGGTGCAATTATTGCCCAATGGCTTGCTCCGCGCCGATTATTTGGCGCTGTTGAACGAAGTTGAGGTGGTGCTATTGCCTTATGATGAGGTGATTTACGGCAAACGCACTTCTGGCATTTTTACCGAGGCTATTTCGCTGGGCAAGCTGACGGTGGTCACGCCTAACACTTGGGCGGCGCATGAGTTGCAGCGCTATGGGCTGGGTGAGTGTGTGCTCGATTGGCACAGCCCACAATTGCTATGCGATATTGTGCGGCTGGCGCATGACCCCACGCTCGCCCCACGACTCGTACATATGCAAGCCGATTACCGTGCCTTTCATTGCCAACATGGTTTTGGGCGGGTGTTTGCGCAAATAATTATGGCTGGATAAAGTCAGCAGGGCTGATGATAGTGAAACTTGGGGTATTTAGTTCGCGTAAGAAGTGGCGATTATCTGATATAAGACAATTAATTTGTTGCATTTCTACAAATGCAGCAATGATTGCATCGCCTTTTTCACGCAAGCCTAAATCAATATACTTTCTAATGAGTGTTTTAGGTGGCGGTTCATCTGCTATTTCTGCAATATCATGATCATCGAAGAGGTCGTAAAAGCGTTTTTCGAAATTGATCGGTAAATTGCGCGTGACCTCTTTAGCGATTAAACGCGGGATAATTAATTTGCAGTCGGGGCCAATCCCCAAGAATACGCGGTGAATATCGTGCGCTTGAGGATCAAGAATGCCTCTGATAAAAACGCAACTATCAATATAAATCCGCATATTCTATTTCGACCAACTGTCGTCGTGTTTGGCGTGTGCGTTCGATGATATTATCAACATCAATTTGGGCTGCATTACTTTGATGATTTTGCACATCTGAAGCGAGCTTTAAAATTTTTTGGTGCCATTGATGTGATTTTTCAGCATGACTTAGCCAGCGTTCAATCAATTGACTGGGCGCGACATGTTGTTCATCTGCTAATTGTTTTAACTTGGCAAAAGTAGGTTCTGACAATTGCAGTGCAATCATAAAATACGTTCATAAATTATACAGTCTGCATTGTGTATCATGCATCTATACGATCTCCAAACCTCATGAAATTGCTCATCATCGGTCTCGAAGATTTTAGCCAGCCCCGCGCATGGAGCGGCATTCCTTATTTTATGTTGGCGGGGTTGCGTCGGGCTGGTCTAGATTTAATTGCCGGATACCCTATTCAAAGCATTGTGCCAAAATGGCAGCGTGGGCGCGAATGGGTTTTTCGTGCGGCGCGTAAGGCCTTGGGGCGCGGCGTGCCGCTATGGTTTGCGCGTTATACCCACGCCAATATGCAGGTGGTGGCGGCTGAGATTGACCGTCGTGTGGCGCAAACGCAGCCCGACGCGGTATATGCCATTGTCACGCCCGAAGTGGGGTTGTGCCAATTTCGCCAGCCGCTCATTTACACCAGCGATGGCACGTTTGCGGCCTGTGATGGCTATTATGATTGGTTTAGCAACTGGCAGCGCGAATCACGCCAAGCCGCCCGCGCCGCCGAACAAGCCACCTTGCGCAAGGCCGCCGCCGTCATTTACCCGTCGGCGTGGGCGCTCGAAAGCGCCGCCCATGATTATGGCATTGTCCGTGACAAATTGCACCTGATCGCATATGGGGCCAATTTGCCCGCTGAGCATGTGCCTCCAACTGTTGCCGATGTGCCGATCAGCGCGCCAATCGGTGCTGCGCCGTTGCGGTTGTTGTTTGTGGCGGTCGAGCAGCATCGCAAGGGGTTAGACACGGTGCTGGATGCGCAAGATGCGCTCATTCGGGCTGGTGTACCGACACAGGTGGATATCGTTGGCACATCAGTGACGCTGCCATTGCGTCACCCACAATTGACCACCGTGCATGGCTTTTTGCGCAAGGGTGTGCCCAAACAAGCTGCCCAATTACAGGCACTTTATGCCAAGGCGCATCTATTTTGCGTGCCGTCGCGGGCCGAGGCTTATGGCATTGTGTTTTGTGAGGCAATGGCCTTGGGTTTACCAGTGATTGCGCGGGCTACCGGCGGTGTACCGTCTATTGTACAACATGGGGTGAATGGGTTATTGTTGACACAAAATGCGACGGCACAGGCATATTGTGAGGCCATTATGAGCCTCATTCACCAACCCCAACACTATGCTGCTATGCGCCAAGCTGCGCGGCACCGTTATGAAACGGTGCTGAATTGGGATGTGTTTGCAGCGCGGGTGAGGCGGGAAGGATTGGGGATTAAGGATTAGAGATTAAAGATTTGTTCTTTTCTTGGTGATCTTTGTGCACTTTGTGGTCGAAAGTATGAATTTAGCTAAAAATCGGCGGCAGTGAGGGTGAAGGCGCGACCAAAGCCAGCCACATAGCGCCCACTTTGGGGCGTAATCCGAAACAGGTCAAAATCGGGTAGGCTAAACATGATGGCCGAGGTCGGTAATTTGGCGAGGTAGGCGTTTTTTGCAGCTTCATAGACTGGGCCCGTTTTGTCGAGTCGAATGGCAGTGCCTTGGATGGCAATTCGCGGTAAGGCCGAGACTTCGCCTGTGCCAGTGTCGGGCAGGCAAATGAGCACGCTGCAACGCGGTTGCGCGAGCAGTTGGCGTTTGTGGGCCGACAAATTGCTCAGCTGAATCAGCAAGCTAACCCCATCGGCATCGATGCCATACGAGACCATTGCGGCAAAGGGTTCGTTATTCTCTACCACTGCCAAGGTGGCTTGGCGACAGTTTATGATTAATTTACGCAATTCGGCGCGGTCATTTTCATTCATGCTGTTTTTGAGGTGGGATTGGAGGGATTGGGGATTGACGATTATTTGTGACTCATGAGTCATGAGCCTCTAATCCCTAATCCTTAATCTCACCCACCACCGCCTGCCCGGCGTAGCCAAATAATTCGCCAAAGAGCGGGTGGCTAATGCGGATGCTGATTTCAATTTCATTCTGGCCGATAGCACGCTCGACCCCGATGCCGACCATGTGCATGAAACGAGGTAAGGGGAGCAGTCGCTGACCAAACACCATATATTGCGCCCCGCGCGTGTTCATGTTGAGCACACTGCCATCTTTGCTGATGGTTAGTTCCAATATTAGTGCTACTTGTGGGAAGCCAGCGAAGCGATCCATGACTGCCGCAAAAGGCTGTGGCGAGGGTGGGGCAGTAGTGAGGGTGTAATTGCGAAAAGTGCCGTTGGGGTAAATAAATTCACGTTGCCACTCAAAATTGACTTGGCCGAGTGCGTCCTTCACCCCAGTGTTTTTGACAATGGTTGGCAAATTGTGGCCGGGCTTGGGTGTAAATGGCATGAGCGGCTGGGCAAATGCTAGTCGGTTCCATGCCCGCATGTTGGCATTTAGGGTTACGTGTTGCCCTAAGCCAAGGTCATAATGGCGTTGAATGGCTGGATGCAGCCGGTCGAATTCTGCGCCGAGCGCGGTGCGGTAGAGTGAAGTTGTCATGAGGGTTGATTGGTTGATTGACTGACTGATTGGTTGCAAACTCGTGACTTGTGCGTCAACCAGTCAACCAACCAACCAGTATAAGTTAGTTAGCTATTTTTTTACCAGTGATTAATTATCAACGGCCCACAATGGATCGTTGATGAAGCGGATGAAAGCCAATAACACGGCTGGGCTGTAAAATTGTGAGCGGATCATTTTGCCGTGAGTGAGGATGCCACATGCCCCTTCATGCAATTTTGAATCGTTGCGCCCGAAGACCAAGTCATCAGCTTCGCCCAATTCCATGCCCTGATGCACCAATTCAGCCACACGCGGTGGCAATTGAAAACGCCCAGTGCTAGCCATACCGGTTTTGCCCCAACCATCGACTACCACACACCATGCGCAAGCAAATAGGCCACCACGCAACGTTACCACACCTCCTTCTAAGCCAATGCCAAATTCGGCCCCGGGCACGGCTTCGAGTGCAGCGATGGCGCGTTGGGCTGCGCCAGTAATACATTCATCGTCGCCAATTGGCTGTGACCGCACCCCTGATTCGACCAATGTGCCAACGACATCAAGCACATTGTCGGTGAGATCGGGGTGGCTGAGGGCTTGGGCCGCACCAATGCGGGTGGCTTCTAATTTAACCGGGTTTTGTGATCCAACAGCGAGTAACATTATTTTGGATTTTAGATTTTGGATCTACGATTTTAGAATAACTTGAAAATGTCATATGCACAAATGTAAACAAGTTTTGGCCGATCTCACCATACCCCCCCTGCCGTAGGCAGGGGAGGGTGTGGTGAGATCGGCATACATCTTTTTAACGTAGCATTGTCAAGATAGTACAAAATCGTAAATCTAGAATTTATTTGATTGGGCTATAACCTAATTTTGTCGCCACTGCTTGCCCATTTGGGCCAATTGCCCAAGCCGCGAATTTTCGCACTTCGTCTTGTGGCTCACTATTTGCCACGACATAAATGGGTATTGGCATGGGATATTTGCCATTATTTAAGGTTTCAGGGTTGGGTAAGGTATCGTCGATGCGAACAATTTTGACACGCGGCTCATTAAACACCCTTGATGCTGGCACATAGCCGATGGCTGCTGGCTGTAAAGCTACAAAACTTACCATGATATCGATAGATGGCAACACAATGGCATTAGGCGAAGGGGCCAGTTTGTTCATGACCACCGATTCAAATAACACTCGGGTTGGGTCATTGACCTCACGTGCGCCCAAATCGATATCGTCGCCCATGGTCGGGTCGACGTCGCGCCAACGACTGCGTGACCCAGCATAAATTTCGCGCAGTTCAAAGGTGCTTAAATTGTTCAGCTTGTTTTGTGAGTTAACAATCACAACCAAGCTATCGGTGGCTAAATCGGTGAACCAAAGTTTGTTTCGATTATCCGTCCCTTGATTGATTGTGCTTGGTAGCACTGACACAATGCCTAATTGGGCGCGCCCCAAACGCATCGCTTCCATCACGGCGGGGGCATTGCCCCATTCCAACACAAAATTGGTGTTGGGTTGGGCGGCGGCATAGGCATCGGTTAATGCACGCATCAATGGCAAAGCCGCCGCGTCGGATGTGACGCGGATTTGCACTGGTGCAGGCGTTGGCATTGGCGTTTCGGCGCGAGTACAACCCATTACTAAGCCCCCAGCTAGAAAGAGGTTGATTGTAAGCGGACGCAGGCCATGAAAGGTTGGAAAGTAAATAACGAGTGATAGAGTATCTCAGTAGTCAGATGGTTGCCTATCTGACTACTAACTACTGACTATTGACTATTTGATTCAAAAGCTTCAATTTTGTCTTTTAGCCCCAATACATAACCAATTTCGTCAACCCCATTTAACATACAGGCCTTCGAGAAGCCATCGATGGGGAAAGCGACATTGCGGCCATCGGGCAATGTCAGCGATTGTGAAGCGAGGTCTACCATGACTTGAAAGTCGGGGTCTTCGGCGGCAAGGCTAAACATTTGTTGATGGGTGTCGCGGTCTACGATGATGGGCAGCAACCCATTTTTAAGCGAGTTATTGCGAAAAATATCAGCAAATGAGGTGCTGATGACAGCGCGAAAACCAGCACCGGTTAAGGCCCACGGTGCATGTTCGCGTGATGAGCCACAGCCAAAATTATCGCCAGCCAAAAGCACTTGGCGGCCTTTCATTTCGCTGGTGTTTAAAATAAAATCAGGCTTGGGGCTACCATCATTGTTATAGCGCCAATCGGCAAATAAGGCTTCGCCCAACCCTTGTTTGTCGGTGACTTTTAGGTAACGAGCTGGGATAATTTGATCAGTATCCACATTTTCGGATGGCAGTGGTACCACTTTGCTAGAGAGCGGGGTAAACTTATTCATAAAATACAGATAAAGATGATAACACGCCACATATTAATTGCTTCAAACAACTTGCACAAGCAGCAAGAGTTTCGTGAGATTTTTGAGACAGCCGAGATTTTTAACGGCGTCGAGATTTTATTACATACCCCACGTGAATTGGGGCTGACGCTTGACCCCGATGAAACGGCGGCTACCTATGCCGGTAACGCCCGGATTAAAGCCCAAGCGTTTTATGCTGCGTTTCAAACACAAGCTGTTATGCCAAATCCCTTGTGGGTGATGGCTGATGATTCAGGGCTTGAGGTGGATGTGCTAGATGGGCGGCCTGGTGTGCTTTCGGCGCGTTACCATAAAGCTGCATCCAATGGCGATGGCTGTGCCGAATTGTTGCGTGAGATGATGGGCGTTGCCATTGATCAACGGACAGCCCGTTTTCATGCAGTGATTGTATTAATTTCACCGACTGGGCACGAAACGATGGTGCATGGCATTTGCGAAGGGCATATTGCCTACGAGCAACGCGGGCGCGATGGGTTTGGTTTTGACCCGGTGTTTTTAGTGGGTGGCGATGCCCAAGGTCGCACTATGGCCGAATTGACCGCTGCTGAAAAGCATCTCGTTAGCCATCGTGGTCTTGCTTCAAGGCAGTTGAAAGTGTTGAGTGCTAAGTATTAAGTATGATCGATGCGTATCGGGTCACCTAACTATTCTTCAGCACTTAGCACTCTTTTTAAGATTATGAAAAACATACTTGTTCTACACGGCCCAAATTTAAATTTATTGGGTTTGCGCGAGCCACAAATTTATGGCAGCACAACCCTCGACGATGTTAATAACCATTTGTTAAACCTTGCCAAACAACGTAAAGTCGATTTACGCATTGTGCAATCAAACCATGAAGGCGTATTGATTGACAGTATTCATGCCGCCCGCGAGTGGGCACACGGTTTACTCATCAACCCAGGTGGGCTAACCCATACCAGTGTTGCACTGCGTGATGCCATTAGCGGTGTCGCTTTGCCTTGTGTCGAAGTACATTTGTCGAATATTCACAAACGCGAAGAATTTCGCCATCACTCGTTTATCTCGGGTATCGTGGTAGGTGTGATCTGTGGTTTTGGCTGGCACAGCTATACACTGGGGTTGATGGGGCTGCTTGACGCAATTTCAGATAAGTGAATTTGCTTGCAATGCATAAACTTGGGCGGTTTCTTGTGCGCAGCGCCGCCACGAAAATTGCGAGGCGCGGCGTGGGCCATACTCACGCAGGGTTTGGGCTAGGATGGGCTGGGTCATTACAGTGTGAATGGCTGATGCCAATGCATCGACATCGAGCGGATCAATTTGAATGGCGGCCTCACCAACTACTTCGGGCAATGAAGATGTGTTTGAGGTAATGACGGGTGCGCCACAGGCCATCGCCTCGAGCGGCGGCAATCCAAAACCCTCGTAGAGCGATGGATAGACAAAGGCTGAGGCCGCGTTGTAAAGCGCGGCCACCTCATCAATGGGCAGCCGCCCCAAAAAGCGCACCTGTTCGGCAATGCCCAAACGCATTGCCTCGGCCTGAATATCGGCAAAATGCCAACCGTTCGGTCCGACATGCACGAGTGGGACGGTGATGCCATTGGCACGACACTTCGCATAGGCGTTTATTAGGCGAATGAGGTTTTTGCGTGGTTCAAGTGCGCCTACGGTGAGAATGAAGCCATCGGTGGTGTTGAGTTGGTGGCGTTGGGTGACTGCGGCAATCGTATCGGGTGCTAAAACTCGATAAGCCTCATTTGCCGCCAAATAAGTAACGGTGATTTTGTTGGGCGACACGCCAAAACAACGCACAATATCACGTTTTGATTGCTCAGAGTTGGTGAGGATGTGGGCGGCATGGCAGGCCGCTAAAGGCGTAAATAGCTGCGCATAGTTGCGATGCCAAAATGGGAAATGTTGTGGGGTATCGATGATGGTGGTGTCGTGGATAAACACGACCGCAGGGCATGGGCGTAGCAGTGGGATGCTGTTAGCGGGCATGTGTAGCAGGTCAATTTTTTGCCGGACGGCCTGAAAGGGCAGGTCAAGGTGCATCCACCAAAGATCGGTGTAAAGCGTGGTGAGGCGGCGGCGCAAGGTTTTGCGCCCACTCATTTGGCGTTGCAAGTTGGCCGATAGCGGCAATAACGTTAGGTCGGGTAATGTGCCATCGCCAATTAGGGCCGCGAGTGCGTCATATACATTTTGCGCATAGACGCTGGTGCCGGCTTGGTTAAGCTGGGTAATGCTGAGGTCGAAGCCGATGCGCATGGGTGAGTTGTGGTTAGGCGTTAAACTAACCTTCTAATTGTAATTGGTTAAATGGGGCAAAATCTTCGGTGTTGGCGGTCACCAAAGTTAGGGTTGTTGCATACCACAATCGCAGCAATTTGCCCATTGGCGTAGGCGCTCGGCTTGCCGATTGCCATGAGTCGTGCGCGTTCTTCAGCGTGCCAAATTGCGGCTTTGCTTGAATAGGGCAAATCTGGGATATATACGACTACTGTTTGCCAGAAGCTTTCTAGGTGATCACGCCGTTTTGAGGATGGGGTTTGGTCTATGCCGAATCGTATTTCGTGTAGCGTGATTGTGGTGATAGCGATGGACGCTTGCTTTTCTGCGAATGATTGAACAACACTGAGGTGTGGTTTTGGTTTCGCTAATTCCGAAACAATATTAGTGTCAAGCAAATAAAGCATGTTTAGTCGTTAAAGCTTAAATCGCGTCCGGGTGAACGGTCACGCACATTGGCAAAAACGGCATCCATGTCATCATTTGTCACATTCGAGAAATCTGCTGCTTTGTGCCATTTCAAATAGTTTTCCCACCAATTATTAGAGGTAGCACATAGTTTTGTGTATTCATCTATGTTGAGCATGATAACCACTGGTTTGCCACGCCGCGTAAGGCGCACCGTTGTGCCGTGTTCTGACTCATGCACAATGGTTGACAATTGGTTGTTTGCTTGCGCGATTGTGTATCTTGACATGTGCTACCTTATAAACAATATAAACAATAAGGTGGCTATATATATAGCCACCTTATTATAGAGTATAGAGCAAGTTCCAAGGTTACAAAAGGTTTGTCGATTTTAATTTTTTGCTAGCGTCGATATTCACTCACATTTTGGGGTGCAGTAACCCCAGCGATCAAGCGCGGGTCATCAATAGGGGCAGAAGGAGTAAGCATGAGTGGCAACACCCCAGCCCAAATCGGCAAAGCATAATCTTCTTCGTCATCACCAGGTGGGCCGGTACGCACTTTGGCCGAGGCTGTTTCGATATCAACCGCCACAAATTTGGTCGATTGCATTTCTTTGTCGGTGGCACGGCGCACATCGGCCCAGCGGCCTTTGGCGACATGCTCGGTGATGGCTTCCATTACCAACCACTGCTCGTCGTAATCGGTGACAAGCCGCCCTGTGCCAAACAATACCGCTGAGCGGTAATTCATGCTACTGTGAAAGGCTGAACGTGCCAATACTAAACCGTCGAGCAAGGTACAGGTGATGCACAATTTTTCGCCAGCCGCTGTCAGCTTGAGCAAACGGCTGGCGGGTGCGCCGTGCAGGTAAATGGTGTCATCGACCCGCGCATGAATGGTTGGGATGACGATGGCTTGCCCATCTTGCACAAAGCCAACGTGGCAGATGAGGGCTTCATCAACGATTGGGTAAATGGTGGCGCGGTCGTAATGCCCGCGATATGCTAATCGTCGTACACGGTTAAGATCGTTGACGGTGAAGTTGTTTGTTTCGGTCATTGTGAGCGCCATTGTAATAGAGCCGTTTGGAGATGATGGAGTAACCCCTCAATAATTAAGGGTATCCCTACCAAGATCATCCCCCACAGGGGATGGAGATGTCGTGAGTTCGACGAAAACCGGATAGATTTGAAATAGTATACATTTGTTCATTCGCTTAGAAAAAAAGAGAGATGAATATACGATGCATTAAAGATAAAATATTAATTATTGATTGATGATAAATCAATAAAACGGTTTGGCGGTTTTTATTAATTTGTAATTTCAATAGCTTTGATCAGATTAAAAGGATAGCTTTGGCTTGCGTCATGGGCGTGGTTGAACAAATTTATGCTACCCGGCTTACAAGCAGACAGCGCGATCTGTTGTTGATATTGCTTGAGGCAAAGAGGCCGCTAAGCCGCGCTGAGTTGGCTGAGAAGTTGAATTTATCGAGCCGTCAACTTAATTATGATTTGAAATGGGTGGGTGAGCACTTGGCCCAAAATAAAGCTGAATTGTGTGTGTTGCCGCGAATTGGCATTGAGGTGCGATGCACGGCAGAGCAACGGCGCGGCTTTATGCGGCATATTGGGGGCGTTGGTTCTGTGCAGATTGTTTTATCGAGTACGCAACGATTTCATCTTTTAATTTTTATTTTATTAATTGCTAAACAACCCCTAACCCTTGAAGATTTACAACAAAAAGTATTGGTGTCTCGCACCACTATTATTAAAGACCTAAACCGCTGTGAAAGCTGGCTAGGGTCGCATGGAGTGTTGCTTGAACGTCGCCCTAATTTTGGTATTCAGTGCAAATTAAATGAGCGTTTAAAACGGCATGTCATGTTGGACATGTTGTGGGAAGGCAGCGAACAACATGACCCATTGATTCGGATTACGCATTTTCAGGGCTTGCAATTGGTTTTGGCCAATGATCGTGACTTGTTGCCAGTTGTCAATGAGGTGTTTGCTCAGATTTCTAAATGGGATATCGGCCAAAGTTTGAGTTGGGTATCTGAGACTGAAAAAGATTTGGGTGGGCGTTTTTCAGATGATGCCGTATTGTATTTAGCCCTTGCGTTGGCAATTCAAGCAGATCGGGTACGATTTGGACAATGGGTGCAAATTGATGCAGAAACCTTGATGTGGTTAAAGTCGTCTGGGGTGTGGCCGATCTCGACGCGGGTTGTGGTGCAATTTTCGAGTAGCTTTGCTAAAGTGCCAGATGAAGAAGTGGCTTGGGTGTGTATGTATTTGTTATCTGCACCGCGTAGCGAAGGCTGGTTTCATGAGGTTGATGCGCTTGGTAATGAAGCAGGCATGGTGGATGAGATTATGCAATTCATTGCGGATACCTATGGGATTCAACGCATGAGCCGTGATCGGATGTTGCGTGAAGGCCTGATTAATCATTTAGCACCAGCTTGTTTTCGGCAACGATTTGGGCTGAATATGCAGCCTTTGTTGCCACAGGTGCAATTGTCGGAAGATTATGAATATGAAGTGACTACGGCAAAAAAAATAGTGGCATTGGTTTATAAGCGTAGTGGCAATGTTTTGCCTGAGCGTGAAAGCAATGGGTTAGCGCAATTGATGCGAGCCGCTTATATGCGTGAGCGACAAGACGAAGCCCAGCAAGTGATTGTGGTTTGCCCGAGTGGCATGGTGACGGCGCAGCTATTGGTTGCACGGCTCAAAGTTTATTTTCCACGTTTAGGCAGTTATCGGGTGGTGTCGTTACGCGAGTTAGGCACAGAAACCTTGCAGCTAGATCAATTGATTGTGGCGACAGTGCCATTGCCTGCCCAACTTGTAAAGCAAGCCCGTGTCGTTCAGGTTCACCCTTTGTTATTACCGACCGATATTGAACGTATTACCCGTGAAATTACCTGATCTTTTGGCTGAATAAAAATATACTCTGCATGGGTAAAAATTGTGGAATGCCGATTTTGCTATCCCTCCTCAAGCACAGCTTGAGGAGGGATAGCAAAATCGGCGAAAACCTCAGTTGGGGGCTACGCTCAGTATATCAAGGAGGTTTAATCGACTAATTATCTAATTATCTTTTCCTTATCATTCATTGATGCTAGGTGAAGGCCCTGATCACCCTGTGCATCTTTTCATCAGGGCAGTTTCTTAATTTTTTGTTCCACAAATTTTTTTCAAGAGGAGATTTTAAATGCAAGCTCGAATTCAACGTTTCGGCGGCTTTCTCGCAGGGATGATTATCCCTAATATCGGTGCTTTTATTGCATGGGGGCTTATTACGGCTTTGTTTATTCCAACAGGTTGGACGCCTAATGCCACCTTCGAAAAACTAGTCGGCCCGATGATTGTCAATTTGCTGCCGATTCTGATTGGTTATACCGGCGGCAAGATGATTTATGGTCATCGTGGTGGTGTCGTAGGCGCAACTGCAACGATGGGTGTGGTGGTTGGCGCCAGCATCCCTATGTTCTTGGGTGCAATGTTGATGGGGCCATTAGGCGGTTGGTGCATTAAGAAGGTCGATGAGGTTTTGGAGGATAAAGTACCGGTTGGTTTTGAGATGTTAGTGAATAACTTCTCTGCTGGTATTTTAGCTGTTATTTTGGTTCTAATTGCCAATGTCATTATTGGGCCAATTGTGGGTGCGATCAGTGATGTGGCTGGTGGGATTGTTAACGGATTGGTGACTGCACGTCTGATACCCTTGGCTGCTATTGTGATCGAGCCAGCAAAAGTATTGTTCTTGAACAATGCCATTAACCATGGTGTGTTGGCCCCGTTGGGTGTTGCTGCCGCCAAAGAGACTGGTCGTGCATTGCATTTCTTGCTCGAAACCAACCCCGGCCCCGGTTTGGGTTTGTTGCTTTCTTATTACATTGCTGGCAAAGGGTTGATGAAAGCATCTTCACCCGGTGCTATGATCATTCACTTTCTCGGTGGTATCCACGAAATTTACTTTCCATACGTGTTGGCACATCCGATTATGATTTTGTCACCGATTGCGGGTGGCTTGGCCGCAAACCTGTGGTTTACAATCACTGGGGCTGGTTTGGTGGCAACCCCGTCACCTGGATCAATCTTTGCTTACTTGGCGGTGACACCCCCGGGTCAATTTATCCCTGTGATGGGTGGCGTGTTGATTGGGGCTGTGGTGGCGTTTTTTGTTGGCGCATTCCTATTGCGTTTGCGCCCGCTTCCAGCTGAAAAGGCAGATGACTCATCCACCTATAGTTCAACGGTTATCCCAGGTTTATCGTAATTTGTAACTAAAAAAGACATCGATGTCACCCTTTCACAAAAAGTTTTACTTGATGAGAGTGGGTGACATCGACAAAAAATTATGGCATCAACAATTTCAGCATCCGAAGTAAAAACTATTATTCTGGCTTGTGAGGCAGGGATGGGGTCTAGCCTGATGAGTGTTAATTCGCTCAAGAAAAAACTCAAGGCAGCGCTTGTCACTGATGTCAAGGTGATGCACTTACCTGCGCGTGAAGTTCCGGCCAGTGCATCATTGATTGTCGTTCATGAAATGTTGGCAAAAGTGGTGCGTTCTAAAGCACCCAATGCTGTTGTTGTCACGTTCAAACATTTTCTCAATGACCCAGCTTTTGATAAATTAGTCAAAGCTTTTGTTGAAAAGGGTAATATTATCGCATCGCCTGAGTAAAGTTATGTCTATTTTAGCCATAAATCGAATTCGTTTGAGATCGGAGGCCGTTGATAAAGTCGATGCAATTCGTCAAGCAGGTGAATTGCTGGTGACAACGGGTTGTATTACGCCTGAATATGTTGAAGGGATGTTGGCGCGTGAACAGAATATGTCTACTTATTTAGGGAACGGTGTGGCTATTCCTCATGGTGAATATGACAATCGTCAGCACATTCTTAAAACAGGCATCTCAGTGGTGCAAATACCGGCGGGGGTTGAATGGGAAATGGGCGAAATGGTACATTTGGTGATTGGGATTGCGGCATCATCGGATGAACATGTGGGTGTGTTAACCCGTTTGGCCAATGTCGTTGAAGATGATGTGGCCTTGCAAATTTTAAATCAGACACATGATCCACAAATTGTCTTTGAGACCTTAAGCGCCTAAGGTTTATTTGTTTTGGCAATGGGTGTGGCAAAAATGCACTGTCTGCCTGTTGCAATCATTTCAACCGACATCATCTTGAATTGAGATGATAGGAGTTACCTATGAAGCAAGGCAACCTCATTATTCAAAACGTCACAGGGTTACATGCGCGCCCCGCCAGATTATTTGTCGATGCAGCTAAAAAATTTACAGCCAGTGTTCAAATTAAACATGCTGGACGAATTGCCAATGGCAAAAGCATGATTTCAATGTTGACACTGGGCGTTGAATGTGGGGCTGAGATTACGATGCTGGTTGATGGGAGTGACGAAGTTAGTGCCTATGCCGCACTCGAAAAATTAATTCAAGAGGGTTTTGGTGAGACGCTTGTCAATAAAAATATAGCCGTGCAAAATGGAGCGATCACAGCGGTCACTTCTGCTGCCCCAGCAGTTTTAGCGCCGCCTACTGTGATGCCATTGTCAACTCCTGTGTTTCATTTGGTCGAAGGGGTGATTGCCGCGCCGGGTATTGCTATTGGGGGCGTTTTTAAATTACAAGAAACTACAGTAGTATTGGCTGCTTTTTCAGGTGATGTTGATGCTGAGCAACATGCGTTAAGAAATGCAATTTTGCAGGCTGGTGACCAATTAACCCAATTGCGCAACCAATTAATTATCAGTGGGGTGAGCAATGATGCCGCCATTTTTGACGCACATCAAGAGATTATTACAGACCCCGATTTGATAAGTGAAGTAATGACCCAGATTGCCACGCAACAAAGCGCTGCAACGGCTTGGAAATGGGTGACCGATAAACATGCTGCCGCAGTGCGTCAACTGAGCGACCCTTTATTGGCAGCCCGCGCCGCCGATATTCAAGATGCAGGCAAGCGGGTGTTGATGTTGTTGTCTGGGCAGAGCAAGAATATTGATTTGCCCGATATGCCGGTTATTTTGCTTGCCAAAGAGCTATCGCCCTCAGACATGGCCGTCATTGACCGGAATAAAGTGATAGGCATTTGTATTGCAGAAGGGGGGCCAACCGCCCACGCCTCTATCCTTGCACGGTCATTAGGTATCCCAGCCATTGTCAGCGCCGATGCCAAATTACACACACTGCCAAATGGCACACGCATTATCTTGAATGCCACTGCACCTGGACTTAGTGGCACAGTTGATCTTTGCCCAACCCCTGCCGCGCTTGCTGAGGCAGAGGCGGCCCAACAAGCATGGCAGGCTCGACGACAGCGGGCGACCCAAGCTGCCCACATGTCAGCCACCACATTAGATGGGCATCGGGTGGAAGTGGTAGCCAATATTGGCAGCGTTGCCGATGCAAAAGCCGCATTTGTGGCTGGGGCCGAAGGGGTAGGGCTATTACGCACTGAATTTTTGTTTATGGATAGCACCGTAGCGCCCTCTGAACAAACCCAATTTGAGGCTTATCGCGATATTTTGCAAGCGATGGCTGATACCCCGGTCATTATTCGCACCCTCGATATTGGCGGCGACAAGCCAGTGACTTATTTAGATATGCCAGTCGAGAAAAACCCATTTTTGGGTGAACGAGGCATTCGGTTGTGTCTTAATCGCCCCGATATTTTGCGCACCCAATTACGCGCTATTTTGCGGGCGGCTGAATTTGGCTGTGCACAAATTATGATTCCGATGATTGCCGATTTTGCAGAATGGCGAGCGGTGCGTGCAATGTTGACAGAATTGCAGACTGAGTTAAATGCCCCTGCTGTTGCGCTCGGCATCATGATCGAAGTGCCATCAGCGGCGGTTATGGCCGATATTTTTGCCCCCGAAGTCGCTTTTTTTTCAATCGGCACAAATGATCTGACCCAATATGTGTTGGCGATGGATCGCCAACACCCAAGCTTGGCGAGCAAAGCTGATGGGCTTCATCCTGCCGTTTTACGTTTGATCGCCCAAACCGTTGAGGCCGCTCACAAGGCTGGCAAATGGGTGGGGGTGTGTGGCGAATTGGGGTCCGATTTGCAAGCTCTGCCCATTTTGGTTGGGCTGGGGGTTGATGAACTTAGCGTTAATTCGGCGGCCATTGGACTGGTAAAGGCCAATGTGCGCGAGTTGCATTTGAGCGATGCCAAAGCCTTGGCCCATCGAGCCTTGGCGTGCGCTACCGCAGCAGATGTGCGTAAGTTGACTATCTAGTTTTAAAAATGACAACAAATTATGAGCGCTATCGCGCCATTGCCCACCCTGTGCCCAACGAAGCCGCCGTTTGGAATATGTATGGTGCCGGTTTAGACAATATTGGCCGCGAAGGACACCCGGAATCTGTCGCTGTGCCGCATCCTAGTCCAAATCAATTATTGGTGCGGATTGATAGCGTGGGCTTGTGCTTTTCAGACCTTAAGATTATTAAACAAGGCAACCAACACCCTAAACTTTATCAACGTGATTTGTCAAAATTTCCGACGCGCTTGGGGCATGAGGTGTCGTTAACCATCATTGAGGTCGGCGAAAACTTGAAAGTGCGTTTTGCCCCCGGGCAACGTTATGCCGTTCAACCCGATATTTATCAGCAGGGCAAAAGCATGGCCTATGGGTACACTGTGCCGGGCGGCCTCACGCAATATCATCTGATTGGCAGCGAGGTATTGGAGAGCGATGACGGCACATGTTTATTACCTTTAGATGACAATATGGGCTATGCCGAATCTGCTCTGTTAGAGCCTTGGGGCTGTGTGATGGCAGCTTATACTCAGCGACGGCGATTGCAACCTAAAGTTGGTGGCATCATGTGGTTGATTGGGCAGGCTGGTGATGATAGGGTATACGAATTTTCGGCTGGCTTAGAGCGCGTTGGTAAGTTTGTGCTGAGCGATGTGCCACAATCGCTGCGGGGTTTGGTTGATGAAGCCGCAGCACGGCATCATATTCCGGTGATTGTGCGTGACGGGGTCAGCCCTGCCGATTATGCGGCTATTGCCGACGAATTTACCGCTGGCAATGGCTTTGATGATATTGTGGCGTTGGCACCGAGATCAGCCGAAGCAGTGGGTGCGTTGGCGCGACATATTGCGCGGCGCGGTATTCTTAATTTAGTTGGGCAATTGCCCTTGGATGGCCTTGTGAACGCAGATGTCGGGCGTTTGCATTATGACTATATCGCCTTTGTGGGGGGGCGTGGACCAGATATTGCCGCGTCTTATGGCGAGGCGCGAAATCGCTGTGAATTACGTGCTGCCGGCAGCATGTTGTTGATTGGGGCGGGTGGCCCGATGGGGCAAATGCATTTGCAACGCGCCATCGAGCATCCGAATGGGCCGCAATTAATCATTGCCACCGATTTAAATGATGGGCGTTTGGCCCATCTGCGTTTGCGATTTGGCGGGTTGGCCGAGCAACATAAGCGACATTTATTGGTGGTTAACCCCACCGACCCCGATCAATCATTGAAGCAGATTGTGATGGCACAAACCGCAGAGCGCGGGGTAGATGATGTGGTGGTATGCGCACCGGCGGCAGAAATTATGGCTGAGGGGGCGACCTTGATGAATGAATCGGGGATGCTTATTTTGTTTGCGGGTGTGCCCAATGGCACCTTGGCCCCATTGAATGTGAGCAATGTCTATTTAGGCAATGCGCAATTCACTGGTACGTCCGGCCTTACCATTCGAGATCAGGCCTTGGTGATGGAAAGTGCGGTGCAAAAAACGTTGTCGCCGGGGCGCTCAGTGGCGGCTATTGGTGGCATGGGCGTGGCTCGAGATGGGATTCAGGCCTTGATGGAAGGGCGATATCCGGGCAAAATTGTCATTTTTCCACAATTGCCCGATGTGCCTTTGCTGAGTTTAGAGGAGTTGCAAGCCCATTTTCCCGCAGTTGCGGCAAAATTAGGGCCAGATTACGCATGGACCTCAGATGCCGAAAGCGCATTGATTGAAGCGGCATGGCGCAAGTGAGTTAAGCGTTGAGAGTTGAGTGTAATTAATTCTCAATGCTTAACTCTCTATCTTCAACCTTCATGATTTACACCCTTACCCTAAACCCAGCCGTTGACCGTGAGTTGACGGTTCCAGAAATTGTGTTTGATACGGTATTGCGAGCAAGCCAGTGCCGGGTTGATGCGGGTGGCAAAGGGTTTAATGTGTCGCGGATGTTACAGGCTTTGGGTGTGCACAGCATGGCGTTGGCTTTTGCAGGTGGGCAAAATGGCGAGATGCTTAAAACTGAGTTGGAGCGGTTGGGGATTGGCACAGATTTTGTGGCGGTGCGCGGTGAAACGCGGGTGAATGTGAGTATTGTGACCCCGCAAAACCAACATTACATTAAGGTGAATGAAGCTGGCCCAACCATTGAGCCGATTGATGAACAGCACTTGCTTGTAAAGGTGCTGCAATTGGTTAAGCCCAATGATTGGTGGGTGCTGTCGGGCAGCCCGCCGCCGGGGGCTAGCCCAGATATTTATGCAACCTTGGTGGCGATGATTCAAACAGGTGGAGCTTATGCCGCGCTTGATGCGAGTGGTCTGGCGCTGCAAGCGGGGTGTTGCGCCAAACCAGGTTTGCTAAAGCCCAATCGTGAAGAATTGGCGGGTTTAACGGGGTTGCCCGTTGAAACGCTTACACAGGTGAAAACCGCGTTATTGGCTGCGCAAACCCAAACGGCGGGTCGGGTGGTGGTTTCATTGGGCAAAGATGGGGCGCTGTTTTGTGATGATGGGCAGGTTTGGTTGGCTCAGCCCCCTGCCATTCGTGAGCAAAACCCAATCGGGGCGGGCGACTCGATGTTGGCTGGGTTGGTATGGGGCTTAAGCCAAGGGCAGCCATTGCTCGAAGCCATGCGTTGGGGTGTTGCTTGTGGCTCGGCTACGGCCAGCTTGCCGGGCACCACTGTTGGCTCGAAAGTATTGGTCGAGTCGTTGTTGCCACAGGTTGGTTTTGTTGAGGGGTAGGGGGAGGGGGCAAAGTTGCAGAGTCGCAGGGGGCAGAGTTGCAAAGTGGCAAGTGGTAAGTGGGAATCTGAACATATGCAACTTTGCAACTCTGCCCCTTTGCCCCCTTTTAAATCATTTTTTATGTCATTATTTGTAAAATCAGAAAAGAATATTACTGCTTCGCCCGAACTTGCTTATCAAGCAGCATTAGGTGCGATTGATAAGCTGGAGGGGAAGGTGATTCGTCAAGATCAAAACAAAGGCGAAATTGAGGCTAAGTTTGATAAGAAGATATTGGGGCGGGTGCTTGGAGATCGCACCCAAATCAAGGTGCTGATTACGCCACAAGATGAGGGGTGTAAAGTAACGGTTGAAGCTTTTCCATTAGACGCAGTGGGGCGACGGTTATTGTTTGGGGCACGAGCTGGTGTAACTGAGACGGTGGTTGAGTGGTTTTTTGCGCATTTAGAGCATCGGTTGGCTTTAAAGTGAAATGTTGTAGCCGTGTATTCTCCCAAAAATCTACTTCCTCAATAAACAAGCGCAATTTAAAAAGACGTAATGCCGAAATTACTAACCCACCATTCCCATAGGGAATGGTGGGTTAATAATTTCGGCAAAAACTTGCTTTACCGTTTATGATTGAGAAGATCCGTAATTCAGCTTATTTATTGTAAAGGTTTAAGCAACTTGATAAAGAGAATTTGGCTTCGTGTACCATCAAATGCAAAATTGCCCGCAGCATCAATTTCACCCAATGCAAAATCATTATCGTTGGCTAAGGCAATGGTGCTTGCATCTACCAATGCGATACCCTCGAGTTTTTTAGGGATTTGGGGAAACTTGCCGGTATCGACGACCAATGTTTTGGGTAAAGGATTGATTTCGTTTTTACCCAAGTCATCTAATGATTCGAAACTTGGTGTTGTTGTTGCATCATCCCACTTGCTGCCCAAAATATTGCTGGCTTTGCTTATATCGACTGAATAAAGCTTTGTGACATCGTCAGTCCGCTCAAGCACAATTAATGTGTTTGCATTGATCCATAGTAGCCCCGATAATTTCATTTCATCGGGGGTAATCTTGGGGTTAGGGTCAAAATCTCGCACGGCATCAAAACGATAAGCATATTCGGCAGTTATTTTTTCGCTAGCGATATCAAAGGCAATAATGCGGGTGTTGCGTGATGGGTCACCGACTTTGCGGTCGGGGTTAGACAAAGGGCTTTGCAGCGCGATATAAAGCGTTTTTTCATCGCCACTGATGGCGACATCTTCAAAGCCACGATTGCCTTTGCGCTTGGCGAAGATGGCCGGCAGTGTCTCGGCCACTGGATAATCTGTGCCACTGAGCTTCAACCCTTGTGGCACATAGCGTTTAATAACTTTGCCATCTTTACCCACGCGTACGATTGATGGGCTATATTCATCTACTACCCAAAAGCCGCCATCTTTTGTGCGCACAATCCCTTCTAAATCCATGCCATTAACGTTATAGGTCAGTTCGGTTTTTGCATCAAATGTATAAGGTATTTCGTCTATCTTGTCTAAGTTTGATAAGCCAGTCACGCCTTTACCTGATTGCCCAATAATCGGAATGGTTTGTAGGATTTTGATCGATTCACCTTCTACACGCACATTCAAGATGAGCGGTGTATATTCGGGAATGGGGAAAGTGCGACGATTGACATCGTTAACCCGAATCTGCCCATTAGGGCCGCGATCGGTGATCATCCAAAATTCATTGGCGGGGTCATTGGCATTACGCCATAAACCACTGCCTACACCACCTAATAGAATTTTTCGATCATTAATAATTGTGTTGGGCAAGACATTGCTCATTACACTTGAAATGCTAATGTTGGGTAAATTGTAAGCCTTGATGATTGTTGGCGTAGGGATTGGGGCCGGATTTGTAACACGCATTAACAATAACTGACCTCCTTCAACCACCTGGCTGTCTACGCCATAACCTTGATATTTAGTGGCATTTGTGATGTTAATCGAGTGTGCTTGGATATTAAAGAGCCAAGCACCGGGGCCAAATGTGGCTGATGCGTCGATAATGCCAGTGCTTTCCCAATAACCATAACCGTTTCTTGCCTCGGCAGGAACAGACAATTGATCTATTTCGGCGATGCGCGTAAGGGCTTTTGTGTTGAGGTCATAAAGCCAGATGGCAGCATCTCGTTTGGCCTTAGACATAGCAACCTCGCCTTCGGCAGTCGCATCTTCTTGAATCATTAGTTGCCCTTGCGCATTGATCGCAATATTGTCGGGGTTAATGATTGGGTCACCTTTATCGGCTTCTAGCAAAATCTTAAGTTGTGTTGTCCCGCTGATCGGGTTTTTCGGGTCAAATGTAAATTCATACAAACGTCCCAATTTGTTGGGAATGGTGATCCCGGCTGAGGTTGTAACCGTTACGCCTGAACCTGTTGTTACAAAGTAAAACTTGCCGGGGTTGAGAAGATCAAACTCGCCATCTTCGAGGCGGATGAAATTGAATGCGCCGCCTTGGACTGAGCGCATGTTCAAGGTAATGTCATTAATACTCGCCACTGTCTCGGTGGGCAATAGGGTGTTTTGAACTTTAACCCATTCGCCTGTAAGCGGTGTATCGCCTTTGTGGAAATCAATTTCGCCAGCTTTTTTGCTGTCGGTCGATTTCCAGAAATATAGATCGCCACCAACCAAGCCGGCGCGTTCAATTGGATTGGTTGCACTGACATTTTTTGTGCCAGCATACATATACAATTGGCCTTCGTTGCTGTCGTCTAAGCCAATGGCAATAGTGCGGTTGCCGGTGCCGGGGGCAATAACGACATTTTCTTTGGCATAACGTCCCATTTCGGGTAGCACATAACTAGTACCATCAACAATCGCAACAGCTTGCCCGCCTTTTTTATCAAAGGTATCGCTGCCGCCAGATTCTTCACCCAGCAATAAAATATTATCGGTTAAACCTTCGGCTGCGCCAGCCATGAAGGCTGAACAGAATCGGGTGAATGAATTTTTGCCAGATTGCCAATCATTGGTTAAATCTTGCCAAGCTTTGCCGTCCCAATTCATGACTTTTTTAAAGGCAAGGTCACCGCTTATTACGCCACCTTTCGGTGCAATGACATATTCTGAGACAAATGCGCCTGTAATCACAGATGCATTGACGAGGGGGGTACTGGCGCTGGCACGCAATTCATGATTCATCATCAATCTTATGCTGCCATCTTTTGCTTTTGCCATCCCTAAGCCATCCGGAATCCCTACCATGCGATACCCTTTTGTAAGATCACTGGTGTTTGGCACAACTTCTGCAACAGTAAGAAGTGGGGTGATGACGACACCT
>JAGWYZ010000017.1 GCA_018969115.1 Chloroflexota bacterium | reverse complement strand
GGTAGCTTTGCCACCCCATAACATCCCTGAGATAGTGATTTTGGTATTTATTTTGTCTAAATATGCGCTCTGATTTGACAAAATCACGTGATTTCATCTCACAAAAAAGTGGAAATCGATTTAAGAAACACCCTCTTAGGGTTACGCATCAATTTTTATTGCATTACCGAGCGCGACGTGGGAATAATGCGAGTTGATTTAATGACTGAGCGGTCAATATGAGCTTGCACCAATGGCAATAGTTCATTCTTCCAGCGCTCGCTTTCATAAACCGCCTTGTAAATCTGCACCCGTGCCGCTTCATTTTCAAAACGCCGCATCCAATAAAATATATTTGGATCAGTTTCGCTCACCCACATACCCAATACCACTACGCCCAGTGATGATTGAAAAGGCACGATCACGTCTTGCATCAGGTTAACCCACGCCTCGCGTTTGCCAGGATGGCAGGTATATTCTCTAAATTCGATTAACATATGATTATTATACGTAACACAATCCCATTAAAATAACCTCATGCAAATTGATCTCAATTGTGATTGTGGTGAAAGCTATGGCCGCTGGGAACTGGGTGACGATGCCGTCATGTTTCGCTATGTTAGCTCGGCCAATGTGGCCTGCGGCGCTCATGCCGGCGACCCTGATGTGATGCGCCAAACAGTACGCCAAGCCAAAGCCGCAGGTGTCAGTGTAGGGGCGCATCCCGGGTTCCCTGATTTACTAGGCTTTGGGCGACGCGTGGTGCAAATGTCACCCGATGAGGTATTTAACAGCGTGTTAACCCAAATTGGCGCGTTATATGCCATTGCCAAAGTAGAGGGCGTGACCTTAGCGCATGTTAAGGCACATGGGGCCTTATATAACTATGCGGCGGTCAACCCACCCATTGCCCAAGCCATTGCCGATGCCACAGCAGCATTTGACAAGCGGCTTATTTTTGTGGCATTGGCTGGCTCACCCTTGGTGGCGGCTGGGCAAAAAGCCGGTTTACATGTGGCCCAAGAGGCCTTTGCTGACCGTGCCTATGAGGCCGATGGCTCATTACGCAACCGCAAATTGGCTGGGGCCATGATCGAAGATAATGCGCTGGCGCTGGCCCAAGTCATTCGCATGGTCACAGAGGGTTACACCCTAAGCCACAATGAACAGCGTGTCACTATTCAAGCCGACACCATTTGCTTGCATGGTGATACCCCGGGTGCTGCCGCCCGTGCCCAATTTTTGCGCAATGGCCTTGAGCACGCAGGTATAGCGATTAAAGTGCTAAGTGAGAAGTAAAAAGTGCAAAGTGCAAAGACATAAATAATAATACTTTGCACTTTCTACTTTCCACTTTGCACTTAGTATTTCTAGCGAAATGCCGAAGCGTTTAGCCCTTCGTAGCCATGCACAAACTCGGTGAGGGGAAAAGCTTGAACACGGCGAGCGATGGCAGCAGATGGATGTGGAACAAGATTGGGGTGTAGCAACCCAGCCAATAGCTCGGCCCCATCTACCACGCGCGGCCCCGGACGGCTAAAATAGGCAGTAGCATCAACGGCACAAATTTGATTGAGATACGGCGCGGGCAACTCTTTCCATTCTTCACGGTCTTTTACCATCTCAAATTGTTGCACACTGCCCGCCAAATCATACCCACACGGCATCACCACCACCATCTCAGGCTGACAATGAATAACATCATCCCATGTGATGCGTGTTGAAGGTTGGCCAGCCACCCCTAACACCGATTGCCCCCCCGCAATGGCAATTTGTTCGGGAACCCAGTGGCCGGGCGCAAAGGGCGGATCGAGCCATTCTAATGCAGCAACGGTAGGTTGATGCGGGGTATTTATACACACCTCCCTGCACTTATCCACACGTGCGCGCAAGTGATCCACAAGTTGTGCAGACCTAGCGCGGGTATTTGTGATGTCACCCACCATTAAAATCGTATCAAATATGGCCTCAATGGTGGTGGGTTCGAGCGAAATTACATTCGATGCAAAGCTGCCCCATTTGCTGTTTAAATCGCGCACAGCGGCTTGCACCGTACCAAATGACACTGCACAAACATCACATAATTCTTGGGTCAAGATGATATCGGGCTTGGCTTTTTCAAGCGCCTCATAATTCAGCCCATACAAACTCAGCCCGTCACGCAGTTGTGACGATACAGCCTTATCAATTTCTGCGGCGCTCCTGCTTTGGTCTTCTGGGCAAAGCTGAATGCCTAAGGTGCTGTAAGTCATCACCGGCACGTCGGCGACGTCAAAAGGGTAATCACATTCGTGACTGCGCCCAACCAAATGATCGCGCAAGCCAAGGGCGCACACAATTTCGGTGGCGCTAGGGAGTAATGAAACAATTCGCATAATTTTATGATAGTAGCAAAGGGGCAAGGGGCAAAGTAGCAAAGTGGCAGGTAGCAAAGTAACAAGTGCTAAATGGAAATAATAGCACTTGCCACTTTGCAACTTTGCTACCTGCTACTTTGCTACCTGCCACTTCTTTAGGCATCAAACGCCTGTTCGATCACGTCTTCGATGGGTGGGTCTTCGATGGTGAGATCATGCACCGATTGCTCGGCTAATAAACGTGCAGTAACGGCAGCCACCTCGCTGGCTTTGACTTGAATAAGCACTTTACCATCTTCATTTGGATTAGGCATCACCGTGCCATAATTTGCCAGCAAAGCCGTTTGGCGTGCACTACCTTCGTCACCCACCGCCAAGCCATTGGCTGCAACAATGTCTGAGACCAATTGCACCCCCAAGGTTTTATAAGGCGCAATTCGCCGCGACAGTTCATTTAAGCCACCGTCATATTTTAATTTGCCATGATGAATTATGATGACGCGCTCACACAGCGCCGTAACATCAGCCATATAGTGGCTGGTCAAAATCATGGTGGCGCCAGTGCGGCGGTTATATTCCTTTAAAAAGGCGCGAATCCGGTTTTGCGAGGTAATGTCGAGGCCAATCGTTGGCTCATCTAAAAATAACACGGTAGGCCGATGTAGCAACGCCGCCGCCAATTCGCATTTCATACGCTCGCCCAACGATAAATTTCGCACCGGCTTGCCCAACACATCGCCAATTGCCAACAGCTCAACCAATTCATCAAGCGTGCGTTTGTATTCGGCTATGGGTATGCCATAAATGGCTTGATTAAGCAAAAACGAATCAGAGGCCGGGATATCCCACGACAAGCGGTTACGTTGTCCCATCACCAATGTAATCGAACGCAAATAGTCGTTACTGCGCTGCCAAGGCACATAACCCAACACTTTGGCCCCACCACCTGTAGGAAAAAGCAAACCCGATAACATTTTGAGGGTGGTTGTTTTGCCAGCGCCATTTGGCCCCAAAAAGCCCACAATTTCACCACGCCCGATTGAAAAACTGACAGAGCTGACCGCATGAACATCTTTGAAGGTGCGATTAAACACACTACGCAGCGATGCGACAAACCCCGACTCACGCTCAGAGACGCGATAAGTTTTGCTTAAATTTTCGACCACAATTGGAACTGCATTGGCATTTTGCATGGTTAGAATATTAACACGTAAGCGATAGATTAAGGATTAGGGGTTGGAGATGGGAGAGGAGGCGCTTTCTGATCTTTTTTTACCTTTTCACGCTCTTTTTCCCATAGGTTTGCAAATCGTTCAAAGACATCAGAAATAATTTCCAATTCACTTTCCGAGTAACTTGAAATCAGTTCATCTTGCGCGTTTCGTGCTGATTCAAAACAAGATACGACATTTTCAGCAGCCGATTTTGTGGGCGTAATCAACGTCCCGCGGCGATCATCGGGGTTAGATCGCCGCTCAATTAAGCCTGCTTTTTCGAGTCGGTCGAGCATGGCAGTGGTTGCACCCGAAGTAAGCCCAGTTCGCTTGGCAAGCTCTGAAGGCGTCGCCGTGCCTTTAAAAAAGAGCAGCCGCAGACATTCCATGTCGGTCGCATTGAGGCCAGCCCATTCATTTACAGCGTTTTGAAACAATCGCAAATGAACGCCATAATCCCGCACCGCCATGAGCGCACGTTTCGTTAAGTCTGTCTTTGTGAGTTTGGTCATAGAACATCACTGCATTTATCTTTACAATCAAGTATCTTTATGGTATAATTAAATTCATTGAACTTGACAATGCCAAGTTCAATGAAAGATGACAAAACAACCTGAAATCAGATAAGGAGATTATCATGCAGGCTACAGACACAAAAAAAAACACCAAGAAGGCTAGTGATAGATTCTCAACCGAAGAAAAAGCTGCCATCAAAGCCCGTGCCCAAGAGTTGAAAGCAGAAGCAAATGCAAGCAAGAATCGGAAAGAAGGAGAAAAGACGGTGCTGGCTGCAATCGCGCTGCTAAAAGACAACGATCATGCCATTGCAAAACGATTACATGAGATCATCACTGCCAATGCCCCACAACTTTTACCCAAAACTTGGTATGGCTTTCCGGCGTATGCCAATAAGGATGGCAAGATTATTTGTTTCTTTCAAGCCGCAAGTAAGTTCAGTACGAGATATGCAACATTCGGGTTCCAGCCTGACGCGAAACTTGATGATGGCAATATGTGGCCAGCCTCTTTTGCCCTGCAAAAGTTGACTGCGGTCGAAGAGGAGCGGATCATTGCACTTGTAAAGAAGGCCGTGAGCTGAGGCCTCGTTATACGGCACTTGTTGCTTACTCCTCAATCTCTAATTCCCAGTTACTTTTTCGGCCATTTCTCGGCATAAAATTGCACATATTCTTTCATGCGTGAGGCCCAATATACATCACTGTGCGCCCCAATACCCACCGAAAACCGTGCCGAGACCCCAGCCGCCAACAGTTTTTGATATAAATCATTGGGACCCGCATAAGAAGGCAAATCTTCATTGCCAACATCTAGCCATACCCGCTGAGTACGCAGTTGGGCCAATGATGGCGCATAATTCATCACGCTAAAATCTTCAGGCAGGTCAAAAAAATCGGCTGAGATGGCTGGACTATGCCCGCCAATAATGCTAAACAATTCGGGGTGGCTAAACCCGATCATAGTGGCCCAATACCCCCCGCGTGAAATGCCACCAATGGCACGCATCTCGCGATTGCGAGCGGTGGCATAAGTCTTATCAACATAGGACACTAAATCATTCACGACAAAATCCTCCCACGAATCTGGGCCATTGTTTGAATAAAGATATTTGCTGGCGTTGCCCATTTCAATATCGTTAAAGGGCATCACCATAATAAAGGGGGCAACAGTTTTGGCATTAATCAATGCATTTGCGACATCAATTACCCCATCATCCTCCCATTCACCCCAAATATAAAAACGCCCTTGAATAAGATAAAGGGTGGGATATTGTTGTTTGGTAGGAGCATAACAAGGCGGCAAATAAATTTGCACCGAGATTTTGTGCCCCAACGCTCGGCTACTTAGGCTGTCTTCGATCACTTTGCCAGCTGAATCGGTGCAGACTGTGGGTGCAGGAGAAGCTGTGGCCGAGGCAACAGCCACAGAAAGTGGGGTTATTGTGGCAATGGGCAATGAGGTTAGCGCAATCGTAGAAGTAGGGCGAGAAACTGGCTCAGGTGTAGAGGTGAGGCGCGGAGTCAGGGTAAACGTCGCCGGTGGGGGCGTTGGGGCCATGATGACTTGGGGAGGAGGCTGGGGCGATGGTACGATGATATTGATTTGAGTTTGGGCTACCACCTCGGCGGCATTGGCCTTATTTGCAGCTTGTAACGTTGACATGATCAAATCGGCTTCGGTCGAGATAAGCATTGCCAATAATGCCGACATCACCAATATGGCGATTATGAAACGTTGAATCCAAATCACAGTAAACCTTTAATTATAGAGATATAAACATTAATCTTAACATTTTTATTCGCATACAAAATAGGATTTATTGCGTATTTACGGCGTTTTTACAAGCACGTAACAAAAACATAATCATAAAAAGTTATGCTAATGACCAAGGTTCGAACCTCAAATTATTCACATAGAGCAGATTCCTAAAAGATGTGGGGCTGATTTGACTATCGATTCCTCAGAGTTGTGCTTTGAGGAATCGATAGTCAAATCGGCAAAACCTTCTATCAACTTGGAACCTGATCAAAGCTAAAAATATATGAAAAAAACAAGGTTAGCCATTATTGCGGCAAGCACCGTATCATTATTAGTTGCAGGCTCGGCTTATGCCAATGTTAATAACACTGGTAACCCCAAGGCCCCAGTCAAGCAAACCCCTATCCCCAGGCCAAATGCTCAACCCCAACACCAAAATCGTGGCAAGATAAGCGACAAGGCACAAGATGGCCCACGTGGGCCACAACAAGGCTTATTTTATGGCAAAGTAAGCGCCATTGATGGCCACAATTTGGTCTTTGAGCAACCGATCCGCCCACAACGCCCAAATACAGCCACGCCCACCGCCCCCACAGCAATTAAAGTAGCCACCGACGCTAGCACTAAGTTTATTGTAACCGATGTTGCCAGCCCAAGCCTAGCAAATGTAAAAGCCGGCGATATGATAACCGTGCTGCTTCAAAAACCAGTAGATCGCACAGCGCTCAAAGCTGCATCCGTATTTGTTGCGCCCTTACCCAGCGAAATGCATGTCGGTGGGAAGGTTGAAAATGCATCCGCCACAGGCTTCTTGGTAAAATCCCCTCGTGGCACAGACAAGGTTAATGTTAGTGCCAGCACCAAAATCATCATTCTGGGAAAGCTTGATGGCAGCATTGCCGACATCGCCAATGGCGATAATGTGCAAGTGGTTGGCAAACCCAACAGAACCAACATCGTCGAAGCCGGCCAAATTATCAAGCAAAACAAAGACGCAGCCCATTTTGGCGGACAAATCGTCATCATTAATGGCAATATCGTCACAATTTGGTCACCTCAGGGCGATCAGGTCAATGTTGATATGGCTGAAGCCAATTTCGCCAACAACCGCACTGTCGCCGATCTCAAGGTCGGGCAACATTTAGCCGGTGCGGGCGTAAAAGATGCTGATGGCAGCATTACAGCCCAAATCATTGGCGGCAGCAAAAGCGGCAAGATCGGCCTCGGCGCTAACGACCCCAAGATGAGTGGCAAAAGTGGGCACGGGAAAGGTAGTCGACAGCATGGCCCCAACGGCCCACAGAAAAAGCAAGCCCCCGGCACAGGAGTGTAAATAGATCCACCGCCGATTTCGCTATATCCACACCAGCAAAGCTAGTATGAATATAGCAAAATCAGCATATTGACAACTTGGTGCGCGTCTGGAGGCGCGCACCAGGCACGGCTTCCCTTAAATAAATGTCGCGTTATATACACGATATTTATGATCTTTGCATGACAGTTTTTAGGCGTGATCACATCACGTGTAGAATCACCCCAATTTCATGCAGGATTCACTCGACGATTTATATCACGTGCCCCGCCCGCCGCTACTGGTTGTAATCTCTGGCCCCTCGGGTGTCGGTAAAGATACCATGTTGATACGCACCAAAGAACGTGGGTTTGAGTTTATGTTTGTAGTCACCATGACTAGCCGCGCACGCCGCCCGAATGAAATCGACGGCCGCGATTATTTCTTTGTAAGTAGGCAAAAATTTGAAGGATTAATTGCCAACAACGAGTTTTTAGAACATAGCGTGGTTTATGGCGATTACAAAGGCATCCCCAAAAGCCAAGTACGCGAGGCAATGGCCAGCGGCAATGATGTGGTGATGCGTATCGATGTTCAGGGCGCAGCCAAAATTCGCCAAATAGTTCCTAATGTCGTTACTATTTTTCTCATGCCCGATTCAGAAGATGAGTTAATACGGCGGCTGGTTGAGCGCAAAACCGAAACTGCAGAAGGCTTACAACGCCGTATTGCAACCGCCCGCGACGAAATGAAACGCCGTTATGAATTTGATTATGTGGTGGTCAATCACGTTAATCATCAAGATGACGCAGTTGATGAAATCATTGCCATCATTCGGGCCGAACATTGTCGTAGCCGTCGCACGCCTATCGTATTGTAAAAAAGTAATTTAGGCAAAACCTACTTTTTTATACCCGATTCCCTCTTACAAATCTAAGGTTGATCCGTATAATTAGCCATTCAACAAATGGTAACACCTATAAAACCCGCTAACTCTGGCGTCATGGGCCCGACTAAAATTGAAAAATCTATCATGGAAGCAATCAAAACGGCCAAGCTCGGTTTGCCAGATTGGAATGCCCTTGCCAAGCAAGAACATGTCTCACTTGATTACTTAATGCAGCGCGTAGACTGGATGCGCCGCATGAATATGATTCGCTAATACTGCCAAAACCCGTTCCAAACGATCATGCCGATTCCCTCTGGGATTCAAGTTGTTCCGGCCAAACCGCTCGAGTTACATCGCATTCTTGGGCAGCTTAGCCCAGCCGACCTTAATCAACTTGACCCACTGCTGGGCAATTGGATGCGTCGTTTTCTTGGTCGGCAGGCATTGGCGGCATTGGTGCTGCCAACCACCGGTTCAGTTTTCATCGGCCTGAGTAGCCTTGAATCCGCTGGTTTCATTTTTGTCGAGCGTATTCGTCAAGTGGCACACTTGCGGGCTTTGGCGGTGGCCCCCGACATGCGTCGACGTGGCGTTGCACAAGCCATGTTAAAACATGTCGAGCGACATGCCCGTGATCGTGGGGTACATTGGATGTTTATGACCATCCAATCGGACAATACCCCAGCCGTGCAAACAGCTTTAGATGCTGGCTTTCGGCGCTATTTACCACAATATCTATACCGTGAATCTTCTGCGATGTTAGCGGTGGGCGCTGGCGATGCCTATGTCTTGCCCACCGAAGATGTTGTTTTACAACAATGGCATCGCCGCGAAGTAGAAAGTGGAGATGCATGGGCCGCAGCATTAATTACCGATATACTACTGCCCTACATTTTGCCTGATCCCGGACGCACCTATCGTTGCATCTTGCACGATCGTGAGGTCGGGGCAATTCGGGTGGCAACACTTGACAATATCGGGTTGGCCCGGTCAGCCGATGTCAGTAACCCCATTCAACATGTCAGCCTATGGTTTTGGTGTGACCCATCGATTTGGAACACCCCCATTGAACTAAATTGCGTACGAGCCGCCTTAAACACCCTGCAACACACCCCAGATATGATTGATTTGCATATTGGCAGCCTCGATCATCTAAAACGATCATTACCCCAATATAAGGCATTAGGGTTTAAACCCAAAGTAACCCCGCGTTGGTTGATGCTAAAGTCGTTATTGCTGAGATAAGCTATACGAATAAAGGGTGAAAATTGAGGAAATGCCGATCTCACTATATTGCTGCGGTCATAGCCCGCAGCAATATAGTGAGATCGGCAAAGACCACCTTTTAAACCTTGTTTAGTATAAAAAATTGCCCCACCCTGCCAGTGATAGGACGATAGTGATTTCGGCAACCCCAGCTATAACTTACTAGCCGATTTTAAAAACTGTAGCGTACGTTGCATCGCCAAATCGAAATTGCCATATAAATTATGGTCATCATTGTCATAATAATAAGCTTCGACATCGCCTTTCACCGCGCGAATCCGTTCTACTAATTTCTGGGTCAACACAGTGGGCACAAGCGTGTCAGGCCGTGCATGATGCAATTGCAGAGGCCCCGATAAATCAGCCACATAGTTGGTGGCTGAAATTGCATCCCAAAAATCGGGGCGCTCGCTGGGTTTGCCAAATTGCTCAAAAAATACATCACGCCATGTGCGAGTGTCGCTGGGTGAAATAGAGTTGAGGGTGGTACGCGGGGTGCGGCTAAAATGCAAATCAGCAATCTCGGTAAATGAACCGACCGTACCGCCCCAAATCACACCAGCTTTGATTTCTTTCGAGATCACCATCGCCCGTAAACTGATATGACCGCCCATCGAGTGCCCCCACATTACAACATTACTTGGGTCGGCCTCAGACAAGGTCTTTAATGATGCGAGGGCGTTTAATACATCATTGGTGTAATCAGGAAACCCATAATTGTTGGGTGAACCCTCAGATTGGTCATGACCACGATAATCAGACTTGAAGGTGATGAAACCAGCCCGTGCTAAACGGTCTTGTGTCATGACATATTTTTCATTGGTGCGATAGTCTTTTGGGGGAATAAACCCATGATTAAAGACTAGGATCGGATGTCCATTGACTGGTTTAGGCGTATTGGGAAGCGTCAACAACCCATTAATCTTAAAACCATCGGAGCGATAAGACACAATTGAACGGGTGTAATTTGCGCCGGGCGCAAGTGCTTGCCCAAATGTTATAGCACTACCCAGATAGCGGCGCTGTCGCCCTGCCAAAATAGTGAGTGGATGCAATGGCTGCGCGGGCGTTGCTGTTGCGGTGGGTATTGGTGATGCTATAGGGAGCAGCGTTGGCGCGGGCGTCGTTGTTGGCGCGGGCACAGTTGCGGTTGGCAAACTGGTCGGCGTTGGGGCAAAAGTAACCCCAATCACCGGTGTCACCACAGTCTTTGGTGATGATGTAGCACACCCCATTAGCACGGCACTGGGTAGCAAGCCGAAGGCGTTGCACAAAAATAATCTACGATTTATTTTTGGGGGCATATGCAATTTAGTATAAATTGTAGTGACAAGCACCCTAAAAAGCTTGATTTAGCCATTTATTTTTATTAATTTTATAACCCTTATAGAACATTTTCCGAGTTGATGAAATGTTTTACCAATTTCACTATAACAAAACTAAAGTTATCAGAACAACTCAAAATATTCACTTGAATAACAATACCTTCGTCATTTCGCCCATGAATAAATTCACAGTCTAAAAATTTCAAACGCGCTAAAGCACGTTCACCGCACTCTTAATGCGTTTTAACGCATTTGTTTGTTTCAGACCATGAAATTTACAGGCAGGCAATCGCAAATTAGCGAAGGTATTGCGTAATGAATTGGTATTTAAAAAGCAAAGAACGTATCCCCCGACCCTACTCCTCCTCCATCGCCCAAACTTGCGACTTATGTAGCAAAACCATCCCCACCCCAATCAACACAAATGCGATGAGCGACAACAACGGCACCGCCAACCAAGTACTGCGGGTGCTAATCATCAGCAAATCGACCTCACATGGCACTGCGCTAAATACATTACACGGTGCAGGTGGAAAAATATGCATGACCTCCATGTAATGATAAAACGCAATACTGCCACCTATTAAACACATAGGCAATACCAATTTAGGCAATTTTTGCCAACGTGTATAAACCGCTATCGGCAAAATGATTGACAATGGATACATAAACGCCCGCTGTGCCCAGCACAAAGGGCACGGCGGCCAGCGCAGCATTTCGCTCATATACAAACTGCCCGTCATCGCCACCCACGATACCAATAAAGCCACATATGGGGCTATTTCACCAAGTATTTTTAACATAATAAAGAAGCTATGAGCCATGAGCTATAAGTCACGAGTCACAAGTCGCAGTTCATAGCTCATAGCCCATGGCTTACCGCTCATGGCTATTTTAACAAGTAAAATGTAACGCATGTTGCGTTCGGCAGATTTATTTACTTTGTTTACCGCCATTCGAGATGGCGAATGTGTGTCTATTGTTGGGTTGAGTAATATGGGCAAATCGCGCTTTTTGCGCGATGCGACCTCGCCAATCGTGCGTGAACGTTTTTTGCAAGACCCAAGCCGAGCATGGCTATTTGTTCATGTCGATTGCAATTTGATGGCCGAACGCAGTGAACAAGGCCTACACGAACTAATTTTGCGCAGTGCCATCGAAGAAATGCAGTACAACCAAGCCAGCTTAGATTTAACAACCCAACTCGATACCTGTTATCAACAAGTCATCGAGCCACAATCCCCCATTCGCAGCCCATTGGCATTTACCCGCGCCATTGGGTTGTTGTGCGAACGCAGCGGGTGCACTGTGGTGATTTTATTTGACGAATTTGACGACCCCTTTGAAACGCTTGAAGGCCGTGCATTTTTAAATTTACGCGCCACCAAAGATCGCTACCGCGAAGCCTTAATTTACATTACTGCCACTGATCGCCGTTTGGGCGATATCTGTAACGACCACGAACATGGTGAATTTATCGAGTTGGTCGGCCCTCGGGTCCAATGGCTAGGGTTTCTAAACCGCGAAGATTCACGGGCACTAGGTCAACAATTGGCCCAAGCGCGTGGCGAAGCCTTGGGCGATGAAGCACTTGATTTTATTGTGGCCCAAGCTGGGGGCCACCCGGGTCTGATGCGCAGTGTGATTGGCACCCTGATGCGCACCGGCATTGGCACGCCACTCAATGCGCGAATGGATGCCTTGCGCCAAACCGAACAACTGATTGAACATGACCCCAATGTGCGGGCCGAATGTGACAAACTATGGATACAATTGAGCCCAACCGAGCAAGCCGCTTTGTTGGCCCACGCCACCGGCGACCCCGAAGATGCCTTGACCTTGGAACAATTGCGTATTAAACGCATATTGGCCCGCCCTAATGAGGGCGAAGACCGACGAGCTGTAACGGGTGAAGTATGGCGCAGTTATCTCAATCGACAAGCCATTTTGCGTATGGGAACCCGCCGCACCGTACGGGTCGATGTTGATTCGGGTGAAGTATATGTCAATGAGCGCAAAATTGAACCGTTGACCGATCTCGAATACAAATTATTATTGTTACTTTACGGTCGCTTAAATAAAATTGTCGATAAATACACCATCGTCACCAATGTCTGGGGTGAAGGATATTTAGAAGATGTAGACGATGTGCGGATCGAAAAATTGGTCAGCCGCTTACGCGCCAAATTAGAGCCAAACGCCACCGACCCTAAATATCTCACCACTGTGCGTGGGCGTGGATATCGGTTGGTGGGTTAAAGCAGTACCCCTCCCGCCAGGAGGAGGATCACATCGATTTACGCCGCACCGAAAAATCTCGCAATCGCTCATTCTCGTGGGCATCAATACCTGGTGATTTTGTCACCCCAATACGTTGCGTAATATAAATGCTACGATGACCAGAAACCAAATAAGCCATAACGCAAGTTAACAACACATAAACAATTGCGCCACCGCCAAATAACTCAATACCCATCAAGGTGCAGGCAATGGGAGCATTGCTTGCGCCTGCAAAAACCGCCACAAAACCGAGCATTGCCATAAACGCGGGGTCTACATTCAACACCCACCCCAATGTGCTGCCCAATGTGGCCCCGATCACAAACAACGGTGTCACCTCGCCCCCCAAAAAGCCCGTGCCAAGCGTGAGCGCAGTATAAATTAATTTGAGCAAAAACGCCAAAATAAATACATCTTGACCTTGCGTGCTGCGCACAGCCAGCGGCACACCAAGGCCAAGATAATCATTGGCTGAGATGCCCCCCCCACCCAAAGCCAACGTAAGTGCAATGATAAGCACCCCACCCACGACAGGGCGCAAAGCAGGGTTGTGAATGCGTGTCATCATGTGTTTAATGACATGATTTAGCTCGATAAATAAATGACTGACAAGGCCGCATAACACTCCTGCCCCCGCTACTTTAACCAGCAACAAGGGCGCAATTTCGGCATGGGCTAATTGGGGGTAATGTGTATGCGCCACGCCCAACACCCGCACGACCAAATCGCCGATATAAGCCGCAATCAAACACGGCAACAACCCCTCATAACGAATCCGCCCGATAGTTTGCACTTCCATACCAAATACCACACCAGCCACTGGCGTGCCAAAAACCGCCCCAAACCCACCACTAATACCCGCCATCAGCATCAAACGCCGCTCGTGAGCAGTGGGTTGCAGCATAATGGGAAGGTGCTGCTGTAATAATTGGCGCAAGCTATCAGCCAAACTCGCACCCATCTGCAGGGCCGTACCTTCACGGCCAGCAGAACCCCCAAACAAATGGGTGGCAACAGTTCCAAATAAAATCAGCAGGGCCATACGGCGCGGAATTCGCACTTGGTTGCTGTGCACTTCTTCGATCACAAGGTTGTTACCTTGCGCCGCAATACCGCCAAAACGCTGATAGATCCATCCCACCCCCAGACCAGCCAAGGGCAAGCCAAATAGCAAATTGGGATTGGCGATACGGGTTTGGGTCGCCCAATCGAGACTAACCAGAAAAATAGCCGAGGAGAGGCCAGCCAGAACACCGATGCTGCCACTTATTATCAGCCATTTGGTTGAAAATCGGGCAAATAAATGCAGGTCTTGCAAGTGTAGGCTGATGCGTTTTAGCATGAGGCAAAGATTTAGGTTATCCTTTTACTGCACCCACCAATAAACCACGCGCGATGTAACGCTCGAGCACAATTGCTATGCCGATGACAGGCACAATCATAATGAGCACTAACACCGACAAATACCACCATTGTGGGCCACGCGTAGCGTTTTGGGCAGAAACAAATAAAGGCATAGTTTGTGAATTGGCATTCGTGAGGAATAACGCCAGCAAATACTCATTCCATGCAAATACCAACACAAATAAAAAGGTAGCAACAAGACCCGGCACAACCAAAGGCAGCACCACCTGAAAAAAAGTTACATAACGATTTGCCCCATCGATGGCGGCACTTTCTTCAAGTTCTTTGGGAATACCATCAAAATAGTCACGCATCAGCCATACCACAATGGGTAAATTGGCAGCAACGTAACTAAGAATAAGGGCAAACCATGTATCAATGAGTTTAATTTCAAGGCCTGCATCTTTAAATGCATTTTGCGCCGCTTGAAAGAAAAAGTAAATGGGGATAACTGATGCAATAGGCGGCATAATTCGCTGAGAAATCAACCAAAACGCAATATTACCATTATCAAGCGATTTTTTGAATACGCGCCGCGATAATGTTAAAAGTGAAATGATAAATAACACCAAAGCAACGGCAATCGCAAGCATCCAACCGATTCCCATCGCCCCTAATGCAATCGCCAACCCCATACACCCAACAAATGTCCACACAGTCCCAACTTTGGGGTTATAGGTATAACGTGATAAGGCATAGGCAGCAAGAGTACCCAATGACACCGCCACAAAAGTGCTAATAAGTGATACACCAACCGTATTGGTAAATTTGGTAATTGTCCCGGTCCCTTCTGTGCCAAAGATATATTTCCATGCATGTAGTGAGGGTTCAAAATCAACAAAAGGTATATAAAAAGGACCATTATTCACCGCGTCAGGCTCTTTAAATGAGGTAATTGCGATCCAGTATAAGGGAAACAAGATCAGAAATGCCCAAAAACCTAAAATAAGATAAGACAACACCGCGCCAATGGGTGACACACCAAAAGAGGATTTTTTCTTAAACAGGGTGTTCATTGATTAGTAATTAGTCGTTAATGGTTAACCATTAATTCGAGAGATTTTTACGGGCAAAAGTGGCGTAAGCAGTAGCTACGATAGTGACAAGAATAAGCAGTAAATAAGCCAACGCCGCCGAACCACCGATGTCGGTAGCACGCCAAATACGATAGGCATAGAGTGTCATCGTTTCAGTGGCTGTGCCTGGGCCACCATTTGTCAAAATATTAGGCAAGTCGATTATCTTAAAGGCTTCGATCAAGCGGATCAAAATAAGAGTGATACTAGCAGGGGTAATCGCTGGTACGGTGATATTCCAAAATATTTGCCAGCTATTAGCGCCATCCACCATCGCAGCCTCAATCGGCTCAACGCCTTGGGCCTCAAGTGCTGCAACCAACACAATAAACATAAAGGGGGTCCATTGCCAAATATCACCTATCATGACGGCAGTACGAGCGCCCCAAGGCAAATTGGCCCAAGTGAAGCCACTTGCGCCGATCACATCCCAAAATGGGACCAGTGGGCCTTTATTGGTATCAGCCAACATACGAAATAAATACCCTACCCCAACCGGCGTAATCATCATGGGCAATAAAAATACAATCCTGAAAAATCGGCGACCTTTCAGTTGTTGTGTACATAGCATTGCAAGCCCCAAACCAATTAAATATTGCATAGTTACACCCACAATGACATAAATCATCGTTACTACCAATGCACCCGGTCGGCCCGATTGAGAAAATATAGTTGAGATCGCCAAATAAATCAAGCCAAACAACAACAATGTATTAAGCAGGTTACTTAACAAACCACCAATGCCCTCCACCCGCGCACTGCGAATGAGCGAATAGACCGCCCAAGCCATAGCAGCCGCCAAAAACAACCACCCAACCCAAGTTGGGGTCGACAATGTACCAATTAGCACACTTTGTTCGTTACCAAATAAAAATTTAGCGTAATTGTCAAAACCAACAAAATCCAGTACCGTCTTCCCTGCTTCAAAACGCAAACGCGACATCGATAAGTAAATCGATAAAACCAGCGGAAAAATTGACATCAATAACACAATAAGCACCGCAGGCAACAAAAATACAGCAGGTGCAGCTCGGTCAATGCGATCAAGAAAGGTAGGACGGCTCATATTAAGTAATGAGTGCTGAGTGCTGCTGTTAGTCAGCACTCAGCGCTTAACATTGTTTACTTTACTTCTTTACCCCTAAGGTTGCACGATAAGCAGCAAGTTGTTTGTCGAGACCCAATTCTTTATTCTTGGCATCCCACTTGCTTTCAATCGCAGCGGCAGTGGCATTTAGGTCTTGCTCGCCAGCCAGGAACTTGGCAATCTCGCCATCCAAAATCACGCCTTGATAGTCGTTATTCTTGGGGATGCGCAAATCGAGCACCATATTTGGCGAATTCAAGCTATCTTCAATGGCTCCAAGATAATTGCTCGCAGCATCAGCGCTCATACCAGCCTTCACCCATGCTTCACGATTTAAAAATTGTGACTGACGATATGGGTTCATCCCAGTAGCCCCAACAGTCACATCGGCATTGCTTTGTGCTTTTTGATTAACAAAGCTCATGTAGGCATAAGCAGCGTCCTTCACTTCTGGCTTTGCCTTGGCATTCAGCGCGCCCGACCAGCCACCAAAAGCAGCAAATGGAGCATGGTTAATACCATTTGTGGCGTAAGGGCAGGTGTCTTTACTACATTCAACCAATTTGCCAGTTTTGCGATCCAACACGGTCTTGCTACCGGGCAAAATTACTGCACCCGTCTTGCCATTTACTTTGCTGCCCTTTTCAATCGCCAAAGTGCCAATGTCACCCCAGTCAATCGTCAAAGCACATTGACCGGCTGTCCATAAACCACGCGTATCACCTACGTCAAGGTTAATTTCGTCAGCAGGCGCATATTTACCAGTTTCCTTATAAATTTCAAGGGCTTTCTTAAAGCCATCATTGTTACCATACAATGGCTTCATATCATCAGGGTTAAAGAACCCGCCTGAACCAGTACCCTGTGATTGTAAAAATGCCGATGCAATCGATGTAATCATCCAATAACTTTGGGCACCTTTCTTCTTAGCCATGCATGAGCCATAAACAGGTTTGCCATTTTCAGCCTTCAAGCCTTTAGCCGATACGGCCTTGGCAAAAGCAATATATTCATCCCATGTGGCTGGGGCCTTCAGCCCAAGTTGATCGGCAATATCGGTGCGGTAATACACCATTTGGAAATCGCCGTCCATAGGAATAGTGTAAATTTTGCCGTTATAAGTTGCCGAAAAATCTCGGAAGAAGGGACCGATATCTTCCCATTCAATCACTTTATCATTCTTAATACGATCATCAAGCGCATCGAGGAAGCCACCTGCAACGTAATCACCCATCCATTGGGGGGCAAATACACCAACATCATAGCTATTGGTTCCGCTGGCAAAGTCATTCAACAATTTGGTATATAAATCACCAAATGGCACATCAACAACATTCACCTTCGCACCAGTGAGTGCTTCAAATTCTTTACCCCGACGCGTAAGGGGTTCTTTAATTTGTGGGCCAGAAAATGTAAGCACATTAATAGTACGTCCAGCAAATGGTTTGGCAGCAGGCACTGCGGTTGCAACCACTATTTTCTCAACAGGCTTCTCAACAACCTTCTCCACAATTTTTTCAACGGGCTTTTCAACGATCTTTTCGACCACTTGTGGGGTCGGGGCAGCACAAGCTGCCAGTGTGACCGCCATAGCTGTTATTAAGCCAAGGCGGGCAGACAAATTTGATGTCTTCATGTTTCTTTTCGTCCTCTTATTGATTTTATTGATTAATAGACTAATTGGGTTTACGGGTCAGATATAAAAATAAATAAATTTTTATCCATTTACACACGAATAAATAACTCCCCTCCTTTTAAATTAAATTGTTTTGTCAAGACCATTTCGATGTACGAAAACGAGACTACACGATGGACGGACCACCAGAACCAGAGTAGGTTGTAATCACACCTCGCAGATAGGATGATCAACACCTTGAATTCGTAAAATCAGTAATTCAATTGCTTGAAGACCCATTTCATAAATAGGTTGGGCAGATACAGTCAACGCTGGCTGAGTCAGAGTCATCCACGGAAAATCATAGTGACCTGCAATCAAAATATCATCGAAGATATATAATTGCTTAGCTTAAACAGCCTTAAGCACCCCCGTTGAAATAAGATTAGTGCCAGTAAATAAAGCGGTAGGTAGGTTAGACTGCGAGAGTAATTACAATGCGGCGTAATGACACCCGACCATTAAATGATTTTATCCTTAGGTTGCTCTCTCAAAATATACTCTGATTATATATCAAATTTCAATCGATTTCAAAGAATTAATAAATTTTTAAGTATTGCAAACTTCGTAGCTTCTCAATAGACAGCATAAATCAAAACCTATTTTCTCGGCATTAAGCCTTTGGAAGAAGTCTTTATCTTGGGTTATTACCCAGCAGGGTGAAATTAGCGAAAATATCGGAGATCTTACAAACAGATGGGCTTGCTCGATTTCACCGCACTAACACAGGTGCAAGCTTGGCTTGAGAATGTATCTTCGAGTGAACCCTATAACCTGAATTAGTTGTCAAGATGCAGTCACACAGTGCATAAAATGTGTGCTTAGTAAAATTATTTGCCAGCAACTTAGGCTCAATTCGGTGAATGCTTTTCAATCGGTCACGCCGCATATTTGGAGAATGCAACTTCAGTATACATTTATGCCAGTCAATATATAGCTAATGCACGAAGACGATGGCTAGACATTGATCGATGCCATGTCGCTGTTTACGCTCCTACAATCATTCCCCAGTGCCCAAGTCATCTGTCATCGAGAAAAAGCCCCACTTGTGACAAGCGAAAAACACTATGCTGACCTGCACACGATCACCATTCGTATCGCCTTGCGCCCAAATTTACGCCACAAGCGCCGGGCATTCATTTCACCCAAATTAAAGATGGTGATTTAGTCGGGTCTATGTATGCGGTATGCACTTATAGTCATACACACAGGCATGTTGTCTATGGGCATCAAACAGAGCGCCATCAAAATGAGGCGCTCCGGCCAAAGCTTTAGCTCTCGATCCAGGCTTTCAATTGCCCCAACCCTTCACGAATATTTTCGGCACTGATGCCCGAATAAGACAAACGCACATATTGGCGTGTTTCGCCGGGCAAGGGTCGGCAAAAATGTTTGCGGGTGGCAAACGACACGCTGGCGTTTTCAAGCGCGGCTGTGGCAAAGGCGTTAACATCAGTAAAGCCCTTGCACGTCATCGCATCAGTAACATCTGGGAACAAGTAGAACGCATTTTCGGGTTTGTGACATTTAATACCTGAAATGCTATTCAGCAAATCATAACCAACATCGCGGCGCTGCTGCAATGTACCCATCATTTGCTTAACATAAATCAGGGTATCAGAGTTACGCAAACCCTCAACGCCGGCCCATTGCACAAATTGAGTGGTACATGATTCGTCATTTAAGTTTAGCTGCGACATCACCTTGATCAACGGCTCTGGCCCAATTGCCCCACCCAAACGCCAACCTGTCATGGCAAACTTTTTCGAGAATGTATATAGAATGACTGTCCGTTCTTGCATACCCGGCACCGCCGACAAATAACAGGTCTTTTTGCCGTCATAGCGTAATTCGGTGTAAGCCTCGTCACTCAACACCCATAAATTATGTTTAATTGCCAAATCGGCTAACGCATCGACCTCGGCTTGGTCAGATTCAGCGGCAGTTGGGTTTTGACAATTGTTAAAAATAAGGAAACGGGTCTTGGGGGTAATCAGTGATTTCAGGTAATCAAAATCAACCGCAAAGCCACTGCCTGTTGGCACAAAGCGATAATGTTTGCACACCCCACCAAAATATTCAATTTGCGATTCATAAATCGGAAACCCGGGGCTTGGGCATAGCACCTCATCACCAGGATTCATGAGCGTTTGCAAAAATTTGCCGATCACCGGTTTGCCGCCCGGTTGAATGGCGACATTTTCAGCGCGATATTGTAAATTACGCTCTTTGCCCACATCATCGGCCAAGGCTTCGCGTAATGGGCGAATGCCTTCAGGCGGACAATAACCCTTTTTACCCTCGGCAATCGCCTTAGCTTGCGCCGCTACAATGGTCGGCGGGGTTGGTAAATCGATATCGCCAATGTGAAAAGGATAGACTTTGTAACCCTGTTGGGCACGCGCAGTTGCAGCAGCCGATACCGCAAAGACGGTTTCGGTACCAAGATGTTGAATTCGGTCAGCCAGTTTCATGTGTTTACTCTTATCGGAGATTTTTTTTAAGACAAAATTAACAAAGGTTTATTTTCATCTGTCTATCAGCTGTTCCGTATAACGGAATTATTCCATTTAATTATATTAGGATCCTCTTAGACACTGTTTCTTAAAACAATTTTTTGCCAAAATCACTATCCCAAGGTTGTTATGGGGTGGCTTTGCCACCTCATAACAACCTTGGGATAGTGATTTTGGCATTCATTTTGTCTAAATATGCGCTCTGCTTTGATAAAATTACTACTGGCTTTTTATAGTATAGGCTTTGCCATGCCATCAAAGGCCAGTAGTGATTTCGACATTACGTCTTTTGGGTTTACCCCTAATTATTAAGAAGATACAATGATAGCATAAACTGGTCATACCGGTATGACCACTCTATTCAATCCTCAATCGCTTAGCCGTTGCATCAATGTCATCCCATGTTGCTTGTGGCAATTCGATCCCATGCGCTAGACGCTCTTGGCGAGCCCGGCGCTCAGGGTCGCCCGGCAACATCACCGCATCGTAACCGCTAGCAGGTGGCGCGGCCTGCAATTGCTGGCAATAAGCGTCGGTCATATTTAGAAATGACTCAAGCGGCATGAATGGCGAAATTTGCATCGCCATCACCGTAACCCCATTGCCCCAACGATACGTGGGCGAGGCAGCTGGCCCATTACCCGACAATGCACCACCCATCAATTCACACATCACACTCAGGCAATAGCCTTTATGCCCACTCAGCGGCGCGCCCATCGGCAATAATGCGCCACCGGCATAAAAATCATCGGGTTCAAGACTCGCCGCACCAACCACATCGACAATCAACCCTGCGGCCAACTTTTTTTTCTTGGCTCGCGCTACTTTTAGCTTGCCCTCGGCCACACCCGATGTCGCAAAATCAATCAAAACAGGCGCTTGGCCTGCCCCACGCGGGATGCCATAAGCGACGGGATTGGTACCGAGCAAACGGGTATGGCCCCCATGCGGCGCAACCAGCGGCGATGAGTTACACAACACTGTGCCAAGCAAACCTGCCTGTGCAATCAGATCAGCATATTCGCCCAAACGCCCAATATGGTTGCAACGCTGAATAGTAACAGCCCCTATACCAAAAGTGCGTGCAAGGTCAATGGCGGTCTGTGCTGCTAAGTGGGCAGCGGGCTGACCCCAACCATAAGCACCATCAATGACAGCCGTGGCCTGCCATGTTTGCTTAACAATGGCACGGGCGGCGGGCTGAACCCGCCCCTGCCCCACCATATTGACATATTGCGATAATCGAATCACCCCATGTGAATCATGCCCAGTAAGGTTGGCCTCGACCAAGCCATTGCTCACGATGTCAGCTAGCTCGGCAGGTGTATCAACCCCTTCGAGGATGCGTTGGGTGCGATATTTTAGATTTTCAGCAGTAATAATTGGCATAATTTATATGTTATATTTTTATGTGTCAAATTGTAAGTTGATAAAAGATTTTGCCGATTTTACTATCTCTCCCTCAAACTACGCTTGAGGGAGGGATAGTAAAGTCAACTTTTTATCTTAAATCAAGGTTAAAATAAAAAAACCGATTTCTAGCGAAATCGGTTTTCTCATTATTTTCAGATGTATATCTATACAAACCTATATGCTTACATGCGTATATGCACATCGGATTACAAGCGCTTCTTAAATTCGTTGGTGCGGGTGTCAATTTCGATCTTATCACCGGTTTCGCAAATAGACGAAACTTGCATTTCGTAACCAGTACCTTTTAGACGCGCCAATTTGGTAATTTTACCCACTGTATCACCACGCACCGAGGGTTCCGTGTATTCAATTTCGCAAACGACAGTCTTAGGTAATTCAACCGAAAGCGCCATTCCCTCATAAAGCACCAATTGGCAAGGCATTTCTTCGGCCAAATAATTTAATGCATCACCCATCATATCGGCACTAATTTCATATTGGTTATATTCTTCATCCATAAACACATACATATCGTTCGATTTATAACTGTATGTGCATTCACGATAATCAAGCTCGACATCATCAAATTTAACATCAGCTTTAAAGACTTCTTCTTTGACACGATTTGTTGTCAGCGTCTTATATTTCAACTTAACAACTGATGAGTTGCGACCAGACTTGCTGAATTCGCCCTTAATCACTACCATCAATTGTCCATCGGCATCCCTAAATACGTTGCCGCCACGAAGTTCTTGTGCAGTTTTCATATACCGCCATTATACGTTTGAGTCTTGTCAATTATTTTGACTTATTTCCCTAAATCGTGTGAATTCCATCAACCGTTGGGCTAAATCCAACATTTTTGCATATTCATCGCTGCGTCTATGGCTATGATCTCGCCACGCTTGCCATTGTTGCATCAAACAGCGCCATGCCATGCCAAAAGCTGGCGCATTAGGCAAGCCATTCCACGCCAAATGCACATCAATATAAGCCGCCCGCAAGCTTTTTGGAAAAGGCTGTGTGTAATGCGCCAACCACGCCAACAATTTGGCATGGTGCGCGGCATCAGCCTGCGCATAAATGTGCCAAATAAACGGCTTACCCGACCACAAGGCCCGCGCCAATGAATCCTCGCCACGCACCCACAACACATCGGCGCACCACAACAAGCGGTCAAAATCGGCCTGTGGCACAAAGGGCAGCGAGCAAAAAGTAACCTTGGGGTAAGCCTGTTTATCAACCAGCATAAACGCGGCTTGGCTATACTGCCCACATAACCACAAAGTTAGCGGCTGGGGTGAATGGACAAGATCAGTCAGCGCGTCAAACCATTCAACATAAGGAGCGTGTTGATAGGCAAAACACAACACTGTTAACCCTGTTTGAGCTAACCCAAGACCCCATCGCGCCAAAAATGTGGTCGTAATGGCAGGCGACTGCGCCAGCCATTGATTGCGCTGCACCAACAAACCCGCCTCGTGCAGAATGCCGCCACTGTGTTCATGCACCCCCGGGAAAAAGAACCAACGTCGTGTTGCTACCACCGCATCATAGCCCGATTGGGCATGAAATGACGGAACCCACGCCTCGGCACTAAAATAATCAAGGTTAAGCCAAATGGGTTTACGAGTCCGTGCCGCCAACTGCGCCAACGTAGCAGTTGGCAAAGTGCAGGCAAAACCCTCAATTAACACATCGCCAATACAATCAACTTGTACAGTTACATGCGCCCATGCATCAATCGTCACGCCCATCACCACCGTTTTGGCAGGCACGATGGGTAATTCGGCAATCAGTTGGCGGGCGGCGGACCAATCGTCTACCCACAACGTTACCACGCAAGCATATTCATGAGCCAATTGCCGCGCCAAACGCCAACACACCCCAACATCACCATAATTATCAATGATGGTGCAATAGATGTGGACAATCTTTCGCCCTTCATCCTGCATCTTGTTTTAAAACTGACCGCGTTTCCAGCGCAAATATTGATCAATTTCACGCCGCAGCCCAGCCCGCCCCTCACGCCGCAAAGTAGTCACAGCCTTGATGCCACGCTGTAGCCAACCATTGGCAGCAACTGAAACGGTGGTCTCCTCACCAGCCAATTCAGCCGATAAAACCCCGCCACGTGACGAATGCAGCTCGGCTCGCCGCGCCGGCAAACACAACACCCGATCATAAAACGCCAGTGTGTCTTGCGCCACCATGCCCCAATTAAACCGTGCTGCACGGGCGTTAATTGCCGCAACTTGAGTCGTTGCCGCGTCAGGCTCAGCCAACATTTGCCACACCAGCTCAACACCTGCTTGGGGGTCGTTGCTTTCAAGATAACGCACCTCATCCCCTAGCACCTCGGCCACCGAGGTATTACGCAAAGCCAAACATGGCACACCCACTTGGGCGGCCTCAAATGGAACCATGCCAAAACCCTCGTAATTGGAGGGATATAACACCAATGCCGATTTTTGCATCAGCAAATTTTTTTGTGTCTCGTCAATGGCACCCAAATAAATCACCCTTTGGGCAAAATCGCTGGTTACAGCCTCGGCTTCTTCTTGCACCGAGCCACCCGCAGTCACATTTGGCCCAGCAAAAACCACATTGCCGGACCAAGCATGTTTTGCTATAAGCGCCTGCAACATGCGAATGGCATACACACGGTTCTTGTGGCGAAAATTGGTACCAAGCACCAAGATAAATGAGGCAGCGCCGATTTTGGCAAGCAATGTCGTCATCGCGGCGGTGGTGCTGGCTTCGGGGCTAGTTTCGGCCCCAATTTTGGGCCGATGTAATTGATGATCAACCCCAACATAAGCCACACATTCGCGCTCGGCCGGTATCAGCAAACCACGATGCCTGGCATCGTGCTGGGCATCGGCGCTAATGTAGCTAATGCCATCGGCCATGGCAAATACGCGCTCGGTTAATTGGCGATATGCCAGCCACGACTCGGCATTGAGCGCATAGCTGGGGTTAGCATAGGCAATACAATCGAGCTGAGATACGATGAAACGCCGTGCCGCTGTCAGCAAAAAGAGCAAATCACGCGAACTGGTAAGCTGAAATGGGCGATGAATGAGATCGAAACGGGGTGCATTATCGTCTTTAAAACGCTGTCGCAAATCGTGAATACGCACCACGGTCACCATATCACCCGCTCGCGCCGCAATAGTTTTTAATATGTCGGGCATGGGGCCATCGGCCACAATAATGCTCAGTTTGGCAATAACCGGTGCGATTGCCTGCTGATTAGACGCAAGGCAATCGATGAGCGCATTAATGAGTTCGAGCGTCACGACTTGGGTACCGGTTGTATATTGGCTGACACACGTGGCATCGATCGCAATATCATAACCCAACAGCGATGCGCGAGCACGCTCAGCAACGCGGGCAAAAGGCGAGGCCGGAAACTTACTGCTGATCTCGCTCGCATTTAGCCCACGCGTAGCCTCATACCAAGGGTGGCGTTGGTTGATGATACGTTCGTGCGCATCTTGAATCTCGCGGCGACGCTGTTCTTTTTGGGGCGCATTCGGTCCACCAAATGATTTTGAGCCTTTATGATGCACAAACAAATCATCGGCAACCACATGACAAAAACCCGCCATGATCGTGCGCTGCGAAAAATCAACTTCTTCGCCATAACCCGGCGCAAAAGCCTCATCAAACCCCACCACGACGGTGTCAATGGCGCTGCGTTTGATATAAGTGAGATGCCCAATCGCCGTTGGAATGATCGGGTAAAGCCGCAGCGAATGTCGCCGCACGCGGTCATCAACCTCAGCCAAGCTCATACCCAAGGGCAAATTGTGGCTGGGCCAGTCGATATGCGGCAGCGAGACGATCGAGCCATGATTGGTAAATGGCGTGGCGGTGGCGATATTGCTACGATGATAGGCAGCGGCTTGCAAACGGGGCAACCAATCAGCTGGCACAATAACATCGCTATTGACAATCACCACGTCGTGCGGTTTTGCCAATTCAAAGCCAAGATTGCACGAGCCAACAAAACCGGTATTCAACGGCTTACGCACATAGCGCAAGCCATACTTTGCAGCCAACGCCTCGAGCGTAGGCTGTACCGCCACATCCGTGCTGGCATCGTCGATCAGCAAAATTTGCGCTTCGGGCGGTGTGTGGGCGCACAAACTTTCGACACACTCAACAACATCTTCTAGTGCGTTAAAGACAGGAACAATGATGCGGCACGGGCCGCCGATGAGAAGGTTCGTCATCGTTTAAATGCAAAATCCACCCGGGGATTAATGTAAATCGACGGCATGATAGGTGCTTTTGATTATATCGTGATGATGTATAGGCTCATAAACCGCGTCCATTTTGAAACGAATTTACAGGCAAGCAATCACAAATTGGCAAAGATATTAATCTTAGCAATAAAGTGTTTTTATTTTCCCCGCAATATTTTATTCTTCAAACCCCAAACCACATTTCCCACTCGATCACCCAATTTGATAAACGGGCGCTGTTTAAAGCCATCAAATTCGGCTTGCGATTTCACCATCTTGGTACTTAAATCAAGGTTGAGTTTGTGATAATTGCTCTCCCACTCAAACGCCTTCATACCGAGGTTGTCACGCTCACGGCGCAAATTGTCGATCTCGCTGCGCAACGACACCAAGCCGCCAATACCGGCACGTGCCTCGGCGGCATCGGCGGCCAAATGGGGGGCGCGAATGAAATTGAGCAGCGGCTGCACCACCGCCTGCCAGCGACGCGGGGCAATGACCGGCTTCAATTTGGCAATGCGTTCGGCGCGGGAGGTTGGGTCATTTAATTGCGCCAAAATGGCATCGGCCAAAGCATTGACATCGCCAGGCTGCACCAATTTTGCCAGCCCAATTTGAGCCGCCCACTCGGCATATTCATCACCTGCACTCAATACACACGGCAAACCCGTCCACACATAATCTAAAATTCGCGCCCGCACCGCATAGCGATTTTCGATGGTGCGCAAGGTCAGCCCCACCCCCACATCGGCCCGCATCAAAAATGCGCTACGCTGATCATAGGGCAGCCAATCGCCAAAGAATACTTGCTTGCCCAGCCAATCCTCGGCCTTCACTTGCGCAATCAGCTTGCCCGCCATCGACATGTGCGGCACAATATTTTGGTCATAATGATGCAAAGCCCCAAACGCTAACTTAGCATCGCTGCGCTGCTGCCACACTATGCGCATCGCATCAAGTAGCGTCATCGGGTCAGTCCAATCCCAAATCCCCCCACCCCAATAAATAATTTTATCGTTGGGTTGTAGTGAGTTGAGCGTTGAGTGCTGCGAGTTGCGAGTTGGATTTTCACCTTCGTTGTTTGTCTCTTGATTCTTGGTTCTTAATTCTTGGATCTCCTCATCCGGGATACCGAGCGGAACCATGCCGAGCAAATTATCAACATTGAACTGATTGAGAGTGGCCGAATTGAGCCGCCCATTCGCCAGCAGCCCACCCAGCCAAAAATCATATTGATGCTCGGTTGCCACCAGCAAAAAATCGGCTTGACGCAAATACGTGCTCATCTCATTCACAAAAATCGGGGTCGGGTCAAATTCGCGTTTGTGGGTGGTAATGTTAAGCAAAATCTGCTCGATCTCTGGTACATAATAGGTATCGACAATAGTGGGTTTGTCAATAGGTGTACCGAGCAAGGCAATCACCCGCGCCAACACTGTGCCGATGCCCATCACCGCACTAGCTGCATCAATGTGACGCACAATGCTATCAGGCTGTGTCCAGTCAAACTGCACAATGTCAACATTTGGGGCACTGCGTTGGCTGGCAAAAGGCGAAATAATACGCACCTGCGCCCCCTGCCGTCCTAACGCCTGCGCAATCTCCCAACTGCGTATGCTCGGCCCAGCCATACGCTCGCCGATATTTTCATGGGTGATGATGAGAAGCATAAAAATTACGAATTACGAATTAGAAATTACAAATTATTAATTACGAAGCGCAAAGTTATTTGCAACCAATTCGTAATTGGTCATTTGTAATTCGTAATTATTTCCAAATGAGTGGCAAAAAGTAGGTGAGGTCGGTCGGGAAAGAACGCAAGGTCGGCGAGGCATTCAGTACCTGATTGGCATCATTAAGCGCCAGCACCTCAAGATTATAGATGGCATAATTGCTGAGGCCAGTAAGCACCAAACTGGTTTTGGTGGTGCTGATCGGCATACCACACAACCCTTGTTCGGGCGGGTTAGCCGCAAAGGGGCAATTGATAATCACGTGGTATTTTGTCGCCCCTTCGATCACATTCCACATGAGTGATAGCTTGCTTGACGCTGGGGTAATTTGCACATTTAGCTCATTACCACCACTAGGCGGCGCAAATACCGCCTCAGAAGCCCCAATATCTGGGTTGACCCGCCCCACCTTGTCAATATCAATTTGGGCCGGGCTACCGGCGGCTTGGTCTTTGGCAGGTGATGCAGTGGTAATGCGATAGTTATAATTGGGCGCGCCAGCTGAAACAAAACCCGCTGTCGTCGTCAGCACATTCAAAGCCTTTACAGTCGGTGTACCGCCATCAACATCTTTAATATTGCCAGCAAACAAGTTTCGATTCAACAACATTAATGTGCTAGGCGTAATATAAATGCCAGCGCTGCTTGTATTGCTTAGAGAATGCCCCGCCACAATACTATAACGCAGTTCGACTTGGGTTTGCGACGGCAACCCACTATCTGAATTAGCCAGCAACCCCGCGCCAAACATCTGAGACACATTCAGCTTATTATCGGCAATGGTGCTGTGGTTAATGGTCGTCGCCACATTGCTCACCCAAATACCGCCGCCACCACCGCCTAAGGTTTTGCCGGTTCCGGTCAATACTTCATTGGCAGCAATAATGCTGTTGTTCATATTAAGCGTGCGCTTGGCATTGGTAAACGTAGCAGTGGCATATAACCCACCGCCGCCCGACGAACCACTTTTGTTAATGACATTATTGGCATTGCCACTTTGCGCAAGGTTTGTCAAAATCTCGGCTCGTTCAATAGTGACCGCCGAATTTGCAAAGGTGGCTGCCCCACCATGTGCACTACCGCCATTGACCCCATTGCCCCCACGCACCTGGTTACTGGTCATTTTTGAGCCGTTAAGCGTCAAATCAGACTCATCAACAAACAACGCCCCGCCCCACCCCGCGCCAGCATCGGTGCTTGTGGCACTGCCACCAATGGCTTGGTTATTTTTGGCTGTCAAGTCTTCAGCTTGAATGACGCTTTGCCAAAACATGGCCCCACCGCCGAAAGCATCGGCTGTGTTGGGGCTAATACCCGTCACCGTTCCGCCCAATGCTTTGTTATCAATCAAGATCAACCCTTGTATATTAGTATTGGCGCGAAACAAAAACAAGCCTCCCCCTCGTGCCAATCCACCGGCCTGTGACACGGCTGGGCCACCTTGGGCTTCGTTGGCCTCAATTCGCACGCCCGTTAAGGCTGATTGTGTGCCCGTAATTGAGGTCAACACAGCCACCCCGCCACCCGCTGCATACGTATCGCCCGGATTGGCCGAGCCAAGGGCGCGGCTATTTTTAACAATCACATTCGACAAGTTCACACTAGCAGATTCAACTAAAACCCCACCGCCAATGCCCAAAGACGGCACCCCCATTGCACCCGGTGACCCTTGCGCCAAGCCATTTTGCACCGTAACACCTTGCATTGCCAAGTGGGTGTTGGCATTAGTACTATTTGTGCCACGCACAATCACCCCACGCTGTAGGTTTTGTCCATCTAAAATCGTCGGATGTTTAATAGGGTCAGCACTGCCCCACACACCATCAACATACCCGCCATTAATGGCGAGTTGTTTACCAACCACACACAATACAGCTTTGGCCCCAATATTTACACCGCACGGGTCTACTGCCACATTAAATATGTATGTGCCTTCAGCCACCAGCACGGTGTCGCCACTGCTGGCTAAATTAGCAGCATGTTGAATACTGCGGCATGGGGTCGCACTTGCCCCACAGGTGGCAACATCGACCCCATTCGGGGCCACGTGCCAAGTCATTGCTTGAGGGGTTGATGAGATTTGCGTCATGCCACCGTTAACTGGTGACGATGCAGTAACAAAACAGGGAAACGTAGCTAAAAGTGTTGCAAAAATAAACCGATAGTGATGTTTTTTCATAAGGCTTTATTCAGTCTAGGCACGTCCCAAAGCAGTTTTACAGCCAGCTTGGGCGGGTTAGGCAGCCAAATGAGTATACATGATGTAAATTTTTAGGGTAAAAAACTATATAAATCCTCATACATAATCCTTGCGTCCGTCGCCTGCGCCATTGCAATCATGCTATTAGGCAAAAAGTTAAACATGACATAACGGATTACCTGCGCCCGATCATCGCCCCCCTAAACATCAAATCACGTTCTTTAGGTACGAAAAAGGCGCATCCCAATCCACTACATACAATGCCTCGTTCACACCAAAGCATTAGTATGATCGGCATGACACAGAACTCATGGCAGTGATTGTGTTTGAAGCACCTGCGCAAGTTGATCAGTCCATGCCAGCATATCTAAAATAACATCACGTTTGTCTTTTAAAAACACTGCCAAAGTGGCAGCGCTGGGGTCTGCAAATGTGTCGTAGGCGGCTTTCTGCAAAAACTGATTTACCATGTCTCGCTATTGTAGTGAATAGGTCTCGTACTGGATACGCTCAACGAGCGCTAGCGGCACAATCTGTCTTATACAGCCGCTTCAATATTGCGCCAAAATCAGCCCAATGCCATTCTGTTAATATGGCTTCATAAGCATTGCGCCCCTCAACAAAAGGGTAAAGAATGAGCTTAAACGCGCCAACTTCGGCCCACAACAACCCATACTTGATCAACCAAAAATTTGGGCAACGTTGACATCACTTCATCAAACGCCACATTCACATAAACCCCAAGTGGCAAAAAATTCACATGCGCCACCCGCAAGCCATAATCACGCTTTAAACACACCTTAATTTCTTCATCTGAAAGATTTGGTTTTTCGAGCATATGCGAATAAGACATAGCTTAACCTACGCTCAAGATAACTATTTGATAAACTTGCGGTTGCAAAGGTAGCGATAGCATCAATTATTACAACTTTTAATTTGTGATCGTTTAGAGGGTGTTTCTTAAATCAATTTCCACTTTTTTGTCAGATGAAATCACGTGACTTTATCAAATCAGAGCGCATATTTAGACAAAATGAATGCCAAAATCACTATCTCAGGGTTGTTATGG
>JAGWYZ010000256.1 GCA_018969115.1 Chloroflexota bacterium | reverse complement strand
TTCAAAAGGCGTTCATGCAGCTTAGGTCAGCAAACGGGCAATACGCTGATGAAGTTTTCGATCTAGCGCCGCCCATTCTGCAAATCAGGCAAATGCAACAGCATCAAACGCAATTTGCTTCATATTGCATCGTCGTGACCATCAACAAATAAACGTTCAAACTCATCAACAGAAAACTGGACAGCAGGCCCATTAAGTTCGGCCGGCAAAAGGCGTTTCTGTAAATTCTCATATCTGTGTGCCAATATTATTTCAGGGGTTGGCGCTTGCACACTAATTCGCACCTCTTTATCTGCAAACATGCGTTTTAAATTTTCGATAAATTCCAAATTTAAATCCCGCATATTCATTTCAAAAGTTGCTATCATCACTTACCTTCACAAAATCACTTTTTAAATTATAGAGTGTTTAGGGTCATATACCAAACCGCGTCGCAACATCGCCAATCGCCTCAAAACGCACATCGCCTTTGGCGAGACAATGCCGAATAAATTTTTCGAGCATGGCGATCCGATGCCCACGCCCGATCACTTGGGGGTGCATGGCGACGGTCAAAATACCACCATCAATATTTTCGTGCATCCAGTCAAATTCTTCGGTCCAAATTTCAAGCACTTTGCTGGGAGCCGAGGTTCCGTTGCGATAGGGGTTGAAATTAAATTGAAAATGCACCCAATCATCAAACTCAAAACACATCGGAAATTCCCAAATACGGGCTGGGCGGCCTTTTAGCAAAGGCGATTGTTGCGAGACCCTATCACCCAAACGTGGGTGATAGGGCTTGAAATCATCGGCCATTAAACTAGAATCGTAAAGAAAACCAAATTCTTCAAGTAATGATAAGGTAATAGCAGAATAATCGGCAGAAGGCGAACGAAAACCGAGCGGTTTAACCCCAATTTTTTCGAGCACATGCAACGCCCGTAACATATCCTCGCGTTCTTGTTCTGGCGTTTGTTCACTGGGGTCGATATGGGCATAGGAATGATGCGCTACTTCATGACCGGCCTTTAAGATCGCTTCGACGGGTTCTGGGAATGATTCGGCCGTGTGGCCCGGAATAAAAAAGGTCGATTTGATGCCATATTCGGACAAAATATCGAGAATGCGTGGCACGCCGACGTTGGCCCCATATTCACCGCGATACAACATAGCAGGCGTGACATTTTTATAGCCAAACCATACCGACATGGCATCAAAATCAAAAGAAAGGCAAAGGGTGCTATTAGGCATAATTAAGCTGTAAAGACGCGCAACATCTCACTCGGCAATTGCACTTGCAATGGTGCGCCAACGGCTGTGTGCAAGGTACGGGCATAATTTGCAGGCACCTCGGCCAGCAAAGTGCCCAATTCACCCGCCGCTAAATGTAAACGATAAGTTGTGCCCATAAATTCGGCGCTATTGAGGGTAACGGGAAAGCTGTCTGGCTGCTGCGGCTCACGGTTATACACGCGCAATTCTTCGGGGCGCAGTGCCAACCGCACGGCAGTGTTTGCTGAAAATGCGCTGACGTTTGTGCCGACATTGAAAGTATGTGATGCACAGCGCACATTGCCTTTGTTGTCGATCACAGTACCGGGGATGAAATTCATTGAGCCGACGAAATCAGCAACAAATAGCGTTTGGGGTTGGCTATAAATTTCGAGTGGCGTGCCGATTTGCTCAATATGCCCAGCACTCATCACCACCACGCGGTCTGAAACCGACAGCGCTTCTTCCTGATCGTGGGTGACATAAACGGTTGTAATGTTTAGGGCACGTTGAATATCACGGATTTCGTTACGCAAGCTTTCGCGGATTTTGGCATCAAGGGCCGAGAGTGGCTCGTCGAGCAAAAGCACTTGGGGTTTGACAGCCAAGGCCCGCGCTAAGGCCACGCGCTGCTGTTGCCCACCCGAAAGCTGATGCGGAAATCGATCGGCTTGTGGCTGCATTTTAATGAGTGCCAACATTTCATTAACCCGCTTGGCAATGGCATCTTTGCTTTGCCCAGCTATTTTGAGGCCAAAACCAATATTGTCACGGGCGCTGAGATGTGGAAACAAGGCATAAGATTGAAACACCATGCCGACATTGCGTTTGGTCGGCGAGATGTTGGTCATATCTTTACCATCCAAATGAATCGTGCCAGCCGTTGGGGTTTCAAATCCGGCAATCATGCGCATGGTTGTCGTTTTGCCACAGCCGCTAGGACCAAGAAGTGACAAAAACTCGCCACGCTCGACTTGCAAATTAAATTGATCGACAGCGACAGCCATGCCAAACACTTTACGAATATTGGTTAGGGTGAGAAAAGCCATAATTAATGGTTAATGGTTAATAGTTAATGATTAATGGTTATCTCGAATTAACAATTAATCATTATCGAGATCCAGCGACTTGAGTTTGGCCGGGTGAGCGCCGACCCAATAATTGAATTGCGCCTGTGCAGGCCCACGTTAGCATAAAACTGATGATGGCGACGGCAGATGGCTCATATACTTTGCTGCTTGAAATTTGCTGCATATAGGGGCCAAAAGCGGGTTGCACCAATAACGATGCCATTGTAAATTCGCCCATGACAATGGCAAAGGTGAGAAATGCACCACTGAGTAAAGCCACCGTGATGTTTGGAAAAATAACGCGAAGAAGAGTATAAGGCAATGATGCACCAAGACTTTGAGCAGCTTCGGTCAAAGTGTGCACATCAATGGCACGCAAACCGATATCTACCGAGCGATACATATAAGGCAGGGCAAAAATGACATTACCCACCACAAATAAGGCAGGGGTTTCGATCATAAATTGAAACGGATATTTGCCATAAATACGGCTCAGGCCAAACACCAACACGACGGCTGGAATGATGAGGGGCAATAAAGTAATAAATTCAAACGCACGCCGAAAAGTGGGCACGCGTAATCGCACCCAATAAGCCGTTGGCACCACCAAAATAATGCTTGCAATAATGGTCAAAATAGAAACATAAAGCGAAAATGTAAAAGTGCTGATAAATCTGGGATCGGCAAATACACGCTCGTATGCCAAAAATCCTAATTTATTTTTCTCGGCCCGCAACGAAAAATCAGCAGTCGCAATCAACGGCAGCAAAAAATAAAGTGCGCCAATAATCATCCAAAGCCAAGACGTAAGAGATGTGCGTTTCATTTTTAATTACGAATTACAAATTACAAATTACGAATTACACGGCAAGATTACTTGTGATCCATTTGTAATTCGTAACTTGTAATTCGTAATTTATTTGAGCCAACGAGCTGTGCGGTTTTGCAACAGCGAATAAAGGGTGATTGAAATTGCCATCATGATAATCATGCCAAGCGCAAGGGCACTACCAAAGCCTTGATTATTGAGCACATCGCCACTAATTTGTCGGGCAATAACGAGCGGCACAAGGTTAATTTGCCCACCAGTCAAGGCATAAGCGGTGGCATAGGCCCCAAAAGCATTGCCAAATAACAAAATAAACACGCTTAGCATGGCAGGTAACAAAATAGGCAAGCCAATAAATTGCCAATATTGCAGCGAATTTGCGCCTAAACTCTCGGCAGCCTCGCGCCATTGTTGCTTTAACCCTTCAAGCGGCGGGGCAAACACTAAAATCGCCAATGGCATTTGAAAATAGGTATAGGTGAGCACCAACCCCCAAAAACCATATAAATTAAAACCCTCGGCATATAAATCAACCCCAATTTGTTTGAGTAGCAATGTCACCAGCCCTAGCCGACCGAGCGTTGATATAAAGGCAAAAGCAAGCGGCACACCCGCAAAATTGGAGGCGACTCCAGAGAAGGTCATAAACAAGGTGCGAACAATGCGTGGAGCACCCCCAATGACCAATGCGTAGGCGACTAACAACCCCAACATGCCACCAAGAGCAGCCGAAGCAAGGCTGATACGTAGGGTGACGGAGAATGAATCGAAGATATTTTGGGCAAATAACCCAGCAATATTGTTTAGCGTAAACTCATCATTTGGGCCGCGAAAACTATTAATAAAAATATTAATGCCGGGGGCAAATAAAAAAGCAATTGAAAATAATAAAAAAGGCACGATGCCTAGCCAGTCCCAATTGATGCGTCGCATAGTAAAGTGCTAAGTGCTAAGTGATAAGTTGAAAAAAACTTAGCACTTAGCACCTTCTACTTATTTGATGTTTGCACCGACAACCTTATCCCAATCCTCAGTGATGGTCTTCTTTGAAGCATCGAGTTGAGGCAGGGTCGGGAAAATAGCCTTGGCATACAAATCGGCAGGGGGCAAAGCCTTGGCCAAAGCTTCAGGGATGACGTTGCGCTTAACCATGTCGTTATAGCGAATGGGGTGTGCAAAGCCTTTCAGCCACAGGTTTTGACCTTCGTCTGAGTACAAAAATTCCATCCACAGCTTGGCTGCATTGGGGTGTGGGGCATAGGCACTGATGGCTTGGACATACACGCCAGCTAATACACCGCTCTTTGGCACTACCACTTCGATCTCTGGGTTACCCTTGGAATCAACTTTGTTTTGCAATGCGTTATAGTCCCAGCGCAGAGCGATAGGGGTTTCACCCTTAGCAATGGTAGCAGGTTTTGCAATTACTGGCACAAGGCTGCCAGCTGTATTTAATTTTTTGAAGAACTCAAGGCCAAGGGCGGCATTATCGGCAGACCCACCGCTGCCCAGAGCGGCGGCATATACGGCGCTGATGGCTTGTGATGACTTGCGTGGGTCACCGGCCAAAGCAATTTGGCCCTTATATTCTGGCTTGAGCAAATCGGCCCAATCTTGCGGCACATTCTTCACCACAGCCTTATTCACCTCAAACGACATTACGCCATAATAGTCACCATACCAGTGACCTTCTGCATCTTTGACATTATCAGGGATACTATCCCATGTCGAGACTTTATAAGGTTGGGTCAGTTGTGCAGCTTTGGCTTGGGGGCCAAAAGCAAAGCCAACGTCAATAACATCTGGGGCTTGGGGGCCTTTGCTGTCTTTGTTTGCCTTGATCGCTTCTAGTTCATCAGCAGACCCAGCATCAGGGTTAATTTCATTGATTTTCAGGCCATATTTCGCCTTAAATTTTTCAATAATTTCGCCATAGTTGGCCCAGTCATGTGGCAGAGCAATGACATTTAACTCACCTTCTTTTTTGGCTGCAGCAATCAACTCATCCATCTTAGATGCGGCAGGCGCTGCGGGTGCAGTGGTGGGAGCAGCAGCAGGCGCTGCGGGCTTGGCTGGCTCAGCAGGCTTAGGGGTCGGGGTTGGGCTAGCACAGGCAGCCAAAATGAGGCTAAGTGCAAAACCAGACATAACGATATTTTTCTTCATTTTTATCCTCCAATAAATATTGTCGCTCCTAGCTTTTTGCTGTGGGTTAAGCAAGTGCTAATGTAGCACCCACATTGTATGCTAATTCTTTGTGAATATGTTAAAACCGAGTGCGATCTCACAAGCCAGTAATGCTGAATTTATTTCGCAGGCTTGGGATATCGTTTGAATTTAAGATTAATATATGTTGGCACATTCCGAATACCTTCGCCAATGACCATCTGTTTGACCGTGCGATATGCCCATCATACTCATCAAAAATCAACTTTCAAGCGATTAAAAATACGATCCAACAAAATCTGATTGTATTTTTAATTCAAATGTATCTTCTCAATAAAATGGGTCGAATAAAACAAATTTTCGTCGAAATCACTATATGGCCTTTGTGAACAGGGGCAAAGCCCCTGTTCACAAAGGC
>JAGWYZ010000016.1 GCA_018969115.1 Chloroflexota bacterium | reverse complement strand
TTAACCATTAACCATTAACCATTAACCATTAACCATTAACCATTAACCATTAACCATTAACCATTAACCATTAACCATTAACCATTAACCATTAACCATTAACCATTAACCATTGATCATTAACCATTAACCATTAACCATTAACCATTAACCATTAATCATTCGATTATCATTAAGCTCATGGTAGACAGATCAAACCCACACACAAAATCAGCTTATGGCGGCGATGGCTGGCGACCGAGGCTGACGGCCTTGCGTGATGAGCTAGGCACGCCCCGCTGGGCCAATGGCGGCATCGACAGCGAATATGCCGAGTTGAAGCAAGTATTATTGTATCGCCCAGGTCAAGAATTGGCGGCCTCGGCTGATTTTAAGGCCGTGCAAATGCTCGAACCGCTCGACATTGGCAAGGCCATTGACCAACATGACGCAATGGCGCAAGCCTACCGCGACAACGGCGTGACGGTGCATTATGCCGAGGTGGTCGGGCAAGCGCCCACCCCCAACCAGATGTTTATGGCCGACTTGTTCGTGATGACCCCCGAAGGCGCCATTATTGCGCGGCCTGCGTCTGAGGTGCGGGCGGGCGAAGAGCGCTGGGCAGCGCGAAAAATTGCCGACTTGGGCATACCCATTGTGCGTAGTGTGAGCGGGCGCGGCACGTTTGAGGGTGCAGACCTGATGTGGCTCGACCCCAAAACCGCCATCATTGGGCGCGGATTGCGCACTAACGACGAAGCCATCGAACAAATTGCCAGCATTTTAGCCGACATGGGCGTTGACCTGATTGATGTCGATATGCCAGTCGGCACGATGCACCTGATGGGTATGTTGCGCTTTTTAGACAAAGATTTGGCGTTGGCATGGCCGGTGCGGCTGGTGCATCGCGCTGTCGATGCGCTGCGTGAACGCGGCTACCGCGTGGTGTTTTTCCCTGATGAAAAAGAGGCTCGCGATGGCATGGCCTTCAACCTCGTTAATCTTGGCCCCGGCAAAGTGCTGATGGCGACGGGCAATCCCATCACTGAGCGCTTTTTCATCGAGCTAGGTGTTGAATGCATCACCACGCCCGTCGATGAACTCGCCAAAGCTGCTGGGGCCATTGGTTGCTTGACGGGGATATTGGAACGCGCAAAAACTTAATGGTTAATGGTTTGGTTAATGGTTAATGGTTAATGGTTTGGTTAATGGTCAATGGTTAATGGTTAATGGTTAGTGGTTAATGGTCAATGATAAGTTATGAATTATGATGAAAAGGCTGATCATCAACTCTCAATTAACGATTAGCATAACTACAGTTAAGCATTAACCACTAACCATTAACCATTGACCATTAACCTAGCCATACACCCCCCGATACTTCTCGGGCAGCATGGCGGCGATGGCGTGCATGATGCGCTCGGTCGAGGCATCGTGGCTGTCGGCGGGGTCGAGGGTGATGGCGGGGCCGATACGCACCTGCACATCGGTGCGATGCAGGCGCTTGAGGCTCGGCTCGATGTTTTCAACCCCCCACACCGCGACCGGAATCACCGGCACTTTGGCCTTGGCCGCAATCCATGCCACGCCGTTGCGGGCCTGTTGCAGCCCGCCGGTTTTGCTGCGCGTGCCTTCGGGGGTTAGCCCCACCACCCAGCCACGTTTGAGCGCCGCCAATACCGCCGACAGCGCCACGCGATCAACCTCGCCACGTTTGACCCAAATGACATTGATACGGTCAAACAACAGACGAAAGGGCAAGACCTTGCGCCATTTGTCGGCGGCGATGCCAGTCAATCGATGGGTGGTGGGGATGAGCGACATCAGCGTCGGCGGGTCCCATTGGGTGAGGTGGTTACCTGCCACCAAATAGGGCGCGGGGTGGCTGAGGTGCTCGATACCTTCGACGTGCATGCGGCACACGATGCGCATCAGCAGCCGCACCACGCCATGGAATAAACGATACCAAAATTCGTTTGACATACCCCCCCATCATACCCGCGTCACCCGCCTCGCAGAGACGGGTTGGCGACTCGTCTTCGTTTCACCCATACACACATTCGTATGTGGATTGCATATACCCATCACAAGATGCCCCAACATCGTAGAGACGGGTCGGTGACCCGTCTTCGTGTCACCCACACACATACAATATGCAGATTGCATAGACCCAACCCCAACGACAAAATGCGCGATGAATAAAGGGGTATGTTTGCCGAAACGAAGACGGGTCACCGACCCGTCTCTACGACCAAAATCTTTCGATTGGGCGGTAACCCGCCCCAAACCCCCATTCAGAGGCCCGATAGGCCAGAGTTCAGAGTTCAGAGTTCCAGAATAGGGAACACGCCATACACAAGCCGAAAACCGCAGAGGCCGAGGACGTTGTTCGGATTGTGGTTGAGGCGGTAGGACACGCGCACGAAGTCCTCGTCGTTGTTGAAGGCCCCGCCGCGCAGCACTCGGGTATCGTTGCCATCCGTTTTAACTGAACCTTTCAAATCGATTAGACCGCTGTCATACTTAGACAAAGTCCATTCCCAAACATTCCCACCCATGTCTTCACACCCATAAGGCAAGTTCGTGTTCGGAAAACACCCGACCGCGCTCGTGCTTTCGATATTAGTGTCACGATAGTTAGCATCTTCGGCCTTGATCGTCTCCCCCCACGGGTAGCGGCGCTTATCCGCGCTACCCCGCGCCGCCTTCTCCCATTCAATCTCGGTCGGCAAGCGAATGGCATAATTTAAAGTTGGCTTGCCCGACAACGCCGCAATCTTGTCAACCCGCTCATGCAACCAACGCGAAAACGCCAAAGCCTCGTGCCAACTCACACCGACTACGGGATGGTTATCCTCGCCAAAGGGTTCACGGTATCGCTCAGGTTGGTCACGAAAATCGCTATCCCAGTGCCCTTTATACCCCTTTCCAGCTTGCCACCAACCCAGCGCCGCCGCCTCGCGCCAATAATCTTTATGTTCTTCTCTGGTATACCCCCCATCATTCACAAATGGCCGAAATTGGGCATTGGTAATGGGGTATTGGCTGATCCAAAAAGCATTTTTCAGCGTCACTCGTTTGGCTTCCTTCCCTTCACCCAACCAAAATAGTCCCGCCGGCACATGGCAAAAGCGCATGGCCTCGACCGTCAGCACATCGGGGCGCGGGTCGCCTAGCCGTGACAGGGCGCGCCCAGCGGCGGCCCGTTCGATGGCGGGCAATTTTCGTTCACGCATGATTTGCAGCAACACCGCCTTAATCCGTTTAAGGTAAAGTTTGCCGCCATGCCACGCCTTGTTGCTTTCGGCGCGGCTGTCATCCTCAAACCACTGCGGGTCTACCAGCGCCATTTTGCCCGACCACAAGGCCGCCCGCCACTCCGCCGTCGTCCAGTCTTGGCGTTTGGCTTGGCCCTCAAGCGCATCATCAGGGCTGGGAGGGCATAGCTGATAGGCCAATTCTTTCCATTTTTGCCGCGAGCCGCGGGTGTAATATTTGGCCTCGGCCCCCAACTGCACCACGTTTTCCCAATAATCACCGGCCTTGGCTGCGTTCTGAATCAATTCTAAGACCGTCTCTTCGTCAGCATCACTGCCCGAAGTTAAATAGCAGCCAGCCAAATATTCTTGAAAGGTGCGATGCGGAAAGCTGTAAATTTGGGCGGTTGGGTCGCTGCCGCCCTGCCCAACCAAAATACCGGCACATTCGTCCACATACGCCAAAAATTCGCGCGCGGTTTCGGCGCTGCGAAAATATTGCTTGCCCTCCAGTTCAGCCACAATCTGCGCCCCGCGTAAATCGGCGGCTTGGGTTGGCTGCTTGGCCTTGCCTTGTGCGGCTTGTTGCTGATGCGCCAAAAAGCCCAGCCGCTGCAATGCGCCAAACACACGCTCATCGTCATCCAAGAAATGTTTGAGCGCCTCCGACAAGGCATCGTCTTTGCCCTTGGCACGTTGCCAACGCCGCAGAAAAACATCAATGGCGTGCCCATACAACTCGGCACGTTGCTTGGGCAGCTTTTTCTTGGCTTGGTGCACCGCCGCAATCACGGTCAGCAATTGCGGGTTTTCGGTCAGTTCGAGCGGCAATTCGCGCACGGCGGCGGTCAAGGCCTGCGTCAATTCATCGGCTTGGGTAGCGTTATACACCTGCGGGCATTGCACCCGATACCAATTTTGGCAAAAGGTCTGCACTTGCGCCTCGCTGAGCGGCAAAAGCTGATGCAGGTGAAAACCTTTGAACAGCTTTTCATCCAACGAACGGGTGCGTAACGTCACCATCACCTGCGGCGGGTTGGCATAGCATTGCATGGCCGTCAGCACCGTGTCTTGCACCTGTTGGCGCAGACCGGGGGTCACCTCATCCAAGCCATCAAACACCAACAAAACTTTGCCATCCAACAATTTTAGGTTTAACCCCTCTTCAAATTGCAACAAACGCAATTTTTGCAATTCGTGCTTGATCTGTGCATCCAGCACCGCGAGCAAGGTTTGGCGCTTATCGCGCCTGAGCGCGTTGGGGTCCAGCCCTTTTAGCCGCTCGGCCAGGTCGCGCAAATTGATGAGAATGGGGCATACCTCGCGCAGCGGCCCCCGCAACACCGCGGTGGTGGGGTTGCCCAATTGGGCGCTGCAAATATCGGCAATCAGTTGGCGCACAAAGGCGCTTTTGCCGCTGCCGGGTGCGCCATGCAATAGCACCTTGGGCTGGCCTTGCATGGCGGCCCGCGCCGAGAGCAAATCTTGCTCGCCCACACGATCACCGCGCCCCACCCGCCGCACATTCAGCGCAATATACACTTGGTCAAGCGTGATCGGGTTGTGGGTGTTATTCTCGTTGCCTTCAAAGGCCATATCGCCCAGCGGCAGCCGCAAACACTCGGCGCGTAATTGCCTCAGATAATAACTGGCATAGTTGACATTGGCAGCCCCATAAATATTGATCGTAATCTTGTCACGCCCGACAAAATCGCCGCCGGTCGAAATGCTGGCCTGCGCCCCAATCACCGCACCTTGGGCATTGATGCTGAGTGGGCTGCCCAGCCGCGCCAAGGCTGCCTCTAAGGTGCGGGCAAACCATTGTTTGTCGTCTGCGCTCAGTTGGCGCGGCGCTTGGGCCAGCACATCCAGCTTTTTCAGCATCTCGTCAAGCGCGTCCAATACGCGCCCATCTTGCAGGGCGGCTTGCTGAATGGCGGCGGCTTGCTGTTCGGGCTGATCGCGTCGGTCATAGACCTGTTGGGCAAGGTTCGCCAACAAATTTGTGCCTACATTGCCCATCAAGTTAATGAGCGGGGTTTGGGTGGCTTCGGGCGGCAAGCCTTGCAGCGCCGCGCCCAGCGGCAACAAGGCCGCGCTGCACAGGGTGTAATACAGGGCTTCGGGTGCGGCCTTGCGCACCTCATCCGTCAGGTTTTTCAGCGCTTGACGCGCATTGTTGGCGGCGGCGGTTTTCCATTCGGCAAAATTGGGTAACATAGTGGCAGGTCTATTGTATAACTACGCCAAATTTTGATACAAAGCCAAGGCTGTTCAAAAGTCGTCTCGTCATTCCTGCTTTCGCAGGAATCTATAACCAGACAGGCATAGGTTGGCTGGTTTGCCGCAATTTTGACCTGACATGGTGTGGATCTCCGCGTTCGCGGAGATGACGGGTTAAGTGGCATGCTGACTTTTGAACAGTCTTTGCCACAAAGCGCACAAAAAACACAAAGAAAAAAAGGTTTTTAGTTCCAAATCTTTGTGTTCTTTGTGCGCTTTGTGGCGAAAAAATTAAATCATATGTAACATCATAACCGTGCCATTTTGAAGCGCGACATGATATAGAATTGAAAGTGGATAGTGAATAGTGAGAGTGGATAGTTAAAAGTCAACTATCCACTCTCATCTCCCCCAAAGCCATGACCCAAGCAACCGATATCACCCCAAAACTGGCCGAATTTGAGGCCCGCATCGGCCGCGGCGAAAAGATCGAGCCGGGCGATTGGATGCCAGACGACTATCGCAAGCAACTCATTCGTATGATCTCGCAACACGCCCACAGCGAAATCGTCGGTATGTTGCCCGAAGGCAACTATATCACCCGCGCCCCCAGCCTGCGCCGCAAAATGGTGCTCATCGCCAAAGTGCAAGACGAAGGCGGGCACGGGCAATATTTGTATCACGCTGCCGAAACGCTGGGCATTAGCCGCGATGAGATGGAGCAGGCGTTGTTGGCAGGCAAAGCCAAATATTCATCCATTTTCAATTACCCGACGCTGAACTGGGCCGATATCGGCATGATTGGTTGGTTGGTGGATGGTGCGGCGATTAAAAATCAGACCATGTTGGCGCATTGCAGCTACGGCCCCTATTCACGGGCAATGGTGCGCATCTGCGCCGAAGAGACATTTCATCAGCGCCAAGGCAAAGAGATGATCGTGAAATATGCCCAAGGCACACCCAATCAGCGCCAAATGGCACAAGATGCGCTCAATCGCTGGTGGTGGCCGGTGCTGATGATGTTTGGCCCACACGACAGTGACTCGCCCAACAGCGAGGTGTTGAGACGATGGGGGGTGAAAACCCAAAGCAACGACACCGTGCGCCAACTCTTTTTAGATGAGGTTGTGCCAGAATTGATGGCGATTGGCTTGCAAATTCCCGATCCACAACTGCATTTCGATGCCGAAAACAAGCATTGGAAGCACGGCCCGATTGATTGGGCGCATTTTTGGCAGGTGGTCAAGGGCAATGGCCCGATGAACAAAGAACGCCTCGCCGCCCGCAATCAGGCGCACGACAATGGCGCTTGGGTGCGCGATGCCGTCACCGCCTATGCGAGTCGCAAATGAAAAATTTAAAATTTAAAATGAAAAATTAGACCACCGACCCAATTTTCCATTTTCTGTAGGGGGCAAGATGATAGTGCAATCGTCAAATCGTCATCTTTGCGTAACATCCGTCATTTCGACCCTCACACAATTTTTCATTTTCAATTTTAAATTCTAAATTTTGAAGATGCGTTACGAAATATTTAAACAAGACGCGCCCAATCAGCCACACAGCAATGTCGGCAGCGTGCATGCACCCGATGCCGAAATGGCGCTGATGCATGCGCGAGATGTGTATGGTCGCCGTCCCAATGCCGTCAGCATGTGGGTCGTGCCGGAATCGGAAATTTATGCCACAAGCCATGAGCCGGAAGCCATGAGCCATGAGGGAAGAACCAAGAACCAAGAACCAAGAACTAAGAGCCAAGAGCCAGAAGCTCACGGCTCAAAGCTCACGGCTCATGGCTCATCGCCCACCAGCTATGCGGTTTTCCGCAAGACCTCACAGCGGCGTTCGATGACCTATGTAGCATATGCAGGCACAGTTGAGGCCAACACACCAAAGGACGCGGTGACGGCGGCGATGCACAAATTCCCCAGCCCCGCAACCTTTGTATGGTGGGTTTGCCCCGAAGCCGCCATCAGCAAAACTGAGGCAGAGGCTGCGCCGAGCTGGTTCGAGCCAGCCAAAGACAAAGTGTATCGCCAGCAAGCCTATTATGGTGATGCCACCCGCAAAAACCGCCGCCAACGTACCAAGCTTGTCAACAAACTCAGTAGCGACGAGACCCCAGATGAAGCCTAATTCTTTACCATGAATGCCAATCTTACCTCCGCCCTCGACTCGCGTTTGCTGGCCCTCGCCGACGATGAACTGATTTTGGCGCACCGCGACAGCGAATGGACTGGGCACGCACCCATGATCGAAGAAGACATCGCGCTGGCAAACATCGCCCAAGACGAGCTGGGTCATGCCACCTTGTGGTATGCCATTTTGTGCGACCTACGCAAACAGCCCGATGAACACACCGACCAATTGGTCTATTTTCGTGATGCCGCCGATTGGCGCAATGCCCAATTGCTCGAGTTGCCAATTGGCGATTGGGCCTTTACTATGTTGCGCCAATTTTTGTTTGATCAGTTTGAATGGGTGTTGTTGCCCGCCTTAACCAAAAGCAGCCACACCGCTGTTACCCAAGCTGCCGCCAAAGTGCTGCGCGAAGAAATTTACCACACGCGGCACAGCACGGCGTGGGTGCGACGTTTGGGGCAAGGCACTGCCGAGAGCCATCGCCGAATGCAAACCGCGCTCGATGTGCAATGGCCCCTCGCCAACCAGCTATTTGTTCCCATGCTCGGCGACGAGGCGCTGGTCGCGGCGGGCATTTGGCCGGACATGGCCCCATTGCAACAACAATGGCTGGCAAAAGTGGGCGAAATGTTGGCCGAATGTGGCTTGATTGCACCCGCCTCTGCCGCCACCCGCGTCAGTCGTGCCAGCCATACCGAACATCTAACGGCCTTGTTAGCAGATATGCAATCGGTGGCACGGCTTGACCCACAGGCCGATTGGTAAAAAATATAAAAAACATGCATCAGTATTTAATTGCGCAGGTGCTGGCCTGTGGCGACCTACTCAATACGGCGGTCAAGTTTGTCAGCGACAACGAAATGTGGTTCAAGCCCAAACCCACCGATTGGCATATTCATCAGGTAGTGACACATTTGCGTGATGTGCAGCATCATATCTTCTTGCCACGTATTGATATCGCCCTCAAAGCTCCCGGCACACTTGTCCAGCCATTTCATGCCGATGCTTATATGCAAGCTCATTATTCAGCCGATGCGCCGTTTGACGAGCTGTTACGCGATTTTGGCTCGGCGTGTCGGCATTTTGCCGCGAAATTGCAAACAATCGACGAGGCGCAGTGGCGTTGCCATGTGCAGCACCCCAAGATCACCAACATGAGCATTGAGTGGTTAGCATGGCATACAATTGGGCATACCCACGAGCATATTTCGCAAATTATCAGCAACCGCGATCAATTTTATTTAAAAACCTCAGAGGTCTTAAAGACCTCCGAAGTTTAAGCCGATTTTAAATGCTTACGCAAAAAGATGTTTGGCAAGCCCTTGAACAAATCAAAGACCCCGAAATACCGGTGATCAACATTGTCGAAATGGGCATTGTGCGCGAGGTGGCGATTGATGGGACAGCCGTGATGGTGACGATGACACCCACATTTTCGGGTTGTCCGGCGCTCAATGTCATGCGTGACGATATTTTGGCCCAATTGCGCACATTGGGCGTAGCCCAACCCAGCGTCAACATCGTCAATGCGCCTACATGGAGCAGCGACTGGATCACGCCTGAAGCCCGTGCTAAACTGAATGCGTTTGGGCTGGCCCCGCCTGCCATCCATGGCGGCGATGTGAATGTCATTTTGTTCGACATGCCACATTGCCCGCGTTGCGGCAGCGCCGATGTCATGCTCAAAAACAGCTTTGGCACTACCCTTTGCCGCGCCATGTATGTATGCAATCAGTGCAAAGAACCCTTTGAACAGTTTAAAGGAATCTAAATGAAAGGATGAAGGGTGAAGGGTGAAAGATGAAAAAATTCACCCTTTACCCTTCACCCTTTCATTTATCATTTTGTCAACTTTAACCGCTTTATACAAAACCCCAGCCGATACTGCTGCATTTGACGACAATTATTTCAATATACCTGTGCTTACCATGAAAAAAGTGCCCAGCTTACAGTCAATTGACATCACCAAACTTGGCCACACTTTGGTCGGCGATGGCTTTTACCTAATGGCGGTGCTGCATTTTGCTGACGATGCCGCACTAAAAGCGCCCGAAATGGCCGAAGCAGACAAAAGCCGACAAGACGCGATGAAGGCCGGCATCGTGACCATGATGTTTGGCGCGACAGTTTGAACTTTTCGCATATAATCTTTTGGGTTCTAAACCCACCATGTCATACGAAAACATCCTTTACACCGTCGAAAACAGCATCGCCACCATTACGCTCAATCGCCAAGCCACCCTCAACGCCTTTAATGATGCCATGATCGCCGAAACGATTGACGCAATGAAGCAAGCCGACCGCAACGGCAACGTACGCTGCATTGTGCTAACGGGCGCAGGACGCGGCTTTAGCAGCGGGCAAGATTTATCTGGCTTTCAAGATCGGCGCGGGCAACTGTCCATTAGCGAGCACTTGCGGCATGGTTATCATCGGCTAATCAAGCTGATGGTGCGCATCGAAAAGCCCATCATCGGCGCAATCAATGGCATTGCCGCAGGGGCCGGTTGTGGCATTGCGCTGGCCTGCGATATTCGCATTGCATCCGAGAAAACCAGTTTCATGCTGGCTTTCAGCAAAATTGGGCTTATACCCGACAGCGGGGTGAACTGGATTTTGCCGCAATTAATTGGCTATTCACGGGCTTATCAAATGGCGATCACCGCCGAGCGTGTGCCCGCTGCGACCGCCTTGGCATGGGGCATGGTGAATGTGGTAGCGAGCGAGATTGATTTTGCTGCAACGGTACAACAATGGGCTGGCCAAATTGCTAACGGCGCAACCAAAGCCTATGGCCTAACCAAACGCGCCATGCAACGTTCGTTTGAGCAAGACCTCGACGAGGCTCTTGAATACGAAGCCATGCTACAAGATGTCGCTGGCCTGACCGAAGACAATAAGGAAGGTGTTCGCGCCTTCTTAGAAAAACGACCAGCACAGTTTAAGGGAAAATGAGTGAATGGGTAAATGGGTAAATGAGTGTTTGAGGATTAGAGATTTTCATCCTTCATCCTTCATTCTTTATCCTTTATCATTTATTAAAAAACATATGGAAACAATTGCAGTTTTGGGCGCAGGCACAATGGGCGCAGGCATTGCACAAGTCACGGCGCTAGGTGGCTACCGCGTGATGTTGTATGACATTAACGAGACATTTGTGCAACGTGGCCTCAGCACTATTTATAAACAACTTGATGAAGGGGTCATTCGTGGCAAAATCATGGCTGATGCGTCGGCCCAAGCCAAAAGCCACATCGTAGGCAATACCCAACTCGAAGAGATTGCCCATGCCGATCTAATCATCGAGGTTGTGCCTGAAAATTTGGAGCTAAAACGCGAGATTTTTGCCAAGCTTGACGAACTAGCCCCACCCCACACCATTTTTGCCAGCAATACCTCATCACTTAGCATCAACGCGATGGCTGGCGCAACCAAACGTAGTGATCGGTTTATCGGGTTGCACTTTTTCAACCCGGCACACATCATGCCGTTGGTCGAGGTGATCTCATGCGATTTTAGCAGCGACAGCACACTCGAAGCCGCCTTCGCCTTTGTAAAAGCGGTCGGCAAAACTGCCGTGCGCTGCAAAGATACACCAGCATTTATCGTCAATCGCGTGGCGCGGCCATTTTATGGCGAGGCGTTTCGCTTGCTCGGCGAAAATGTCGCTGATGTCGAGACGATTGACTTGCTCATGCAGTCAGTCGGCTTTAAGATGGGGCCATTCAAACTGATCGACATGATCGGCTGTGATATCAATTTTGCCGTGACGCAATCGGTGTATAACGCCTATTTTCAAGACCCCAAATACCGCCCGCACCCCATTCAACAACGCATGGTCGAAAGTGGGCGTATTGGCCGCAAAGTCAAACACGGATTCTATAAATATTAATTACAAATTAGAATTGAAACAGGTAAGCTTTCAATTCTAATTTGTAATGCGTAATGCGTAATTCACAATTACCCTCTTGAATTTTGACAACAAAAAAATCCTGATTACAGGTGGCATCGGCTTCATCGGTTCACATTTAGCGCGGCGATTGGTAAGCATGGGCGCACATGTAACATTAGTCGACAGCCTCATCCCATCCTACGGCGGCAATCTCTTTAACGTTCATGACCTCAAAGATCAGCTTACCATCAATATTTCAGATGTGCGTGATCCATTTGCGATGGCACATTTGGTGCAGGGGCAACATTATCTATTCAACTTAGCAGGCCAAACCAGCCATGTCGATTCGATGACCGACCCATTTACCGACCTTGAAATTAATGCCCGCGCCCAATTATCGATTTTAGAGGCCTGCCGCAAACATAATACTGATATCAAAATCATCTTCGCTAGCACACGTCAACTGTATGGCAAGCCACAATATTTGCCAGTCGATGAACAACACCCAGTCGTGCCGGTTGATATTAATGGCGTGAACAAACTGGCAGGTGAATGGTATCACTTGCTGTATCACAATGTGTATGGCATTCGCACTTGTGCCCTGCGGCTGACCAACACCTATGGCCCGGGGATGCGCGTCAAAGATGCGCGTCAAACCTTCGTTGGCATTTGGATTCGCAATTTGATCGAGGGCAAACCAATTCAAATATTTGGCGACGGCTTACAAAAGCGCGATTTTAATTACGTAGATGATGCCGTTGATGCTCTGCTCATGACGGCGCTATCGCCACAGGCTGATGGGCAAATCTTTAATACTGGTAGCCACGAAGTCATTAATTTGCGAGATTTGGCTGCGCTAATGGTTACGGCTTATGGGCGTGGCAGCTACGAAATGGTGACATTTCCGCCAGAGCGCAAGGTGATCGATATCGGCGATTATTACAGCAATTATGACAAGATGCAGCAGATTTTGGGCTGGCAGCCTAAAATCGACTTGCACGAAGGTTTAAAACGTTCGTTGGCGTATTATGTTGAGCATCTAAAAAAATATATCTAGCCGCGCCCAACATTATAATTTCAGCATGAGTATTACTGTTGCGCCAAGCGCCCCCGCCCCTTTTCGCGCTCGTCCAAATACCATGCCGCTGGCAACAGTTGCGCCTGCTCCAATCGAATATCCAGACAGTGACGGTCAACCAATGGCAGACAATACAAAACAATGGGAATGGATGGTTAGCATCAAAAATGGGTTTGAAGCAATGTATAAAGACGACCCCAATGTGTTTGTAGCGGGCGATTTGTTGTGGTATTCCCAACAAGGGCGGCCCGACCTTCGCCTCGCGCCCGATATCATGCTCGCATTTGGTCGCCCAAAGGGCTATCGCGGCAGCTATAAACAATGGGAAGAGAACGACATCGCGCCACAAGTGGTGTTTGAGATTTTGTCACCCGGCAATCGGGCGGCAGAAATGCGCAACAAATTGCGCTTTTATAATCGCTATGAGGTCGAGGAATATTATGTTTACGATCCCGATACAGGCGATTTAGAAGGCTATGTGCGTAAAGATGATGTGTTTCAATCGTTGCACATTGTGCCAGACATGCAAGGGTTTATTAGCCCACGAACCGGGGTCAAATTCCATATTGATGGCGTTGACCTTGTGCTGACCAAACCAGACGACACACGCTTTGAAACTTATCTTGAGCTATTGGCCCGTGCTGAGATTGAGCGCAATCGCGCTGAAACCGAACGCAACCGCGCCGAAACCGAACACAACCGTGCCGAAACTGAGCGCAACCGCGCCGAAACCGAGCACAACCGCGCCGAAACCGAGCGCAACCGTGCCGAAACCGAGCGCAACCGTGCCGAAACCGAGCGCAACCGTGCCGAAACCGAGCGCAACCGCGCCGAGGCCGAACATGCCCGCGCCGAGCGTCTTGCCGCACAACTGCGAGCACTCGGTATCACACCCGATCTTTATCGTTAACTTGATATTGTCAAGTTAACCATTAACCATTTACCACTAACCATTGCTCATGCCAATCTCCGTTAATGAACCGTTGCTCGATGGCAACGAACGAAAATACCTCATCGAGTGCATCGAAACCGGCTGGATCTCGTCCGAAGGCCCGTTTATTAAGCAATTTGAGCAAAAATTTGCCGCAAAAATGGGCCGCAAGCACGGCATTGCAGTGTCAAATGGGTCAGCGGCGCTCGATGCCGCCGTCATTGCCTTGGGCATTGGCGAAGGGGATGAGGTGATTATGCCGACCTTCACCATCATTTCGTGTGCCGCAGCCGTTGCACGTGCCGGCGCAATGCCCGTGTTGGTCGATTGCGATGCCACATGGAACATGGATGTATGCCAGATCGAAGCCAAAATCACCCCGCGCACCAAAGCCATTATGCTGGTGCATATTTATGGCTTGCCAACAGACATGAATCCTGTGCTGGCCCTTGCTAACAAGTACAAACTCAAAATTATCGAAGATGCCGCCGAAATGCACGGGCAAACTTATTTTGGCAAGCCTTGTGGCAGTTTTGGAGATCTCAGCACATTTAGTTTTTACCCAAACAAGCATGTGACGACCGGCGAAGGCGGCATGATTTTGACCGATGATGATGTCTTGGCCGAGCGCTGTCGCGGGGCACGCAATCTGTTTTTTGGCAAACGCCGCTATATTCATGAAGAATTGGGCTACAACCTGCGTATGACCAATATGCAAGCCGCGCTTGGCTTGGCACAATTAGAACGACTCGATACATTTGTCAAGAAAAAGCGGCATATTGGCGCGTTTTACACCGAGCTGCTTGCCCACAACCCGCATATCGAGTTGCCAATCGAACACACCGCCTATGCCGACAATATTTATTGGGTGTATGGCATTGTGCTGAAAGAGAGTGTGCCATTCGACAACGATGAAGCCTGCCGCCGGTTGGGCGAGCGCGGCATCGGCACACGCCAATTTTTTTGGAATATGCACGAGCAACCGGTGTTTAAAAAGAAGGGCTGGTTTGCTGGTGAACATTACCCAAACGCCGAACGTATCGCCCGACGCGGTTTTTATTTGCCTAGCGGTTTGGCCTTGACAGACGCACAAATGCGCGAGGTAGCACAAGCGCTCAATGAAGTGGTTAATGGTTAGTGGTTAATGGTTAATGATAAGTTATGAATCACTAATCACTAATCATTAACCATTAACCATTAACCACTAACCACTAACCACTAACCATCAACCATTAACCATTAACCATTAACCATTAACCACTAACCACTAACCACTAACCACTAACCATTAACCATTAACCACTAACCACTAACCATTAACCACTAAAATATTGTTATGGATATTCTTGAGCTGGCTCACCGTGCCGAAAATGCTGGAGTTAAGTTAGAACTAGTTGGTGGATTGCCGATGTGGGAAGCATTTCCATCTTACAAACACCAAAAAATTATCGACCAAATTCGCAGGTCATTGCCCCAAAACAGCGACGAAAACGCCACCGGTTGTGCTTGCATCCACATTTCAGATGCTTATATTCTTTTTCCTGATGGCTCGTTAAAACGCCCCGACATCGCAATTTTTTGCCAAGAACCCCCTGAAGCCGAACAAGAAACTGCCATTTCGCTCATCCCCGAAGCCATCATCGAAGTCGTGAGCAAGGGTTATGAAGCTAAAGACCTGCAAATTGGCCCACGATTTTATTTGATGCATGGGGTAAAAGATGTCATCGTGCATGATCCATTCACCCAAACAGTGCTGCACATGCGCCGCGATGGCACAAAATATGCCATATCACCCACTGTTATCGCGTTGGCTTGCGGTTGCAATGTCACCGTTTAATCTTAGACAATCATGACCATGAAAAACTATCGCACTCTCGGACGTAGCAATTTACAGGTATCGCCTTTGGCACTCGGCACAGTCGAATTAGGCATCGATTATGGTATTGCCGCGCCCGGCCATTTTGGTCGCCCGCCTGAAGCCGATGCCATTGCCTTGGTTCATGCCACGCTCGACGCTGGCATCAATTTTATTGACACGGCTCGTAGTTACGGCGAAAGCGAGACCGTGCTTGGCAAAGCCCTGCGTGGGCGACGACATGAAGCGATTTTGGCGACCAAAGTAGGGGTGCATTTGCCCGATGGCTCGGTGCCAACCGGCACAGCCTTACGCCAGCATATGCTCGATTCACTCGCTACAAGCCTACGCCTGTTACAGACCGATTATGTTGACGTGTGGCAAATTCATAACACCGATGTTGCCGTATTGGCCCAAAGTGAAACGATTGCTGCGGTGTTTGATGATGCACGGCAAGCTGGCAAAATTCGATCTACGGGTGGCTCGTTTTATGGTGCGGTTACACCTATCCAAGGCATCAATTTAAACATTTTCGATGTCATTCAAGTCACTTATTCGGTATTCGATCAACGCTTAGTCGAACAAGTTTTCCCTTTAGCCGAGCGCCATAATATTGGGGTGTTGGTGCGTTCGGTTTTGTTGCGCGGCGCTCTCACCGATCGCGCAGATCACCTGCCCGATCGGCTCGAAACACTCCGCGCCCGCTCACGCCAATATCGTCAAATTGTGGCAGAATCAGGCACAAGGCTAACTTCAGCCCAAGCAGCCATTGCCTTTGCGCTCGCGCAACCGCAAATCAGCTCGGTGTTAATCGGCATTCGTAGCATTGACGAGCTGGCCGAAAATTTGCCTGCGCTCAACGTGAAATTACCCGACGCTTTAATACGCCAATTCACCGCCCTGCGTTTAGATGACGAAGATTTGCTAAACCCCGGCACATGGGGGGCTTAACGCTTACAAAGTGGGTTTCTTGAAGAAACCCGCTTTATAAGTTAGAGATAATTCTCTTTATGCGCCTCTTTGAATTTTTACAACTTGCCCTTACAATCTTCACTGCTGGTGGGGCAATTCTCAGCCGCAGAATTCCCGTATTACGCCTTTGGTTGTGTTATGTTGCCGCCGCCATGTCACTGGCGATCCCACTGCAATTGCTTATCGAAGGGTATCGTTGGCAAAATGTGCCAACCTATTTATGTGCCATCATCACAGCATTTTTAGCATGGCCACAAAGTCGCAGCAGCCAACCCATCCCATCTAGCAAATGGCGCAAAGCTATCGCTATTGTGGGCGGCGCAATCCTCAGCTTAATGTTGATCATTTCGGCTGCACTCCCTATCTTATTACCGGTGCCAGTTATGCCCAAACCCAGCGGCAAATATGCCATCGGCACAGCCTCGTTTGATCTAAAAGACCCCAGTCGCGATGAAATTTACACCGACGACCCCAACGACAAACGCCAAATCATGATGCAGATTTGGTATCCGGCCAAGTCAACGGCGGGGGCACAGCCAGCCAGATGGCTCGACCAGCTCGACATCGCCGGCCCCATCATCGCCCAACGCCTTAATTTGCCCAGTTTTGTGCTTGATCACGCCAATCTCACCCAATCAAACTCGTTTTTAAACGCACCCATCATTGATGACAGCGCAACATTGCCGGTTGTGGTTTATTCGCATGGCTGGACCGGTTTTCGCACTGTCAATATGAACCAAAGCGAAAATTTAGCCAGTCATGGCTATATTGTCGTCTCCATCGACCATAGTTATGGCTCGATAATCACTGTATTCCCCGATGGCAGCGTCGCCCCGCTCAAAGCCAGCATTTTGCCGCCCGATGGCAGCCCAGACTTTACGCCCAAGTTCACGCAGTTGGTGGGGGTCTATGCGGCAGATGTGCAATTTGTGCTTGATCAATTAGCGCTGCTTAATCAGGGCGATGCCAAAGCCCAAGCAGTTGCGCCTTGGCTAAAAGGGCGGCTCGACCTAAGCCGCTTGGGATTGATGGGTCACTCGACCGGTGGAGCGGCCATCACCCGCGTATGCACAACCGATGCCCGCTGCAAAGCCGGCTTTGGCATGGATGTTGCAGCCACCGGCCTCACCAGCGATATCACAGCTAAGGGCTTTCAGCAACCATTTTTTGCCCTGTGGAGCGAACAATGGCGCGGTAACAACAGCGACAAATTGTTTGCACCGATGTTTACCCAAGCTAAAACCCCCATTTACCGCGCCTACATAAGCGGGGCCAAACATTATGATTTCATCATGATCTCACTGCTTTCACCGTTGGCATCAACCCTAGGCTTAAAAGGCCCGATCAATGGTGACCGCATGATGCGGCTAAATGATGATTATCTGTTGGCATTTTTTGATCAGCATTTACGAGGCGGCACTTCGCCCTTGTTAGCTGCCGCCTCGCCGAGCTACCCTGAAGTTGCATTTGAGAAGCAATAAGCATAAAATAACACCCCATGAGTCAATATATTGCCGCTATCGACCAAGGAACCACCAGCACCCGCTGTATTATTTTCAACCACGCTGGGCAAGTGGTGGCCTGTGACCAAAAAGAACATACCCAAATTTACCCACAACCCGGCTGGGTCGAGCATAACCCACTCGAAATCTGGGTACGCACCCAAGAGGTGGTTGCAGGGGCATTAACCAAAGCCAACCTTACCGCCCAAGATATTGCCGCCTTAGGCATCACCAACCAACGCGAAACAACACTGGTTTGGGATCGTGCCACCGGTCAACCCATTTACAACGCGCTGGTGTGGCAAGACACCCGCACCGCCGATATCTGCACCGAGCTGGCGCGAGATGGCGGACAAGATCGGCTACGCACCAAAGTGGGGCTGCCACTCGCCACCTATTTCTCTGGGCCAAAAATCAAATGGCTGCTCGATAATGTGGCTGGGGCACGTGCCCGCGCAGAACATGGCGAATTGTGCTTTGGTAATATCGACACATGGCTGATCTGGAATTTGACCGGCGGCGCCAGTGGCAACGCTGTGCATGTCACCGATGTGACCAACGCCAGCCGTACCATGCTGATGAACTTGCAAACGCTGGACTGGGATGACGAGATTTTACAACTCATGGGCATCCCCCGCGCTATGCTCCCGCGCATCTGTTCCTCCTCCGAAATCTATGCACAGGTCAAACCCACTCTCAACGCTCAACGCTCGCCTCTCAACTTGGGAGGCGTACCCATCGCTGGCATTTTGGGCGACCAACAAGCGGCATTATTTGGGCAGACCTGTTTTTCGCCCGGCGAGGCCAAAAACACCTATGGCACAGGTTGCTTCATGTTGCTCAACACCGGCAACCAGCCCATCCCCTCAAAGCACGGTTTGCTCACCACACTGGGCTACAAAATTGGCAATCAGCCTGCCGTGTATGTACTCGAAGGCTCAATTGCCATTACTGGGGCATTGGTGCAGTGGCTGCGCGACAACTTGGGCCTCATTCAACAATCGCACGAGGTTGAAACACTGGCGGCCAGCGTCGCCGACAGTGGCGGCATCTATTTTGTGCCAGCGTTTTCGGGGCTATATGCCCCCCACTGGAAAGACAGCGCCCGTGGGGTGATTGCGGGGCTGACGCGCTACATCAACAAGGGGCACATTGCCCGCGCCACCCTCGAGGCCACCGCCTACCAAACCCGCGAAGTGCTAGACGCGATGAACGCAGACTCTGGCGTGCCGCTCACGGCGCTAAAGGTGGATGGCGGCATGGTGCGCAATGAATTGCTGATGCAATTTCAAGCCGATGTGCTGGGTGTGCCGGTCATTCGCCCCATCGTTGCCGAGACGACAGCATTGGGGGCGGCCTATGCCGCTGGCCTTGCCGTTGGTTTTTGGCAACAAATTGACGACCTACGCGCCAACTGGGGCAAAGACCGCGAATGGCAACCCGCCATGCCTGCCGACCACCGCGCCATCCTCTATCGTGGCTGGAAAAAGGCTGTTACACGGACGTTTGACTGGGTTGAGTAAAAGATGAAGGATGAAGGATGAAAGATGAAGGATGAATTTTTATCTTTCATCTTTCATCCTTCACCCTTCATTCACTCATTTTCCTAAGTTGCTTGCCGTCACTGACAAACGCGACGATAGAGGTGTCGCGCAGGGAGATGACGCGGGTGCGGGCGCTGAGGGTAGTGGGCAGACCGCCGGGCACGTCGGCCCAGATCACCCACGATGGCGCAGCAGGGTTGAGAATGCTGGCGATGTTTCGGGTGCGTGGGTTTGCGAAAACGAGATCGCTGGCGAGGTCTGAGCCAACCAAAATGTCGGTATCGCCCGCCAATTCAATTTCAACATCGCCATGCTTGATGTGCACCCCGAGCGAATTGTCAGCACGCTCGACCAACGTCAGCGTCACATCCGGGTCAAGCGTCACGCGTGTGCCGAGCGGTGCATCGAGCATACGCACGACACTGCTAGCGGCAGCAGCCTGAAATTCGGCTAAACGCCGGCTATTGGCCTCGCCTGATGCGGGTGGGCTGGGCTGCACCAATGTACCAACGCGGTAGCGATTGAGCACCGATAGCGCATCGGCACGGGTGAAGTCATCGCGGCTAGGCATAATCACCAACTCCACGGCGCGATCCCATACTGGCATAGCACGCCCCATCCCTGACACCAGCCCGCCCCCGCCGACAAACACCACTTGCTTGCCAGATGGCGTTTGGACAAAGGCACTGCTGCCTGTAAAAATGACATGCAATTTGCCATCGGGCCGTTGTAACTGCCACACCGCGCCAACGCCAGCCGCCGTTAACACCCCAAACCCAGCCAACATCGGCAAGGCACGACGACGCGCCCAAAGCCAAATTTGCTTGCGCATCTCGGTTGATTGGGTCACAATAGCGGTTGCGCCAAACAATAGGCCATAATACAATAGCGCCGCGCCTGCGCCAAAGTTATAAATAGGCACCACCGCCCACGACATACGCGCTGTCCATTCAACCACCCGCAAGGTATAAGTGAGCAAAACATAAGGCGGCCAGCCCAACAACCAACCGACGGCATCCGATATTGCCCCAACAATTGCAGCCAACCCGCCCAAGATCATGACCGGCGGCTGTGCTAGCAAAACCAAAGCATTGGTAAATAACGCAATCAATGATAAATTGTGAAAATTGATCAAAATAAGCGGCAGCGTTGTGAGTTGGGCAGCTAAGGTAATAAGTAACATGTCGGCCAAAATATTGGTAATTTTACGAGCAGTTTCACCGCTAAAACGCCGTTCAAGCCCTTTTTGCACCGCCGTTTGAAACAAATCGGCATATAACACCAGCCCCAAAGTTGCCATCACGCTCAATTGAAACCCACTATCAAACAACGTATCGGGGTCCCACAGCAGCATAAAAAAAGCCGCTGCCGCCAACGTATTAAGCGTAAACCCGCGCCGCCACAAGGCCTGCCCAATCAAGGCAATAATCGACATGGCCCCCGCCCGCACCACCGAGGCCGACACGCCAACCAGCAGCACATAGCCGATGATGGTGGGGATGACAACGAGGGCAGCGCGGCGTTTGTTGAGCAATTGGCTGAGCACCGGCACAACGAGGGCGATGACGATGCTGACATTGAACCCCGAAATGGCGACGATGTGTGATGTCCCGGTGCGGCGAAAAGCCTGCACCAATGTATCAGGCATTTCGTTATCGTCGCCGATCAAAATGCCATTCAACAGCGCCGACTCGGGCGCGGGCATGATGCGGCGGGTCGATTGACGCAACATCTCTTTGGTGCGCAACAATTGCGCCCACAGCGCCGAGCCACGCCCACTGTCGATGCGCTCGATGCTTTGTGGGCGTGACAGCCACGATAGCACCTCTTGACGCGCCAAATAATCGCGATAATCAAATTCGTTCAGCACCGGCGGTGCATCCAATTGCCCATGCACCCGAATGACATCGCCGTAACGCCAAGGGTTGCTTTTGTCGGCGCGGATGAGGATGTAATTGGAGAAGGACGATTGAACCCCCGACTCGCGCCCCGCAGCGGGTGACGCATTGGCGGATTGATCGACAATACGGCTGGGCTTAACCCGCAGGCGAATGTCATCGAAACGCACATCGGGTTCATCGATGATGAGGCCTTCGAGCGTGACAAATTTGCCGTTGTAAGGCGTGGTGGGCGTTTGATGCAGCAGTGCATCGCTAATGGCATAGCGCAACCCACCGAGGCTAATGAGCATGAAGCTGGCGGCCAGCCACGCCAGCCACAGATCACGCCGCACTACCAACAGCACAATTAGGCTAATCGCGGCGGCGACACCCATCAACCAACCGTGCAGGCCAAAGGCTTGGGCCAACCAAACGCCAAGCGCAAATGCAACGCCAATGATGACAAACGGGGCAGCGCGATGCAATGTAAAACCATTCGTGACGGGGCGCGTCATGGCGGGCATTATCGCTGATCACGACCCAATACGCAAGAAACCGATAGCAAATTGGGACACCCAAACCCATAATGACGCTATGTCACAACAACACCATTTCCGGTTTGGGGTCATCAACGAACAACCCTTACCACGCGACGCATGGCTGGTGCAAGTACGGCGGGTCGAGGCGCTCGGTTTCAGCACTTTTTTGCTGCGCGATCACTTTGCCGATGATTTTTTCGGGGCGCAATATGCGCCATTTAGCGCCCTCGCCACCGCCGCCGCCATCACAACCCGGCTGCATGTCGGCACAATGGTCATTAGCAACGACTTTCGTCATCCCATTATTTTGGCAAACGAGGCCGCCACTTTAGATGTGCTGTCGGGCGGGCGTTTTGAATTGGGGATTGGGGCCGGTTGGCTACGGGCCGAATTTGAGGCCGCTGGCCTGACTTATGACCCCAACGGGGTGCGGGTGGATCGGCTTGAGGCGGCCTTGCCGATCATCAAAGGTTTTTGGTCGGATCAGGCTGTCACTTACAGCGGCAAACACTATCATATTAGCAACCTCACGGGGTTTCCTAAACCCAACGCCAAGCGTGTGCCCATTCTCATCGGCGCAGGCCACAAACGTATGCTCAGCATCGCCGGGCGCGAGGCCGATATTGTAGGGGTGCTGACCAGTTCGGTTGCCAGCGGTGAAATTAAATCGGTATCTGCCGAGCGCTTGGCCGAAAGCGTGGCACAAAAAGTGCAATGGATCCGTGAGGGTGCCCAACAAGTCAGCGCCCAGCGTTTTGAGCAGATCGAGCTTAGCCTCATCCCAGATTTCATTCTCAGCGATCAGCGCGAGGCGGCGGCGCAAGCTTATTTGCAACAACGCGGCTGGCAAGGCACCACCCCTCAACAAGTGTTTGACATGCCCTCGGTCTTTATTGGCACAGTCGATGAAATCATCGCCGACCTCGTTGCCAAGCGCCAGCATTTTGGGTTCTCGTATATGGTGGTTCCCGACAGCCAAATGGAAAGTATTGCTCCAATTGTGGCACGCTTAACAGGATGTTGAGGTTGGTGACTCATGACTCATGAGTCACTCCGAAAAACCCACCTGTAACCTAACCTACTTCAATTCTCCCGCCACCGTGTCCATACATTTAAATTGCAGACCGAGGGTGAGGCAATATTGAATGAAATCTTCGAGCAACACCATCCCATGCGCCCGCCCGATCACCTGCGGATGCATTAACACGGTCAATACGCCATTATCGATGTGTTGGTGCATATAACGGGCGTGGGTCGTCCAAATTTCATACACCTTGCTGGGAGCCGAGGTGCCATTGCGATACGGGCTAAAGCTAAAGTTGAAATGCACCCAATCATCAAATTCATATTGGGTGGGCAATTCCCACAACTTGGCCTCACGGCCCTTCACCAACGGCTCATATTGCGACACACGGTCGCCGATGCGCGGGCGATAAGGGCGAAAATCGTCACCCTTGAAGCTCGAATCATAGGCAAACCCATATTCTTCGAGCAAACTGAGGGTATGCCACGACTGCCCGCCAGTGCGAAAACCCGACGGCTTAACGCCATGCCGCGCCAGCGCCGCCAAACCCAATTCCAAATCGCGGCGTTCTTCATCCAAGGTCAAGCCACTCGGCTCGATGTGGGCATAGGTATGATGCGCCAATTCGTGCCCGGCCTCTAAAATGACGGCTGTCTCGGCGGGGAAAGAATCGGCAGTGTGACCAGGCACAAAAAATGTGGCCGGCAATCGGTAGCGTTTAAGCAATTCTAAAATGCGTGGCACACCCACCCGCGCCCCATATTCACCGCGTTGTAACATATTCGGCGTCACATTGCCGCCATATTCTAGCCACACCGACAGCGCGTCAAAATCGAAGGAAAGACAGATTGTGGCGGTTGACATATTTGGCAGGGTGACAAAGTGAGGGGGTAACAAGGTGATTGAATCACCTTGTCACCCCCTCACTTTGTCATCATTTGCTCGCGTTATCCTTCAGCCCAGCCGTGCGGTTAAAGACCAATTTCTCGCCGGTCGAGTCAGGGTCGATGCAGAAATAACCGTTACGTTCAAATTGATAACGGCTGCCCAAGGTGGCATCGCGCAGGCTTGGCTCAACAAATGCATTTGGCAAGATTTCGAGCGAGTTGGGGTTGAGGCCATCTAAGAAATGCCCGCCCTCCGGCACATCATCGGGGTTTGGCTTGGTGAATAGATGGTCATACAAACGCACCTCAACCGCCAGCGCATGAGGAGCCGAGACCCAATGAATAGTGGCTTTGACCTTGCGACCATCGGGCGCATTGCCGCCACGTGTGGCGGGGTCATAGGTGCAGCGCACCTCGATCACATTCCCAGCTTCATCTTTCACCACACCCACACATTTAATAAAATACGCATAGCGCAAACGCACCTCGCGCCCGGGCGTTAAACGAAAATATTTAGGCGGTGGCACTTCACGAAAATCGTCTTGCTCAATATATAACTCGCGGCTAAAGGGCAATTGGCGCGTGCCAGCCGCTGGGTCGTCGGGGTGATTAACCGCGTCCAGCATGTCGGTTTGGTCTTCGGGGTAATTTTCGATCACCACCTTGAGTGGGCGCAACACCGCCAAGGCACGTGGGGCGGTCTTGTTCAACTCGTCACGAACGCTAAACTCCAACATGCCAATATCGACCATGCTATCGGCTTTTGCAACCCCGATGCGGCTGCAAAAATCGCGAATAGATGCAGCGGTGTAACCCCGTCGGCGATACCCCGACAAGGTCGGCATACGCGGGTCATCCCAACCGCGCACATGGCCTTCTTTTACCAATTGCAACAATTTGCGCTTGCTCAACACCGTATACGACAAATTCAGCCGCGCAAATTCGATTTGGCGCGGGGCATAAATCCCCAATTCACGCACATACCAATCATATAAAGGTCGATGCGCCTCATATTCAAGCGAACACAGCGAATGGCTAATACGCTCGATTGAGTCACTTTGCCCGTGCGCAAAATCATACAATGGGTAAATACACCATTTGTCACCAGTGCGATGATGGTGCGCCCGCAAAATACGATACATGACCGGATCGCGCATATTAATGTTGCCCGATGCCATATCGATTTTGGCGCGTAAGGTGCGCGAGCCATCAGCAAATTCACCTGCTCGCATCCGTGCAAACAGATCAAGGTTTTCTTCAACCGAGCGATTTCGATAAGGGCTATCGACACCTGGAGCCGTCAGCGTGCCGCGATATTCACGAATTTGATCGCCACTCAGATCACATACATAGGCCTTGCCTTTTTTAATCAATTGCACAGCATAATCATAAATTGCCTCAAAATAATCTGAGGCAAAAAACAACTCATCCCATTTATAACCCAACCACAATATGTCTTGTTTAATCGCGTCAACATATTCTTGCTCTTCTTTGGCGGGATTAGTATCATCGAAGCGCAGGTTAAACTCACCATGAAATTCTTGTGCGATATTGAAATCGACTGACAACGCCTTGGCATGCCCAATATGCAAATAGCCATTTGGCTCAGGCGGGAAACGGGTTTTGATATGGGTAAATCGCCCCGATTTGATATCTTCGGCCACAGCCGTGCGAATAAAATCGGATGGGGCGGGAGGAGAAACACTAGTAGTCATATCTTTTGCAAACGCTGAGTATAAACGCAACCCAATAAAGCAGCCAGCCTTTTAATCCTAAGAGATGAAGGGCTGAATTCACTACATGACTTTTGAAGGCATGGGAAAGGCCCATGCCTTCAAAAGTCATATAGTGAATTCGGCGAAAATTTGTTTTACCGCTTCAATAAAAAAACTAAAAGCCAGTTTCAAAATGAAACTGGCTTTTATTAAGCTATCTTCGGGAATCGAACCCGAAACCTATCACTTACGAAGCGATTGCTCTACCGATTGAGCTAAGATAGCAACGTGCTTAGATTATACTACAATCCAGTTTTTTTAGCTTCGCATCAAAAACGCATGTAAAACAAAGGCTAAAACGCAAAACACAAATTTAGAGATATAATATAAACCACTCAAGTGCTTCTTTTGAGTGCTTTTATTGTCGGCCATTGCAATATCAATGAAACGTTTGACATGTAATACGCTCGTGTATTACGAGTTTGATCAGCTACAAGAGCGTGGGATGCGCCACGGCGTGTTTACACGTTTGGGCGGCGTTAGCGAAGGGCATTATGCCTCTTTAAACCTTAGCCGCAGTACAGGCGATAGTATCGAACCTGTGCGAGAAAATCAACGTCGTATGTACGCAACGTTTGGGGCAGATCCCAGTATCACCATTACCTCGTGGCTTGTGCATGGCAGTACAGTGCGTGTTGTTACCCCAGCCGATCTAAAATTCTTCGACAAAGATGATTTTCAGGCCGACGCGATGGTCACCCAATCACCCGGGTTATTGCTCACCTTGCGCTATGCCGATTGTGTGCCGGTCTTGTTTTATGATTCAGTCAAAAAAGCCATCGGTATCGCCCATTCTGGCTGGCAAGGGATTATGCGACGGGTTTTGCCCGCCACCATCAAAACCATGATGTGTGAATTTGGCAGCAACCCCGTCGATATTCGGGCCTGTGTTGGGCCATCGATCGGCCCAACCAAATTTGAGGTAGGCACAGACGTAGCGCGTTGGGTTCAAGCAGCGGTTAAAAGCAATGTCATTATTTGGCCCAACGGCAATGGCGGCAAACCGCATATTAATTTGTGGCAAGCAGCCGAAACCCAATTACTCGAAGCTGGGGTTGAAAATGTTGAAGTAGCTGGTATTTGCACTGCTAGTGAAACCACTGAATGGTTTTCGCACCGCGAAGAGAAAGGCAACACAGGGCGGTTTGGAGCCGCCATCATGTTGGAATGACTGATTGGGAGATTGGATGAATAAATGATCGGAAAATGATTCACTCATTCCCTCCAAAAGTGGAGATGCCGGGAATCGAACCCGGGTCCGAAACAAAGCTGTTACGCCTGCCTACGAGTGTAGCCGCTGTTTGAATTTCGTGTGATTAACCTCCAACGGCAAAGTTGACCTCACACTAGCTCGTATTATCGCCTGTCAGGCAGCGCCAATTCATCTACGAACCTCGACGAAGCGCTTATTGGCATTATTACATCGCAACCGTATCCTACCAATACGAGGACACGGGCGACGCCGACCTATAAAAGATCGGACGACGAACCCTTACCGCTTAAGCGGCGACAGGAACGGCGTTCCAGTTAACCTTGGCACGTAAGTGCTGTTGTGCCTTTGACGAGGGACACCTCTCGACTCGCCAGCCGCACCATGCTTCTTCCGTCGAAGCCAGTGCATCCCCTGATGTATTTATTATACCTGATGTAATCCGCAAAAAGTCGAGCCGGAGATGATGGCTATTTTCATTCTCCACGATTCGTTGCGTTAGCATTGCTGTGTAAATTAGTGGCAGTGTTTATCGGCTTGTTGATTTGTGTTCATCCCTTAAACATACCCGATAACCATCTCTTTTAGCGAAGACTAGAGTATAGTCGTAGACGTACGATAGGGCGTTTAGAGGGCCTCAGACCTATCCAATTTGAGCATAAACATACTGTGAGATTCCACAACGAGTGACTCCACTCCTAGGGGGTCACATCAGAGGATTGGTGTTTCATTTTTTAGGAATTTGCGCTATGTTCGTAATTCACGTAAATTTTCCCACAATAAAAACAGACCCGCCAACAACACCCCACCCAACAAAATAGGCAAAAAGAAATTGTAAATAAGCAATAACGCGCTAACAGCCGCCAACAATACCGTGATCGAAGTGACCAAATTGGTCAATGAACGCCGAAAAATAGCCTCGATAATGAGAAAAGATACAATCATTAGCCCTCCCCATACCACCGTCTGCGGGGAACGCAAAATAAGCAACACAACAAACCCAATCATCAACAACCCAATGCTAACCGCCCCCCACACCTCGGCCAGCTTATTCAGCCGCATTTCACGCGGGCTAACGGGGTCAACCTTGTGTTGAAGATGCGCATCCGCCTTATCTTCGGCCCCAGCTTTAAGGCTGGTTAACCGTAGCAATAATGCCTCGCGCATGGCCTCATTTTCACTTTGCTCACGCCGCAGATTTTTTAGGTCGGTGCTCAAATGCTCAATATCATTGTTTAGTTGCGCTACACGTTTTGCTAGATGGGCTTGTAACTGAATGGCTGCCACCTCAACCCCTTTTTTTTGCAATTCGTCAGATTTTTGAGCCACAGTTTGGCTTAGCTCGGCATAACGCTGATTTAAATTATCTAAATTCTCACCCAACAATTGCAACGCTAGGGTTGGAGGGGGCACTTTATCTAGCCCCGCCCAACCAATGGGGTCATACCACGAAGACCGCACTGAGCCATCGCGGTTATACATCGGCCCAGCGGGGGCATTTTCGCCTGCAATTGGGTCACGTGGGAACAACCCCCACAAACCGCGATATTGCTTGACCCACATCGGCACAGGATCGAGCAAGACAGGAGACCATGTGCGAGCTTGGTCTGGGCCAATGCTCACCTCATCTCCACGCGCATAATCAACAAACGGGATGCTAATATCGGGCAAAGCCCAAGGCTGACCACGCCCTTGTCGCAGGGTAATTGACCAAAAATTAGCAATGAGATTAACCGCCCGCACAAATGGCTTTGCCATTGGTAATGCAAATTCAGTCACATATTCGCCGGGTTTAAAGTATGAGGCATGTGATCCAGCCCCAGCATACACCACTGGATGATATTCAACCGAAGATATTTCAGATGACCTTACCGCTACCAAATCCAAATTATCCTTATCATCCCAACGACGGCGCAAATCATCGCCATGATGATCGTGTGAAGCATAAGCCACCCAGCGCGGGACAAGATTGCCGTCGGCCTGCTCATATAAATAAATCATCACCATCTCCCAATCGGCTTCGTGATCATTTACCCCATCAAAACGCGAACGCCAATCGTTATAAGCGAAAAAATACCAATATTGCAGGGCTACCCAACCATTTTGGCGAAAAATTTTGCCGTAATAAGGATGTTTTTTGTCCACAGATGGCATTTGGCTATATTTCAGCGCGACGCTATTGGCAGTCGCACCTGGTACCCGCCCCCGCGTCAATAGGGTGAGTGAAAAAAACGCATCGATTAAACGCGAGACATAACCCACCCGCGCCAAACGCCCTTGGCCTTTGCGAAAGGTTTTGCGTTCAATCAGGTCTTGTTGCACATATTGTTGCAGCTCAGTGAGTCTAAGATCGTGAGCAAAACGCAAATAGTGAAGCTCGCCAGATGGCGCAGGTGGAATTGCGCCAAGCTGCTCGATATCGAGCTTACCTTCTGCAACGGACTGCTTATCACGCGCAGTACTGCGCTGTTGCCCACGATGAACCCATAAGCTACACCGACGAACATAGGCTTCAACACTCATCGGGAAAAAGCGTTCGCCATTGGTATAACGCACAATCGGCTCATAACGGCGCAATAGTTCGAGGTCAGTCATGATTGGGAGGTGAGTAATTGCTTAAGTGCCAACTATTTTTTAAACGCCTCTTGCACTTCGGTTTGATTCAGCAACAACACCAAAAATGTATCGGCGACCATGCTAATAAAGTCAGGGGCATTAGCCCAATAGCTAATGAGATTTTGGGTTAATGAGATGCCCAGCAAAATCATGGCCCATAGCCACGCCCGCGAGCGCAAGCCTAACAAGCCAACACCAATAAGCACATCTAAAATGCTGCCTAAGAAGGCAAACCCAATAGAAACAAGTATCTGCAAGGTATCGAAACTAAGCGGGTAAAGCGGCAACCACAACCATACAAATGGGTTGTCGGGGTCGGGCGCAAACAAATTTAACACTTCAGCCAACGCGTTCAGGGCCGATATGGGCGCAAGCAAAATAAATAAACAGCCGACAATGGTCACAGCGGGCGGGCGTTTGCGTAAAGAAGAGGCCATATAAAACAAGGTAAACGCAAATTGTAATGCGCATTAAACATCACTGCAAAAGCACCGGCATTTAATCAACAAAGACGTATCCATCTCAATGATTCGGGGGAAAACCCAAAGATGTAATACCAAACGCACTATATGAGCATTGAAGTTAGGGGCTTTGCCCCTGACTTCAATGCCCATATAGTGCGTTTGGCAAAAAATAGTTTTATTTCCCCCGATTTTTTGAGATGATATCTTTGGCAATACCAAAAAACGGGCGCGGGGATTTCCCTGCGCCCGTTTGATAACGTTCAACCACGAACCATCGGCTAGGCCCGCGAACGGGTTGGGCGCGAAACCATTGGACGTTGCCCAAACTTGGGGCCGCGAACGGGTGTTACAGCTGGTTGCGAAGGGCGGCTAGGCCTTTGCTCGGCGGGTGGGCGAAAACGTGGGGCCGGACGTGAAAAAGGTTGGCGTTCTTCATACATGTCGGGCAAAACTGGCTTGGGCGGCTCGGAATAATCAAACTCGTCGATTTTTTGGCGAGCGATGCTCTTGCCGAGGGCGCGTTCAATGTCACGCACCAAATCACGATCTTCGGGTGTAATCAACGTGAAGGCATCACCGACACGCTCAGCGCGCCCCGTACGGCCAATGCGGTGAATGTAATCATCGGGTGTGGCGGGAATGTCGTAATTGATGACGTGTGAGACAGTCTCAATATCTAAGCCACGTGCAGCAATATCGGTTGCCACCAAGACTTGAAACTTACCTTTCTTAAAGCCATCCAAGGCACGTTGGCGCTGATTTTGGGTGCGGTCACTGTGCAATGTGGTTGATTCAAAGCCAAGTCGGGTCAATTGGGTCGCCACACGGTCAGCCTTGTGTTTGGTGCGTGTAAACACCAACAATGAGAATGGATTATGCTTCTTAATCAATTCAACCAACAAACCGGTTTTAAGGTGTTGTGGCACGGGGTAAAGCGCATGGCTCACTGTTGTCGCAGCGCGAGTTGCGCCAACGCTAACCCGTTTGGGGTTGCGTAATACGGTGGCGGCCAATTCTTCAACCTCACGCGGGAAGGTCGCAGTAAACAGTAAGGTTTGGCGGCTAGGAGGCAATAAAGCAATAATGCGGCGCACTGGGGGCAAAAAGCCCATATCAAACATGCGGTCGGCTTCATCTAACACGAGCGTGTCAACATGGCTAAAATCGCCATTACGTTGCTGCACATGGTCGAGCAACCGGCCCGGACACACCACCAAAATTTCGACACCATCGCGCAGGGCGCGCACTTGGTTGCCCATCCCCACCCCACCATAAATGGTGGCGCTGCGAATGTTCGTGCCCTTGGCCATTTGCACCACCACATCATTAATTTGTTCGGCCAACTCGCGGGTGGGCGTAACAATGATGCAACGGGTTTTGCGTTGGCTTGGGTTTGTTAGCAATTTTTGCAAAATAGGCAGCACAAATGCAGCAGTTTTGCCTGTGCCGGTTTGGGCAGTGCCAACAAGGTCTGCGCCGCTCATCACAATGGGAATGGCGGCGGCCTGGATTGGCGTAGGGGTTTCATAACCCGCTGCCAATATTGTCTTGCTTAGGCGCAAGTCAAAGTTGAAATCGTTAAAGGACAAGATCTATCACCCTATGCCCAATATCATTACTAAATCCGCACATAGGTGCGATCAATCGATATTGGGGGTTCTATTTGAGTGCGCCGGGAAAAGCAAAATCCGCAAAGAACACGCCGACGCACACTGTATAAACGTGTATCTCGCGGATAGGTTGAACACCATAGTGTAACATGATGCCCACTCTGTGGCTCAGGCAAAATTAATAAAACTTGTTTTTGCCGGAATTAATATGGCAACTTGTTTGGGCAAGGCA
>JAGWYZ010000255.1 GCA_018969115.1 Chloroflexota bacterium | reverse complement strand
TCACGCCCGTGCCCCTGTCTTTATTTATCGCCAATGAAAACTTCCAAGATCCTTCCTTTTGTGTTGTTAGCGCCGGCGCTTATTATGATCGTGTTTGCGCAGTTATACCCAGCGCTTTACACTTTTTATCTCAGCGCCCAAGAGATGGATGCTGGTGTGCAAAAATTTGTAGGAATGGAGAATTTTCGCCGCGTATTTGACAGCTCGGCGTTTGTAGAGAGCGCATGGAACACGGTCATTTTTATTGCTGGCTATATCCTATTAACCATGTTGCTGGGGATGGGTTTGGCGCTGTTGCTTAACCGCAAGCTCAAATTTAGCGGTTTTTATTTGGCGATGTTGTTTATTCCTTGGGTGTTATCTGATGTAATTGTTGGTTTAGTTTGGAAATTATTTGTCGATCCTGATACCGGTTTGTTTTCACCCATTTTAGAATTGCCGTTTTTTGGCCTTGAAGGGGCCGCTTTGTTGACCAAAGTGCCAACTGACCGTCTGTTCGATTCGATTCCATTTCCACCGGCACCCGCCTTAATTTATCTCATCATTGCATCGGTGTGGAAAGCCTTGCCATTTGTGACCTTGTTGATGCTGGCTGCATTGCAAACCGTGCCCAAAGAGGTATTGGAAAGTGCCCAAATGGATGGTGCGAATAGCCGCCAAAGTTTTTTGGGTATTACCTTTCCGATGATTTTGCCCTCATTAATTGTGGCTTTATTTAACTTGGTTTTGGGTGGTATGAATGGTGTCGGTATGGTCTTTAGTTTAACGGGTGGCGGCCCGGGCACTTCGACCGAGGTGCTGAGCTATTTGCTTTATTCAATCGGGTTTGCCCAATTTGATTTTGGCAAAGCGGCGGCTTTGTCGGTATTTATTGCTATGATTAACCTAGCGCTTATTTTGCTGGCACTGCGCGTGTCACGCCAAGGAGCAGAACAATACGCTTAAATTATGAACCGTCGTCGTATCCAAATCTTGCCTAACATTGCCATGATTTTGATCTGTATGGTGATGTTATTTCCGGTTTTTGCCACAACTGTCATTTCATTTAAGCAACAGAGCGATGTGGCACGCAAGCCGCCCTTGCTATTTCCATGTGACACGCCCAGTAGCGATTTTGTGCCTTCGGCCTGCCGTTTTTTTGTTGAGGGCTATGAACGCATTTTTGCATTTAAAGAAAACCCCGAAACATGGTTTGGTTATGAAGCAACAGGGGCGATTGTGAGCAAATATATGCCAAATTCGCTCATTTACGCGGTATTTTCATCCTTGTTTATTACCTTGTTTGCTGGTTTGGCTGGGTTTTCTTTTTCACGGTTTGCATTTAAAGGGCGGCGCATATTACAAGTGGGTATTTTGGCCTTGACAGGCATCCCGTTGCTTACAAATTTGTTGGCACTCTATCAAACGACGGTCATGTTGCGTAAGGCCTTGGTTCCGAGCATCGAGCGTTTTGCTGCTTGGCAACAATTTTCTGATATCACCACCAAAATGCTGATTGATTCGCTTGACCGCGTTATTTTGATCGCTATCTACACTGGTTTGCTCATGCCATTTAGCATTTGGATCGTCAAGTCATTTTTTGATGCGATCCCGCGTGATTTAGAAGAAGCGGCTGTGATCGATGGCTGTTCACCATTTGGGGCGCTTATGCGCATTGTGGCGCCATTGGCCGCACCCGGCCTGTTGGCTGCATTTTTGTTGTCGTTTGTCAATATTTGGAACGAATTTCTTACGAATTATTTGCTGGTTGGCAGTTCAAAGCAAAATTTGCGTTCGGTGATGGTTGCGGTTTATGATCTGACTGGCAACAACCTCATTAATTATCAAGTCTTAGCTGCTGCTTGTGTGCTGGTGATGATGCCCGTTATCATTCTTTTTCTGGCGACCCGCAAAGTGTTTTTTAGCGCTATGGTCGAAGGTGCAGTTAAGGGGTAGAGTCTTGTTGTCCCGAAATTATTATGTTTGCCTAACATCAACACCTTTGCCAATTTGTGATTGACTGCCCGTGAATTCATTCATGGGCGAGATGGCGAAGGTATTGTTTTCTAGACTGGTATTTCAGCACCATGCCGTAAAATAGATAGCATGTCTACCCTGCCTCTTACAGCGGCACCGGTTGGTGCGCTTTCACATATCAAAGTTATTGACCTAACCCGCATTTTGGCTGGCCCCTATTGCACCCAGCTTTTGTCTGATTATGGGGCGCAGGTGATCAAAATTGAGCAACCCAATAGTGGCGATGGCTCACGGCAATGGGGGCCGCCTTGGATTGGTGACCAAAGCTCGTATTTTTTGAGCGTTAACCGCAATAAACAAAGCCTGACGCTTAACTTAAAATCTGCCGAGGGACGCACCATTCTCAAACAATTGTTGGCCGAGGCCGATGTGTTGATTGAGAATTTTTTACCCGGCACCTTGGCAAGCATGGGGTTAGATTATGAAACCCTGCGGCACGACTTTCCCAAATTGCTTTTTTGTTCGATCACAGGCTATGGCCAAACCGGCCCTTATCGTGACCGTGCTGGCTATGATCTTGCCATTCAAGCCGAAGGTGGCATGATGAGTATAACTGGTGGTGCTGGCGAGATGCCGATGCGCACTGGCGTTGCTATTTGTGACCTGATGACTGGAATGCATGCCAGCACTGCTATTTTGGCAGCGCTTAATTATCGCAGCGTCAGTGGCAAAGGCCAATATATCGATATCGCACTGCTCGACTCGCAAGTGTCGTGGCTGATTAATGTGGCACATGGCTATTTTGCCACCGGCAACCCGCCCGCTCGTTATGGCAATGCCCATCCCAGCCTCGTGCCTTATCAAGCCTTTGCCAGTGCCGATGGCTATTTTGTGCTGGCAGTGGGCAGTGATGAACAATTTCGCAAGATGTGCGTCATTATGCAACGTGACGATTTGATGCACGACCCGCGTTATGCCCACAACAAAGACCGCGTGGCAAATCGGGTTGAATTGATCGAACAAATGCAACAGATTTTTCTAAACCGCTGCACCGATGATTGGCTTCACGACTTCGAACGCGCCCACGTGCCGTCCAGCCGCATTAACGATATCCCGGCGGTTTTTACCGACCCGCACGTTCTGGCCCGCAACATGGTGCAATCGGTTGATCATGTGACGCTTGGCCCGATCAATGTCGTTGGCCCAGTTGCCAAAATGAGCGCAACTCAACCCACCGTGCGCACCGCTCCGCCAACCCTTGGCCAACATTCTGCCGATATTTTGCAGCAGCTTGGTTATAGCCATGAGCAAGTTAGTCAGTTGCGTGCGACCGGTATTATTTGAATGGGATTAGGGCGAGGGATCGGAGATTAAGGATTAAGGATTGAGCTACAAGTCACGAGTCACGAGTCATAATTTGTGACTCATCCTTCATCCTTCATCCTTCATCCTTCATCCTTCATCCTTCATCCTTCATCCTTCATCCTTTTTATGATTTCAACCTCCCTCATCGAAAAATTTTTGCAGCACTGCCAGCAAACGCCCGATAAACGCTGTGTGGTGTTTGAAAGCCAAACCTACAGCTACGCCGACATACGCACAATGGCGGCGGCGTGGGCAGGTGAATTGCGTGCGCGGGGCTTGCAGCGCGGCGAGCGGGTGGCGCTCTTTCTCGACAACGGTCCTAAATTTATCAGCGCCTATCTTGGCGCACAATGGGCCGGGGGCACGGTCGTGCTAATCAATACCGCTTATCGCCAAACCGAGCTGCGCCATATTTTGCGCGATGCCGCGCCGCGTTTTGTCGTTACCGACCCACAGCGAAACCATGAAATTAAAAATTTAGAATTTAAAATTGAAAATCTAGAATTTCCGCTGGCTGTGCCGTTTGATTTTCCATCGACCATTTTTTCTCAATTTTGCGACGAAGTCGCAATCATTGCCTATACCAGCGGCACGACCGGCAAAGCCAAAGGCGCGATGCTCACCCATCGCAGTTTGGCGGCGAATGTGGCTTCGGTGACCGAGGCGTGGGGCTGGACGAGCGACGACCACTTATTGTTGGTGTTGCCGTTGTTTCATTTACACGGCTTAGGGGTTGGTTTTCATGGCACAATCTGGGCAGGTGCAAGCTGTGAATTGCATCCACATTTTGAAGTTAAAACCGTGTATAACCGTTTGTTGAGTGGTGAGCCGACCATGTTTTTTGGCGTGCCTACCATGTATGGGCGTTTATTGAATGAGGCCGCCAAGCGTGATCAAAAACCACCCAACTTACGTTTATATGTGTCGGGCAGTGCTGCCCTCAGCGCCGATACTATGTTGGCCTTTGAACGTGTATTCGGGCAACGTATTCTTGAGCGTTATGGCATGACTGAAACTGTAATGAACACCACTAACCCGTTATATGGCGAGCGCCGCCCGGGCACCGTCGGCCAACCATTTCCACGTCAAGAAGCGCGGGTGGTGCATGTGCATACCCGTCAACCCTTACCAGCCGATGAAGATGGCGAGATCGAGGTGCGTGGGGCGCATGTATTTGCTGGCTATCTCAATCAGCCCGAAGCCAGCGCCGAGTGTTTTACGCCAGATGGCTGGTTTAAAACCGGTGATCTTGGGCGGGTGAGCGCTGATGGTTATTTCACCATTACAGGCCGTGCCAAAGAATTAATCATTAGTGGCGGGTTTAACATTTACCCGCGTGAGGTCGAAGAAGTATTGGCGATGCACCCCAGCATTGCTGAGGTAGCAGTGGTTGGCCGCCCTGACCCCGATTTTGGCGAAAGCGTCACTGCTGTCGTGGTGTCACATGATGCAACACTCAACGTTGATGATCTCATCACCTATTGCAAAAATAACCTCGCTAGTTATAAAAAACCCCGCCATATCATTTTTGCCAATTCGCTGCCTCGCAATGCCTTGGGTAAGGTACAAAAGCATTTGCTTTGAGCCATGAGCCTTGGGCTGACAGTTCATTGCTCAAAGCTCACGGCTTATGGCTTTTCCTCCCCTTTTGGGACAATTTTCCTGATTTATTGGGCGGATGGCTCATGTGCTTGGGATGACAGATCGCTATAGTGAGCGATTTTATGAACACACTCGCACTCGGCTCATTAATTGGCCCTTACCAAATTGTGGCTCCCATTGCCCAAGAGGGCGTGTGGTTTATCATGCCCGCCAGCCATTGCTATAACGCGATGTGGCGATTAAAATTTTGCCAACTCAATTTACCCAAAATGTCGAATTTTTGGTGTGTTTTGAGCATGAATCACGGATGTTGGCACGGTTGCGTCACCCCTGACATCGTGCCGGTGTTTGATGTGGGGGCGAGCGGTGAACATCATTATATTGTGATGGAATATTTGCCGGGCGGCATGCTTGCTAGCGAGTTGGCTGTGCTGCGCAAAAAAATGAAGCACTGCCCATTCAAAAGGCAGTTGAGATTGCCCAAAAAATTGCGTAAGCGCTTGAATATGCACATCAGAAAGGCGTGGTGTACCTTGATATTAAACCTAGCAATATTCTCATTGCCGATGACAGGCGCTATGTGTTATTCAATTTTGGCATTTTGACGACAGCACCAATACCAAAATTACGCGCACCCTGCAAACCCTTGGCACCCCTGAATATATGTCGCCTGAACAAGCCAATGGCTTGAGTGTTGATCGCCGCAGCGATGTTTATTCGTTGGGGCGGTGCTGTATGAAATGTTGACTGGTGCACCGCCTTTTTCTGGCGGTAATGCCTTGTCGCTGTTGAATAAACATCTAACTGCCCCACCACCGTCGCTATCAAAAATTCGGGTAGGGATTCCATCATGGTTGCAAAGTATTGTGCAAAAAA
>JAGWYZ010000254.1 GCA_018969115.1 Chloroflexota bacterium | reverse complement strand
TGTCAGTTTACAGAAGATAAACGACTCTAATTTGATCAAACTTTATTGCTTTATTAACGCTAAACAAAAAAAACAGGAAATTAATATGGCAGAACCCTTTTTAGCAGAAATTCGTATCATGAGTTTCAATTTTGCCCCTCGAGGTTGGGCACTGTGCAATGGTCAATTATTGCCAATCAATCAAAACCAGGCGTTGTTTTCCCTATTGGGAACCACCTATGGTGGCGATGGTCGCGTGAATTTTGCGCTGCCCGATCTACGTGGACGCACGCCCATTCATATTGGTAATGGTCATACCTTTGGTGAGCGGGGCGGTGAACAAGCCCACACCTTGACAATAGCCGAATTGCCAACGCATAGCCACACCCTTGCAGGCACTTCATCGGCTGCCAACAGCAATAACGCCACCAACGCCATGTTGGGGGCTGTTAATAATAGCTATGGCGCGGTACAAAATTTAGTGGCCTTGTCTAGCGCCACCTTAATTAATACAGGTGGGGGGCAAGCACACCTCAATATGCAGCCCTTTTCAACTGTGAATTTTAGTATTGCGCTGCAGGGGATTTTCCCAAGCCCAAATTAAAGGCATATTCAAGGAGAAACATGTCACAACCTTATATTGGTGAAATTCGCATGTTTGCGGGTAATTTTGCGCCCGCTGGCTGGATGTTTTGTGATGGGACCCTTGTTCCTATTTCAGACTATGAAACTTTGTTCAACTTGATCGGAACCACTTATGGTGGTGATGGTCAAAGCACGTTCGCCTTGCCAGACCTACGGGGGCGAATTCCGATTCACATGGGCAATGGCTTTGCCTTGGCTGAAACAGGCGGGGTGGAAGCGATAACCTTAACCACAGCCCAAATTCCGGCCCACAGCCACCCGGTGTTGGCAACAAGTAACGCTGCGACGCTGGCAGCACCGGCTAACAACGTCACTGGGCAAGCGGCGGCGAAAATTTATCACCCGGGTAACCCGAGTGTGTCGCTATCGGCAGCGGCGGTGAGCAGTGCGGGCGGCAGTCAGCCTCATAGCAATTTGCAACCCTATTTGTGCGTTAGTTTTATCATCTCTTTGGATGGCATTTACCCATCCCCACATTAATTTTCTTAAGGAGTTATCTTATGGCAGATCCCTTTATCGCTGAAATTCGTATCTTTCCATTTAACTTTGCGCCCAGAGGTTGGGCATGGTGCGATGGTCGACTCTTACCGCTCTCACAAAACACCGCTTTGTTTTCATTGATCGGCACAACCTATGGTGGCAACGGCAGAAGTAATTTTGCTTTGCCAAACTTGCAAGGCCGCGCCCCCATGTATTATGGCCAAGGGCCGGGGCTAAGTTACCATGACATCGGTGAGACAGGTGGCGAGGAGACAATAAGCTTGCTCGTAAACGAAATGCCGACCCATACCCATGCGTTACGCGCCCAAGATGAAAGCGGGGACGAAGTTGCCACACCCGCTGGCAATACCCTAAACCACCCCACAAGTGGCAACCTGTATAACAATGCGGCCAATCAACCCGTTGTTGCGATGTCAGGCAATGCTATTGCGCCTGTGGGTGGTAATCAACCACACAATAACATGCAGCCCTATTTAACGCTTGGTTTTGCGATTGCGTTACAAGGGGTTTTCCCGCCGCGTTCTTAATCGTGATCTAGCAATGCTGATGGCATGGGTGGCCCGTGCCATCAGCGCACTAGCGCTCTAACTTTCTAAAGATATAGGACAATCCCAGGTATCGTCATCTCCGCAAACGTGGAGATCCATAACTTGGCAGGCCAAAAACGCATGATTTTGTTTAAATGACGCCTGCCTGGTTATGGATTCCCTCTTTTGAGGGAATGACGAAGCCCTAAATCTTTATTTTCGCTTAATCGTATGCGTTCGATCACTTTACGTCCCATCACTCAAGCCGATTTGCCTTTTTTGTTCACCGTTTATGCGGCTGCACGGGCCGAAGAATTGGCACAGGTTGACTGGGACGAAGCACAAAAGTTGGCTTTTCTTGCCTCGCAATTTAACGCCCAGCACCATCATTATCAAACTTATTACACCACCGCATCTTTTAATGTGATCGAAAGCGATGGGCAACCAGCGGGGCGTTTTTACATTGATCGCTGGCCGAGCGAAATTCGGATTGTGGATATCGCCTTGTTGCCGGCTTATCGTCAGCTTGGTATCGGCAGCGAATTGTTGCGCCAAACCCAAGCCGAAGGCGCACGCACCCACAAACGGGTTTCGATTCATGTCGAGAAATATAATCCGGCCTATCGTTTATACACTCGGCTTGGCTTTAAAAAAATAGGCGAAACTGGGGTGTATGATTTGTTAGATTGGCAACCTGAGCAAGCACATCATGTCTGATTTACTGACCATTGATTTTTTTACGCCGCATCTCGATACCACGTTTAGCATTGCTTTGTCGAATGGCGAACTTTTGATGCTACGTTTGAGCGAAGTAACGCCACTTGGGCAAGGCAGCGCGAGCAACCGAATCCCCTTTTCACTGTTGTTTTACCATCCATCATTGCCACGCAATGCCCATTTGCCGCAACAAACTTATCACCTGCAACACGCGGTACTCGGCACATTGACCCTATTTTTAGTGCCGCTGGGGCCAGACCAAACCGGAATGCGCTATCAGGCTATCTTTACATGAGAGTAGCATGATAGTAATGGCAGCATTAACCCCAATAAATTAATTTTTTAACGCAAAAATATCAAGCCTTCTTCACCTAAACTGATGACCCATATGTTGTCTGAAGTGATGGCTTCAGGCAATAGCGGTTGAAACATATCCCCGTAGACAGAACAACAAACGACTCGCGTATAGTCCCACGCATGAAATATAATTGGATGAACGAGGTCATGGATATCAATCCATTGAATTTGCCAAGTAACTTGATAATATCGTGACGTATACCCAACTTCAAGCCCCAATGGCTCAAGCTCTTGGTAGCGGGTTCGATACAGATATAAGCGTTGATTCTTGTCGCCAAAGCGTAATTTTCTAGGTTCAAATCCCGGGGTTTCCCAAATCCCCAATTCCTTGGGTTGATTCAGTTGTTTTAAGTCCCAAATCCGTAGTGAGCCGCCATTTTTATCGCTGCCTCTGTCGTATATCACATATAACACTTGATCATTGATTAGAAATGTTGGCGGTATGACTGGTGGGGGTCCTTTGCTGATGGCTCTCGGCAGGTCACGCCCAAGGTCGAATTGGGTAAGGTATTTGGGAGAACTTGAAGCGAGTATGTCGAATATATCAACGTGGCGTTGATCTAGGGTTAAGTAAAGATACTGTTGATCTTGATAAATAATTTTGGGGGCAAGGGGTTGACTTAACTGGGTATAACTGATTGGTTGTTGATTTAAAACCCTAATCTGGCTTGGGTCATGAATATCGAGGAATTCGTAGCGTGAATTTCTGGCAATCAACATCAGGTTGGGCTTAGGAATGATGGGAAAAAAAGAGGCTGTCTCATACCATGGGTTGTTATATTGTCCAATAAGATGCTCAAATTCATATATCCCATCCAATGTGGGATGTTCGGGGATTCCAAGATTCCAGAATTCAATCTTTTTTCTGCTCAGATTTCCTGTGATATCCGAGGGACTAAAATAATCATATGACACAATAAGCCACGCCCCATTTGATCTGAGGTGGCCGATATGACCGGTATTGGTTACGGTGAATACACCAATCGGTTCACCCGATGGCAGGTCAGACCGACGCAATTCAAAAAGCTGCCCCGATTGCGTGTCCGTCACCCGTATCCTAAGTTGTAAGGTCGGTGATATCACCATGAGAAAGTCTTTGTTGTTATCGATTGATGGTGTAACAATCTGGGTCGGGCTATAGATCTGAGTAATGGTAAATGGGTCTTGCGCTTCGATCAGCGTTGCTGTAATTTGCCCTTGCACCACAAATTTGTCGTCATTTACTGCCAAATTGTTGGCGTTAAACTCACGTTCAGGCCTCGCTGAAAAGTAAGCCTTGGTCACAAAATGACCCGTTAGTGCGTCTAAGCCGATCATGGCAAGGTCTTGGCCGTTATAAAACACAGCACGCCCATGCTTAACTTTGAGATAGTCTGGATTTAAGACCTCCTCGATCATAGACACATTTGAGGTCGGAGCGCTATAAAGCGCAATTGGCAACACGCCTTGATTATCATAATGGGCTTGGTCAGGGCTGCTCAGGTCTAACACTTGAATCTCGGACCTGCCAACACCACAATGCAGCAAAAAATATTGTTGTATTTGAGTGATTGTGGCAGGATACGCCCCTTGACATGGGGCAATCGACCAACGGTTTAACAAAGCTAACTTAGGTGTGTTGTAGTCAATCGTGTATATGTTCAGTATCATGCCACCAGCACGGTCTGGATTAGCCCGAAACTCAATCCAGCGACCGTTCCAAACAAAGGTATGTATTGTTCGGAGATCTAAGTTATTGTCTGGATGTTGTATGACATAGGTCTTGGGTGATATCGATACACTCAAATCATTCACGATCAAGTCTGCTCTGGTGTTTGGGCCGAATGGCTGCTCTAAATGATAAAACAAATTACCTTCGTGGCTATGGTGGGGTATGTAAGAACCATAATAAGGTGATACGCTAGGAAACAAAGGCTGGATGTTGTTGAGGTCACGTAGATCGAACAAAACACTAAGACCACCAGATACTTGAATCAGCAGAAAATTCTGGTCAGATGGATGCGGCATTATATTGATGAAACGCTTTGGGCGCAAACCGTCTTTAACCTCTGGCAGGTCATAATGCCCCAAGACCCTTATCTGCGTTGGATCAGCAATATCCAACACAAACAGGCTGTCGGCACTATTCACATAAGCCCGCCTATTCATTACCAACACCGATAAAACCTGTTGATTTGTCGGCTCGCTCCATTGACCGACAAGACTGAGGTGGGACGGATTGCGCAAATCGACTACCGCTAAACCACCGATACCTGTGGCAATATAGGCATAACTTTGCGCCAGTTCAATATTTTGCGCCACTCCAGGCAGGTGTAGGCTGGCTACCTCGTGCAAGACCGTGTCTTGCAAGTCGATTACAACCAACTCGTGTCCTTCACCGACGTAAGCGTATCGTGAGTCAACATTGAAGGCACGGCTCACCCCACCAGTCCTCCCAATTATATTGACTGGCTGTTTGACAAGTGGAAGGTAGCTTCTATATGATGCTGTCGGTTGTTCGGATATAGACTGCGACATCCATAGCGACAACATTGTGACAAATCCTAATAAGAGACTAAATTGATTCAACATCGATCACTCCTTATCGCCAATTGCCCAGCTCGAACCGTTCAAACAAGCTATCAATATAAAAAAGAGATTAATAAACTTGTTATAGCCCTAAGACACCGTTTCTTAAACCAATTTTTTGCTAAAATCACTATCTCAGGGTTGTTATGGGATGGTAAAGCCCACCTCATAACAACCCTGAGATAGTGATTTTGGCATTCATTTTGTCTAAATATGCGCTCTGATTTGATAAAATCACGTGACTTCATCTGACAAAAAAGTAGAAATTGATTTAAGAAACACCCTCTAAGCCCTAAAATAGCCCTAAAATGATGTGAGCACTTGGTAACACATGAATTTAATGGAATAAACATTACACCAATTGAAGCACAGATGCAAAATACTCATGACTAGACGATACTAGCCGATTGGCTATTACTCTAGTTTTCGCTAAGACAGTGTTTCTTAAAACAATTTTTCGCCGAAATCACTATCTCAGCGTTGTTATGGGGCGGCAAAGCCGCCCCATAACAACGCTGAGATAGTGATTTCGGCATTCGT
>JAGWYZ010000253.1 GCA_018969115.1 Chloroflexota bacterium | reverse complement strand
GATGCCGATGGCGCAGGCAAAGGCGACGAAATTGCCCAAACCATTCGCAGCATTGCCGAGCAACAAATTGGGGTAAAACTCTTGACCAAACCACAAGTTAATGTAAAAATTGGCAAAGTAAAAACGAACAAACTAAAAGACTTGCTCACCCCAGCCACTTCTAGCATCTCAGCTGGTGCAACTCAAAGCACCTCGCTGCCAGCACTGCCAGCCGAAACCAGCACCGAAAAAGTTTCACCCACCCCTAATCCCTAACCCCTTAAGTCATGCCTATCACCCGCTATCCTGACCCTGCTATCGAAATACTTGACCCGCGCTTTGCAAAAATGCGTTTGGGCAACGCCGCCGTTGAACAGCTTTGTACCGGTTTTCGTTGGGCCGAAGGCCCAGTTTGGTTTGGCGATGCCCGATGTTTGCTATTCAGCGACATCCCCAATAACCGCATGATGCGCTGGGACGAAGAAACCGGCGCACTCAGCGTCTATCGTCGCCCATCCAACTTTAGCAATGGCAATACCCGAGACCGCGTCGGGCGGCTTATCACCTGCGAACACGGCACACGTCGCGTCACCCGCACCGAATATGATGGGCACATCACCGTGCTGATGGACCAATTTAACGACAAACGTCTCAATGCGCCCAACGATGTCGTTGTTAAATCCGACGGTTCAATCTGGTTCACCGACCCCGGCTATGGCATTTTGATGAATTATGAGGGCGGCAAAGCTGAATTTGAACTGCCGTGTTATGTCTATCGGCTCGATCCAAGCACCGGTCAAGCCACTATCGTCGCCGATGACTTTCAGCGTCCCAACGGTCTATGCTTCTCGCCCGATGAGTCACTGCTCTACATCGCCGACACTGGGCGCAGCACCGCCCCCAATGGCCCACCCCACATTCGGGTATTTGATGTGATCAATACCGGTAGCCAAACCCGCTTAAGCAACGGGCGACTCTTTGCCAATATGTCACCCGGCTCACCTGATGGTTTTCGCTGCGATACCGAAGGCAATCTGTGGGCAGCCTCAGGTGGTGGAGCCGATTCTGATGGCGTGTTTTGTTATGCTCCCGACGGCTCCCTGATCGGCAAAATCCACCTACCTGAAGTATGTGCCAACGTCTGTTTTGGTGGCCTTTATAAAAATCGTCTCTTCATGACCGCCAGCCAATCACTCTATGCCGTTTATGTCGAGGCAGTTGGGGCCTAGTTTTGCATATTTTTATCAATCAGTGGTCTTTTGCAAATGGGGCAGACGATAACCTAAAAATGCCCCAAGACCAGCTACAACGGCTGCCAGCCCAAATACCATGGTATAGGCCCGAAACCCCCAACCCGCACCGATAAGAAAATCGATAATACCCCCTCCCACCACCGGCATCAACGCAGCAGTGCCAGCCAAAGTATTGAGCGCCCCAATATAAGCTGGGCGATTGGCTTCGCTGGCACTCTCTTGCGCATAACTCATATAGCCCAATAGGCTAGAACGCCCCAATGCTCCATTAATCATCATGATGAGAAACATCACACCATAAGCAAGATAAGCCAAAGTACTGCCCGGCATCACGACCAAAGACAAAACAAAGGCCATCAATGGCGCAATAAATTGTAAAGTCGCCGCTGAATGAATCACACGGCGTGAACCAAATCGGTTGTAGATCCAACCAAAAACAATGGTGCCTAAAATGCCGCCCACTACCACCGCCACCGTAAACACCCCAATCGAGCCTTCGGGCAATTGCAGGCTTTCACGGGCATACACCACATAAAAAGCCGCTGCCATTTGCTCAACATTGGCCAACACCCGCACCAAAATGGCCTTGCGTAAACGCACATCAATAACAATAAGATTTTTGATATGCGCCAGATAGCTGCCCTTGGGTTTATCATCATGCGCCTTGGGGTTGCCCGGGCGCTCGCGAATAAAAAGGAACATAACAAATGACAAGGCAAACAAAATATTGGCAATACTAATAACGATACCATAATTAAGCGGAAAAGGGATATCACGGTTGCCTAAAATTTCGCTGACCACCACACCTGCCACGATGCCGCCAACTGAACCAATCACGCCACCCAGAGTGATAATGTGCCCCTTGGTAGCTGGCGAAAAGTTACGCGCCAACATATCAAACCATGCGGCTGTGGCAAGGCTGTCGGCCACCATAAAGGTAACAATTGAGAATAGCAACAGCCCCAACAAGAGTGTCGGAGGAATTTGAAAACCTAACACCAACAATAATCCCAAAATAATAAGCGGAGGTCGCCCCAATAAGATCGGGATCGCCATATTGCGGCGGGTACGGGTTTTGCCATGAATCAGCCGTGCCGCAAATAATTGCGGCAACAAAAACGACACCTGCCATGCCAAGGGAATCAACCCAATCAAGGTTTTATCGTTGGTCAATTGCGAGGCCAAGCCAGTTAATACGGTGTTGACCGAAATAAAGTAAGCCCCGATGCCAAAGAAGGTCGAATCGAGTGTAAAAACTATTTTATTAGTACGGGCATCGACAGGCGGGATGGTTTCTTGCGTAATTTGCATCAAAGTTGATCCAAAATCTATTCAGCGAAAATATCGGGTTAATGGGTATATTTCGACTGATTCCAAGAGGAAGCCTAACGAACAACAATACCACTACCGGCCTGCACATGCCCTACCTGCCACGCGGCTTGACCTTGGGCCTGCATTGCCGCAATCATGGCATCGGCCTTATCAGCGGCAATCGGCAGCAACAAGCCACCACTGGTTTCGGGGTCATGCAACAACATGCGTTGCCAATCGGCCAAGTGGTCAGCAAACGTTACCTTGCCCTCAGCAGCAGCCTGATTATTGCCAGCCCCGCCCGGAAAAACCCACGCCTCACCATAAGCCAGCGCACCCGGCAACCACGGCAACGCTGCCCAGTCAAACACAAATTGCATCTTGGCTTGGGTCGCCATTTCGATGGCGTGCCCCAGCAAGCCAAAACCAGTGATATCGGTGCCACCACGTGCACCAAATTGGGTGGCAACTTGGGCAGCAATTTTATTCAGCCGTGCCATGCTCTCGATGGCAGGTTGAAAATGCGCTGGGTCGCACTGGTCACGCTTCATGGCAGTGGTAATGACACCAACACCCAAGGGCTTGGTTAATACCAACACATCACCCGGCTGCGCGCCGCCCTTTTTCATCACTTGAGAGGGGTGAATGAGACCAGTGACACACAAGCCATATTTAGGCTCTTTGTCTTTGACCGTATGCCCACCGACAATCGGGCAACCCGCCTCAGCAGCTTTGTCGGCCCCACCACGCATAATCTCACGCACGATCTCGGCGGGCAAATCTTCGGGCAAAGCCAAAATATTGAGCGCAAACAGCGGTGTGCCGCCCATCGCATAAATATCGCTGATGGCATTGGCGGCAGCAATGGCCCCATAATAATAAGGGTCATCAACAACGGGCGGAAAAAAATCGACCGTTTGCACCAACGCTTGCTCGTCGTTCAGCCTAATCACGGCGGCATCGTCGGGCTGGTCTAACCCAACCAATACATTGGCGTAATTTAACGATGGGAAACTTTGTTGGACCGGCTGCAACACGGCAGCCAATAGCGCAGGGCTGAGCTTGCCTGCTCACCCTGCGCATGAAGCCAACGAGGTGAGTTTGATCATTTTTGCAGTCGTCATGGGCGGGTATTTTGCCACAGGTTCTTGGGGATGACAAGGTAAGCCGGTGATCACAGACAATAGCTTTGACTAGCCTTAATCTATGCATCAGCTAATCATCACCCAAATGATAATGATACAGCTCGGTAACTCACAGCATAACTCATATTACATGAATACATCTAATAACACCACCAGCGAACTCGTAGGCAAAGAAGCCGAGGTTAAAAGTGATAAGAAGGTCTTGCAAAAAACGCGATTGTCGATTAAAACCAATATAAAGGCCGGTAATCCATTAGCAGGTCTTGGCGACTTCACGCACACGCAGCCTAGTGTCGGCCCTGTCACACAATCAAATAATATAGCTTAAGCACGCAAAGATCGTATTTTTATGCTGGTTTTGGCAGCCACAAATTTCATCGCCAGAAGACAAAAAATACGGAGAATGCATTCATTCTCCATATTTTCAACCAGTCTTAATTTCGTTTAGTTACTTACTCCAATCCGCAATATTCCACAGTTCTGAATCCCAAGCATTTGGTTTAACGCCCTTCAGTTCTTTGACAGCGCCACTAACAAGCCCTCGTGCAATAAGCGGTATCATAATATAGTCTTTTGCAACAAGTAAATCATTCATTTTTAAAGCAATTTCTTTCGCCTTAGCTGGGTCAAGTTCAGCCTTCATATCTTGACATAACTTGTCATACTCTGCGCTCTTATAACGAGGGTGGTTGTTACCGGCCCAACTGTTGGCTTTTTGAGGGACCGATTCACTCGATATACCACACATATAAGCAGTTGCATCCGGAATGGTTGCGCCATTGGTATACATTTGGATATCAGCAAAGAACTTGTTGACATTATCATTGCTACTAGGACCCGCACCAAAATAAACACCAGCGTCAACAGACTTTAGTTCGACATCAACACCCAACTTTGTCCAAGCATCTTTTAACAAAGCCTGCTCTTTTTGACGTAAGGCATTTGTACTGGTCTGAAAGAGCACCTTCATCTTCTTACCACCCTTCTCACGGATGCCATCGGCTCCTTTTTTCCAACCAGCATCATCTAAAAGTTTGTTAGCTTGGTCAAAATCTGGCTTGACACAATTATTACGTCCACCATGAAATTTATCTGATTCAAGATAAGGCAACCAAGTAAGCAATTCACAAGTCGGCGTTCCAGCCGGCCCATATAAGCTTTCAGACATGATCTTGCGGTCAATCACAATGCTAAATGCTTTACGCACATTCACATCGCTAAAAAACGGATGTTGCGTGCCAAGCTCACCACGTTTATCCCCGGCCTCAGGTGAAATATCGGTGGTTTGGAACATAATACGCTCTGTAGATGGGCCGGTTGCAATCTTCAATTCACCCTTACCACCCTTTAATAATTCTTCCAAAACAGCAGATTCAATTTGCAAATTCCATCCATAATCAGCATCACCAGTTTGGAATACAGCGCGAGCCGCACTCGTTGCATCGCCACCACCTTTCATAATCACTTCTTTAAAGAATGGCTTATCAGCGATATGGTAATTAGGATTCACATCATAAGTAACGATGTCGCCACTCTTAAAATCCCTCAGCTTGTAGGGGCCTGTGCCAATTACAGCATTATTTGCTTTTTGACAATCTGCATCTTTGCTGGCTTTTTCACCAATACAATTGGCAAATTGTTTCTTTTGCAGTACATAGCCATTTTGCCCAACAAAAGCCTGCCAAGGATAAGTTGTCGCAGTTTTGAAGGTGATTTTGAACGAAAGTGGATTAATTATTTCAAATTTATCAACTGACTCAAAGTTTTTGAGGTTAGTACAACCTGTGGTCTTCTCAACACAATATTTATAGCTAAATTCAAAGTCATCAGCTGTCAAGTCTGTGCCATCATGCCATTTCACACCGGGCTTAATCTTCCAAGTAATGCTCATTTTGTCCTTAGCTACGCCGCCGTTGGCTTCAGTCGGCACTTCAACCGCTAAGACGGGGACAAGATTACCATCCGGTCCAACCGCCACCATCGGCTCGCTAATAAGGCGCGATGCATCATAATCTTTTGCGCCAGTGGCTAAATCGGTAGTTTAGTCTAAAAGTAGGGATGTTGTTCAAACCTGTAGTAAAACAGAGGGTATGAAAAAAAAAGAAGAACAACATCCCCCCGCAGTATACAAAACAGTCGAAGCAATCA
>JAGWYZ010000252.1 GCA_018969115.1 Chloroflexota bacterium | reverse complement strand
TTAGCTGTTGGGTTTTTTGGGAAGAAACCCGATTTTTAAAAGATAGCATTTAAATGCTATCATTTAGCCATGACAATACTCACCCAAATGACAAAGCCACTGGACAAAGACTATAGCTTGGTGGGGCAAGAGACGGCCCGAGCCATTGAGCAAGGGTTAGCAGAGGCGCGTTGGTATACCTCGCCTGTGCCAAAAGAACAAATGCGGGCATTGCTCGAGCGATGTGATGGCCCGGCGTTGCGAGATACGATCTTGTGGTTTGTGCTGTTGTTTGGTTTTGCGGCAGCAGGCATTGCGTTGTGGGGCACGTGGTGGGCTATTTTGCCATTTGCGGCTTATGGCGTGCTTTATGGCTCTACCTCAGATTCGCGTTGGCACGAGGCTGGGCATGGCACGGCGTTTAAAACCGATTGGATGAACAACGTGCTGTATGAAATTGCCTCATTTATGGTGCAGCGCGAATCTGTCATTTGGCGTTGGAGCCACACCCGTCATCATAGTGATACCATCATTGTTGGGCGCGACCCCGAAATTGCAGTGCAACGACCGACCAATTTGTTTAACCTGATCACAGGTTTTTTTAGTTGGGGGGCCTTTCGTAAATATGTGCGCGAGGTGGCCTTGCATTGTGTCGGGCGCTTTACGCCTGAAGAATTGACCTTTTTGCCAGAATCGCAATATAACGCCGTGATTTGGCGTGCACGGATTTATGTCTTGATTTATGCCTGTGTCACTGGCATGGCGATTTACCTCGGTAGTATTTTGCCGCTGATGTTGATCGGGTTGCCCAATTTTTATGGCGCTTGGTTGATGGTTGTGTATGGCCTTACCCAACATGCCGGGCTGGCTGAAAATGTGCTCGACCATCGCCTCAATTGCCGCACCGTGTATATGAACCGGCTCAACCGCTATTTGTATTGGAACATGAATTATCATGTCGAGCACCACATGTTCCCCCTTGTCCCTTATCACGCCTTGCCGCGCTTACACGCGTTGGTCAAGGCTGATATGCCCAAACCTTACAATGGCTTACGCGAAGCCTATCGTGAAATTATTCCGGCTGTGTTGCATCAGCGCAAAGATCCCGCTTATTATGTCAAGCGCGTCATTCCAACCCCATTTAGCAAGATTGAAGCGCCTTATTTGGCAAAAGCGGTGACGGCGGCGGGGCGCGTGGTGGTTGATGGCTGGATTGAGGTGTGCCCCGCCGCCCAACTCAAAAAAGCTGATGTGTTGCGTTTTGATCACGACAATAAAACCTATGCCATTTATCGTACTGCCGCTGGCACATTACACGCCAGTGAGGGTATTTGCACGCATGGCAATGCTCATTTGGCCGATGGCTTGGTGTTGGGCAATCAGATTGAGTGTCCTAAACATAACGGGCGCTTTGATTTTCGAGATGGTTCACCCCAACGCGCCCCAGTATGTTTGGCGCTTAAGACCTATCAGGTGCGCGAACACAATAGTGCAATCATGCTTGACCTCAACTCGGTGGGGGGCTTGGGTGCAAAAACAGCACAAAAGGTTTATACCTTTAACGTGGTGAGTAATGACAATGTGGCAACCTTTATCAAAGAATTGGTGCTAGCACCGACTGCCGATTCACCTGCCCTCAACTATCAGGCTGGGCAATATTTGCAATTGAACATTCCGGCCTATGCCGAGCGCAGTTTGCATGGGATCGAAGTGCAGCAACCCTATGCTGAAGTGTGGCAGCGGCAGCATGTGTTCGACTCGGTGGCTGGCAATGCGGTGGCGTGTCGGCGCAATTATTCATTGGCCTCAAACCCGATCAAAGACAAACACGTGCGTTTCAATATTCGCATCGCCACCCCGCCGCGTGGGCAAGATTGCCCAGCCGGCGTTGGCTCAACCTATGCATTTTCGCTGAAAGCGGGTGATACCGTCAGCGCCATCGGCCCGTTTGGCGACTTTTTGGTGCGGCCTACCCTACGTGAGATGGTGTATCTGGGCGGCGGGGCGGGTATGGCCCCCTTGCGGTCCCATATTTCGTATTTGCTTGAAAATAGCAAAACTGCGCGCAAAATTAGCTATTGGTATGGCGCACGTAGCGCCCAAGAGCTGTTTTATCAAGATTATTTTGGCGAATTGGCGCAGCAACACTCCAACTTTAGCTTTCATGTGGCGTTGTCTGAGCCATTGCCCAGCGATGCATGGCAAGGCAGCACTGGCTTCATTCACGAGGTGCTGCAAAATGAATATCTCGCTACCCACCGCGACCCCACCGCCATTGAATATTACTTGTGTGGGCCACCCGCCATGATCCAATCGGCCACACTTATGCTAAAGTCGTTGCGTGTGCCAAGCGAGCAGATTTCATTTGATGCATTTTAAATAGATGGCTTTTGATGCATCCAGTCAAGCTTTTCTAAACGATATCATGCCGAACGCATAAACACCTCGTGTTTGGCGAGGTTAGTTTAAGGTGAACTGTAGGGTGTTGCGGTTGCCTGGCGCATTTAGGCCAGTCTAGTTGCGGCGTACCTCACAGATCTGACGCTATATCCACCACCAAGCCATTGAGCAAATAGTTTTGCAGCGCCAAAAACACCACGATGACGGGGGCGCACATGAGCAGGGTAAAGGCCGCCAACACATTCCAAGCACTGGCAAAATAACCACTCATGTTGCGCAAGGCCATCGCCAAAGTCATGCGTTCGGGATCATTGAGCAACAGCCAGCCCATTGCAAACTCGGTATAGGCCCCCAAAAATGCGATCAGGCCCGCCACCAAGATGGGTGGCAGGGCCATCGGTAAGGCCACCTGCATAAAGGTGGTGAATGGCCCGGCCCCGTCGAGAAAGGCCGCTTCTTCTAACTCACGCGGCACGGCCTGAAAGGCTGCGCGCATGTTCCAAATGGCCAACGGCAGGGCAAAGGCGGTGTAAGTTGCCAGCAAGCCCCATAAGGTGGTGCGAATGCCTAAGCTTGTGAGCAGCAAATATAGCGGAACCATGAGCGCCACCGGTGGCAAAAAGGCCCCGACCAACAAGGCAAACAACCCCAATTTACGACCGACAAAACGCATCCGCGCAAAGGCATAGGCCATACTTGCGCCGCCAACCAGCACCAGCGCGGCGCTGCCGCCCGACAACAACAGGCTATTGACCAAAAATTGGGTAAAGGGCTGATTTTGGGCCGGGCTGGTCCATGCAATGCGTAATGGTTCGAGGCTAAAACGGCGCGGCAGCCAGCGAAATTCTAAAATACGGGCACTGTTGAGTGTGCCGTCGAAGGCAATCACCCCTAAGGTGACGATGGGCAGCAGCACGAATGCTGCCACTGCGCACAAGGCCATTTGCCGCACACAGCCCAGCGCCAGCCCATGTTGAGGCTTAAACATAGGCCACCCCTTCGGCGGCGCGGGTGCGTTTGTTAAAAATAACCAGCAAAATAATCAATACCAACACATTGAGCAAATTGATGGCGGCTGAGACGGCAAATTGCCCCCCATAGCCGCCAGAGGAGTCGAACACCTGATATGAAATGTGGCTGAGGGTGTTAAATAGGGGTGGATGCAAGCCATCGAACAGATAAAATTGGTTAAAGGCAGCGATGGCGCGGATGAGGATGACGGGTGTGACCAGTGGCACAAGCAAGGGCAGGGTGATCCAACGCAGGGTTTGCCAGCGCGAGGCGCCATCGAGTTGTGCGGCTTCTTTGGTTTCGATGGGGATGAGTTTGAGTGCGGCACTGGCGGCCAGCATGACCATCGGGAAGCCCATCCAGGTGGCGGCAACCAGCAAGACCAACAAAGTTAACCCGACACTGCTGCGCCATGCAAAGACCGTGCCCAAAAGCCACGCCACCAAGCCTGCTTCGGGTTCAAAAATATTGCCCCACGCAATGGCCCCGACAAACTCTGGCACAGCCCAAGGCAAGATAAACAGGGTGCGCCATGCGCGGGCAAAGCGCAGCCGTTTGCCATTGAGCAACAATGCCACGGCTACGCCCATGAGGCTTTGGGCCGTGACCGACAATACCATCCAAATAATATCGGTGAACAACACCAGATTTAAGCCGCCACTGCTGCCAAGGCTAAACAATTGGGCCAGCAAGCCAAAGCCAGCATAACTGACTTGGCTGTTTTGGGCGGCCCGCCCGCGCATGATGTCGACGGTGACATTGGCGGGGAATGCGCCAACCAATCCGCCAAGGGCTTGCTGCACGACTGCGCTATTCAGGGCATCGCGAATGCTGCGGGCGTTGAGGTCGGTTAAGGCCATGAAGAAGGTGTAAAGCAGCGGGAAACCGCTGAGCAATAACAAGGCGATGGCCCCGGGCAGCAGCCAAGGCAGCGCGGTTCTCCATTCGCCCCACGCTTGTGCCCAGTTGAATGGCGGGCGTTGGGGGTGGCGGGCGGCGTATGCCCAGCGTCGCAAGGCCGGCCATAGCACCTCGCGTGCCCCGTCGGCGGCCATCATGCACAAGGGTGTGCTGAGGATGAGCATGTATTGCGGCCATTTGGTGTTCCATAGTAACAAAAACAGCAAGGCCAAGCCAAACCAGATCACCCACAGGCGCTGTTTGCGCCAAGTGTGGCGTAGCCCGACCAGCGCCAACAGCGTAAACCAGACATCAGGCAAGGCAAGATAGGCAAAGGTGGGGGCCATGCGTAGGCCGGGCAAGGTGCTAAACAAATAGAGCAGCGGTTGCCACCAAGGCAAACCTGCATTTTGCACATGGGCGCTTTGGGCAAAGCCCCCGTGATACAACACGCTTTCGCTGAGGCGCGTGATCGGGTCGGCCCACAAATAGGGCTGCACGGCAAAAAAGACCAGCACGCCCAACCCGCCCCAGATCAGCGGGCCAGCCAACCCGCGCCATATGGGTGTGGGGCGATGGGCGGATGTGGCGCGTAAGACCCAATCCAGCAACACCGCCACCCCCGCCACGACATATAAATATTTTGAGGCGGCGGTGAGACCCAACATGATGGCGCTGAACAGCAGCCATGCCCATCGCATATGCGAGGCGGGTTGGGCTTTTAGATAGGTCAAGACACATATTAGGCTGGTTAGCGAGGGCAACGCTTCGAGCATTACTTGGGTGCTGTATTTGATGTGAAAGGTGTGGCTGGCTAGAAAAAGTGCGCTGAGTGGGTTGAGCAAGGCCAAGCATAACACTTGTAAGGTGGCAAACACAATCCCCGTGTAGCGCACCGGGCGCAAATGCGAATAGGGAACCCACGGGTCGATATTGGGCGGCGGCACGGTCACATCGCGGTCGGGGATTTCGTCTAAAGGCGGCAAGGCTGCTAGCACAGGTGCATATGCCAGTTTGGCCAGTTGTGGGTGTTCGGGGCGGTAGTTGCGGGTTTGTAGTGCTTGCCACAATCCCGACCAATCGCGCTGTTGTAGCGGGGTGGCGTAATCTTGGGCCGCCCGCATATAGTCATCCTCGTCCCAATCGATGCTGAGGGCTTGGGCGGCATAACTGCGTAGCCCCCATGCTAAGGCGCTAACTGCTAGGGCCAGCCCAAGGGTGATGAATGCTGCAATACGTGGGTGACGTTGAGTAAAGGTTAGAAAATTCAAGTTAGGCTTTAGGTCGGTGCTATCGATCATTATAAGCTTGGATGCTAACAAAGTGGGGGCATTGTCTTTCGATAAACTTTACATTCGAATGGCGATTGATCCTCGTGTGGATGCTTAAGGCTGTCCAAAAGTCAGCCATGCGCTTAAACCGTCATCTACGCGTTCGCGGAGATCTATAACCAGTAGTTTAGGCTAAAAAAAATTTAACAAAACGACCCCAGTAAGTGGCAAATAAAGCCCACTTCGAAGCCAAGGCAAGCAAAAGCAAGCGTGAAAGAAACCTCTCACCCTTAAATAAA
>JAGWYZ010000251.1 GCA_018969115.1 Chloroflexota bacterium | reverse complement strand
TGCTAGCGTTGCTATGATTGCTTCGACTGTTTTGTATACTGCGGGGGGATGTTGTTCTTCTTTTTTTTTCATACCCTCTGTTTTACTACAGATTTGAACAACATCCCTACTTTTAGACTAAACTACCGTGAATGGATAAATGCGTAAATGAAAAAGTTGAGAGGAAATCTCTAATCCTCAATCTTTGCATCCAAACACGCATTCCTCCATTCCACATTCACATATTCGTTACCCACCAAGCGCCTGCTTAAGTTGGGTGATTGAGATATTGCCGCCAGAGCAAACCAAGCCGAGTTTCTTGCCAGCCAAGGCTTCGCGTTGCTGATACGCCGCCGCCAACGTCGATGCGCCAGCGCCTTCGGCTAAGGTATGTGCATATTCGGCCAACCATGCCACCGCTTGCAAAATAGCCGCATCGCTTACCAACACAAAATCATCCATTAAGCGTTGCATAATGCCTTGCGGCAAGTCAAATGGCGCACCCGTCGCTAACCCCTCGGCAATAGTACGGTCGGGGGCAGTGGTGCGGGTGCGATTTTTCCAAGTGAGATAAGCCGCAGGCGAAGCCTCGGCCTGCACCCCAATCACCCGAATATTCGGGTTGATGGCTTTGGCGGCCAAACACGACCCCGCCGCGCCACTGCCACCACCCACAGGCACAAAAATCACATCGAGATCAGGTTCATCTTCTAGCATCTCAAGTGCTTCGGTCGCCACACCCGCAATCAACAACGGTTCATCGCCAGAATGAATGTAACGAAAGCCCAGCTCGGCAGCCAGTTCTTCGCAATGATTTTTCGCATCGTTAAAACGTGCTCCATGAAAAATAATTTCGGCCCCCATGCCACGCATAGCCGCAACTTTGCCCGGGTTGGCCCCCTCTGGCACCACAATACGCGCTTTTATGCCAAAAATGCGGGCCGCAAACGCCACCGATTGCCCATGATTACCAGTGGATGCCGCAATTACACCCCGCGATTTTTCGGCATCGCTCATCTGTGAGATCAAATTTACCCCGCCCCGCACTTTAAATGCACCAACAGGTTGATAATTCTCATGCTTAACATAGGTGGTCGTGCCCATCAAATCATCGAGCGCTGGGTAACGGTGCAATGGCGTGCGTCTCAAATATGGCGCAATTTGCCGTTTTGCCAATAAAACATCTTTAAAGGTAGGTTCTTGCATACACCTATTTTATATGTTTGTGGCTTACACCTTATAAAGCGTTTTGATACAACAAAATTTGATCAACTGACTCTTACCTCTTAATTCTTGGCTCTTGGCTCTTGCTTCTTGACTCTCCCCTATTGCAAACTATGCAACAAATTCACTTTTACCGTTGATTCAGAAATCCCGCCATTTTGGTCATGGCGCGTTACCTTAATCGTGTATAACCCTTCGGGATAATTTGATGAATACCAAGTCGCAATCGTGCCATTGGGGATGGGAGTACCAATATCTGGGCTAATTGGCTGCCAATTATTGCTATTACCTAGCGCAATCGCCACGCTGTAATAGGCAAAATCCACACCCCATACACTGCCCAAAATAGGCACAACCCCGCGTGAAGCCACATCTGATACCGTCGTACCATTGCCCGGAAATGCAATTAATGTACTGCCCGGGCCAGCCATACCCGACTTGGCTACCACCCCAATGCTACCTGGCAATCCTGGCACAGTCGTGCCGGGATTGTTTCGGCTATCTAATACATCTCGCGTACTCAATTGTGGGAACAATTCACGCACATCTCTGCCCTGTGTCTTAAACCATTCCAGCGCTTCATCTGGGAAACGATAAACGGTGCGATATTCAATCTGATCCGGTGATGTCTCAATCGTCGCGGGGCGGCCCGTCACACGATCATACGGCACACTATCCACCATCGATGTCGCTCGGCTCGGCTCTAAGCCACGAATAAATAATTCTTTGGCCGTTGGACACCCTGTATTGCCCGGCAACATGCCATCTACCGCACATACATATTGATCAGTAATACCGGGCGGGCGCTCAAAATTTTCAATCGCCAAATCGGTGTGCAACATTTCCATCACATCATGCCAGATGGGTGCTGCGCCGGTTAAACCGGTTACAGTTTTGTCCATAGGGGTTGCATCGGTGTTGCCGACCCACACCCCCACCACATATTGTGGGGTATAACCAATCGTCCAGTTGTCACGGTTATCGTTGGTGGTGCCAGTTTTCACTGCGGCTGGGCGCTTGCGTTTTAATTCTAAGGCATTGTTGGGGCCAAATGCCGGCACACGTGCCTCATTGTCCGACAACATATTGGTCATCAGATAGGTTAATTGTGGGCTATTTGGCCCCAACATATTTGGAATACGATTGGGTGTATATTTATAAATTTGCCGCCCGTTGGCATCCACAATCTCTAAAATAACTGAAGGGTCAAGCTTACGATAGCCACGCCGTTGCAGCGGTTGTGGGCGGGGTGCACCAACCATCGTGCCCCCATTTGCGAAAGTTGAATAGACATACGTCATATCTAATAACTTCACTTCACCGCCACCCAAGGTCAGCGACAAGCCATAACGCTCTAAACCAGCCTCAAGATCATTAATTCCAAGCAAATGCGCCAACCGCAATACACTTGGAATGCCCGCCATTTGCAACGCCTTTACCGCTGGAATGTTGTATGAATTGGCTAGCGCTGAGCGCATTCGCACCGGCCCGTGAAACTTGTCATCATAATTGTTGGGGGCAAAGGCATGATTGGGAAACCGCTCGCCTGTCGTAAAAGTGGTCGCCACATCCCAAAATAATGTCGATGGCGTTGCTGAACCTTGTCGCATTAACTCTAAATAGGTGATGGGCTTAAATGATGACCCCGGCTGCCGTAAACCCGTCGCCACATTAAATTTGCCATCAATTTTGTCGTTGTAATAATCAAGACTACCCACCATCGATAATAATTCGCCGGTGACGGTATCGATCACCACCACTGCCGCATTATTAGCATTTTTTTTGTCAACCTGCAAACGTGCCACTTTCTCATTTGCAATTTTGCGAACTTCTTCGTCTAAATTAAAGTCTAGCGAGGTCTTAATACGCAAGCCACGCCGATACACCATATCTGTGGCTTCTTGCTCGCTAATCCGCAAATGATCGGCTAACAAATCCACTACCATATCACGCGCATAAAAGGTGAAATGTGGCGCAAAAATATTAAAACGCCCATCACGATTTGCATAACGCAATGATTCATTTTTGGCGGCCAAAATTTGTTCTTCAGTCACATTTTGGCAGGCCAATTGTTTGCTTTGCAGCCGCTCTAACATTTGGTCTAACACCAATTCTTGGCGGTCTTTCGCCAAAACTGGGTTGTCGAATGGATTAAGACGTGGAAATTGTGGTACTGCCGATAACATTGCAGCCTCGGCCAAGGTCACATCTTTGGCGCGTTTGCCAAAGTAAATACGCGCAGCCGACTCTACGCCATAGGCCAAACTGCCATAGTTATTGGTATTGAGATACCACTCTAAAATCTGATTTTTACTATAACGGCGGCTAACCTCGCTTGCTAAAATAATTTCTCTGATCTTGCGTCCATAATCTTGTTTATAGCGATCTTTGGGCGCAATCATGACATTTTTAATCAATTGCTGTGTAATTCCAGACCCACCTTGCACCGAATCGCCACGCAAATTTGAAATAAAGGCACGAACGATACCCCGAAAATCAAAACCCGGATTTTCATAAAATGTTTTGTCTTCAATGGCGACTGTCGCACAGGCCAATAAAGGCGATATCTCACGAAATGGAACCCACTGACGGTCGCCAGCATTCGGGTCAATCACCTCATAAATCAGTTTGCCATTACGATCAAACATCTTGGTGGTCTGAAAATTGTCTTCAATTTGCGTAATTTGGCTGGGGTCTGGCAAATCAAAGGTGTTTTGCAAAAAATAACTATAGGCTGTTGCGGCTGAGGTTGCGGTGATGCCCAATAAGACGGCAACTTGTGCAAGCACTACCGCTAACGCAAATAGCATCCATTGCCGAAAACGATTTACGCTGCTTTTACGTATCCGTTCCCGACGGTGGTGTCGCATACGAACAAGGTGTGGCGTTATCATTGAATAAGTATAAAGATTAGCAGATAAATGTTGAATCCATCAAAAGATGGAACTTATATGCGATATAAGCACAAAAATTTACCAAATAAAAAATATTGCCATAATCACAATATCTCGGACATAAAAATGCGGGTTTCGCCGATTTCACTAACCCTCCGGAATGGGCCAGATTACTGGCCTACGATTGCGAAAGGTTAGTAAAATCGGCATTTCCTCAATTTTTACGCTTTCTTGGTATATGGTGGCTTTGACAAAAACCTCACTCACAATTGAGAATATCTGCTAAAACATACATTTTCAAAGTCTATTTTAACAGTTCACTTAGCACATTTTCTAAGTCCATTCGATACTAGCTCTTGAATCGAGGCTTCATTCGGCGATACTTCTGCCGCTTTATTAAAGGCGTCGACAGCTCGCGGACAATTACCCATTAATTGATTGGCAAAACCCAAATAAATATAGTCGTTTGCGCCCAATTTTTGATTATTTTGTTCGGTAATGGAAATAGCGCGGGTAATATCAGCAATCGTATCTTCGTAACGCCGTCCTTGAAAATGTACCACCCCCAAACGAGTCCAAGCCGTGTGTCGATTGGGGTCTAAACGAGTCGCCTCTTCAAGTGCCAAACGTGCTTTATCAAATTCACCCATGCCAATATAAGCGGAACCAAGCCGCTCGTGAGCTTCAGCATTATCTTTATCGAGCTTAATTGCTCGTTCAAAATATTCAATTGCGCGTGATGCATTGCCAGCACCATTATAGGCACGCCCAATAGCGATGATCACATGCACCAATTGTGGTCCAATTTCTAAAGCTTGCCCATAATAATAAAGGGCTTCGTTATATTCACCTTCAAGCTCGCGCACATACCCCATATTACGTAAAGCATCAATACGGGCATCGCTATTTGGGCGCGAAAGATCAATGGCTTTTTGGGCTGAGGTGCGAGCATTGCGAAAATCACCGCCATCAGCTTGAGCTTCAGCCAAATAAGCGTAGGCAATTGGATTGCTTGGGTCAAGCGCAACCGCAGCCTTACACTCTTTTACTGCCTGTGACACGCGCCCCAGCCAATCCATCGCCATGCAATTAACCGCCCGTAAATTGACATCGTTAGGATAAGTTTGCAAAACACGCTGCAAACGTTGCTCCACCCGATTAGATTGACCAGTCAACACCAGCAACCGAGCTAACCGAAAAGTCAAGACAGGGTCATTGGGTTTGCGGCGTAATGCTTGATCATAAAGATCAATGGCTTTACGATATTCGCCACGAAAATAAGCAGCATAAGCATCGTCGGCAAAACCTTCAACACTACGGGTAGGGGTAACACTGGGTAATGGCGTTGCCCGCACAACACTGGCCGCAAGGCTATTGCCAAGGCGCTGTTGCACTAAAAAATACATCGCAATTAACCCAGCGCCCATTAACATGAGCGCCAGCCATGCTACTGTTGCCATCGTATTTTCTCGCCGTCGATACACATACAAGATGATAACAGAATCTGCTGCGCATCACTGCAAAAAACGTGGCAAGTAAAACAAACAAGAGGGCAGCCGTACGCTAGGCCCTTGTCTCTATTGTGAATGCCCGTTGCAAAGACTCTCTGTCATTCCCTCAAGCACTTTCTCAACTGCCATCGTATGACTGTCGTAACCATGCGTTTGGAAATATTCCGAATCGCAAGACCATTTACCATAGATTACATTCTAAATAGTGGAAAATAGGGAAAATGATCTGTCGATATAGCAATCTTAAAACACGTGCAAAATTGTTCTTGGTAATGACCGGTTTGCAATTGCAAGAAT
>JAGWYZ010000250.1 GCA_018969115.1 Chloroflexota bacterium | reverse complement strand
CGGCATTCGTTTTGTCTAAATATGCTCTCTGATTTGATAAAACCACGTAATTTCAGCTGACAAAAAAGTGAAATTTGATTTAAGAAACACTCTCTAAAAGATGAAGGGCCGATTTCACTATTTATCGCCCATGGTGTAGCTGTGAGCGATAGATAGTGAAATTGGCAAAAATGGCTCTTGATATTTAGTGTTACATAAAGTGCTGTTAATTAATTAATTTGTTTATTTAAGGTTATTGGTGATACAACAAGTAGGGACGATATCTATAACTACTGACCAACACCTGATAAAAAGGATAAAAATGCCAAAGATTAAATCACATAAGGCGACATCGAAGCGTTTTCGCTTGACCGGTTCTGGCAAGCTGATGCGCACTAGACAGGGTAAAAGCCACTTTCGCCGCAATCGCAGCCAACGCACCATTAACGAGCTTGACACAATGCAAGTTGTGCAAGGCAATGCCATCGCCAGAAAAATTAAGGCACTGGTTCCAACCTTATCAGATCAATAAGATACTGGGTGGTTGGTTGTTTATGATGAGCAGCTAAGCATCCACACAAAGAGGTATAAAGAATGGCACGTGTAAAAGGTGGCGTTAAAGCCCGACGACGACATAATAGAGTACTGGCGACAACCAAGGGCCAGTTTGGTGCGCGACATAAAAATGTGCGCAAAGCGATGGAATCGCAATTACATGCGTTTTCATATGCAACCCGTGACCGCCGGGTGCGCCGCCGCGAATTTCGCGCATTGTGGATTTTGCGTATTAATGCAGCCGCGCGTGAGAATGGCTTGACTTATAGCCAATTGATTCACAAGATGAGTGTGGCAAATATCAATATCAATCGCAAGATGTTGGCTGATATGGCTGTGCGTGAGCCAGCCGCTTTTACTGCGATTGTTAAGTCGCTGTAAAACTAATTCGCAAACCAAAATAAAAATCCTCACTAGACTCGTGTCTAGTGAGGATTTTTATTTTGGTTTAAAAAGCTGTTTTTAATGGATCAGATACCAAGTCGATAAAAGGTTTTGCCGAATTCACTATCTATCTCCCAACCGTAGCTGGGGGGATAGATAGTGAATTCGGCAAAAATTTGTTTGAATGGCAACGGCATCTGGGTAACTTGCCTGCGGAGTATAATTTTTATGATAATGGGAATTGGAATTGGTTTAAATTTGCCACCTGCTAAGATTTCACATGCAAATACACTGGATGATTTTTATGTGGTACATCAGCTATTGCTTGAATATCAGGAGGTGGTGTCGCCATTGGCGACTGATATTGGGCTGTGCCCATGATTTGATGATGAGACGGGGGAACTCGTGAAGTTTCCCATCATGTATGGCAGACCCTATGGGCGTTTGTTGCTGGCGCAATGGCATAGACAAATTTTGGGGATGGTGGCGATGCGTAGAATAAATGATGATGTGTGTGAAATGAAGCGTTTGTTTGTGCGGTCAATTTTTCGGGGCGAGGGGGTTGGGCGCAAATTGCTATTGTGCTTGATTCAAGAAGCGCGGGCCGCAGGGTATGCTTGGTTGCGGCTTGACACATTGCCTAATATGCGATCGGCGATTAAGATGTATCGCGCATTTGGGTTTGTGCCGATTGCCCCTTATCGTCATGAGACGGGTTTGGTTTATTTGGGGTTAAGATTACGTTGAATAGTTGAATGGTTGATTTGTAGCCTTAATTGTAAATTTAAAGCCATGCGTCGCACCCAACAATTGCTCTATCAGAAGGCCACGCTAAAACTTGAGATGCTGCACACCCCGATTCGACAGCTTGGCCTGACGATTGAGGGGTCATTTTTTGAGGGTGCTATTCCAATTGTGCTTGGGCAATTGCGACGGGCCGGTATAACTGAGCTTCAGCCTTATTTTTATGTGTCTACGGGTTATGGTTGTATTGCTAGCACAGCCATTATTTCGCTGGGGTTTTATGATTTTGACCCGTTGCTCAAAGAGATAAATTATGAATTGCGCGGCTGGTATTACAGCGCCGCGGATTTAAAAATGTTGTTGCGGCATGAGTTGGGTCATGCTTTTTGTTACACCTACAAGTTGTATCGGTCGAGCGAGTTTAGGCAATTGTTTCAGGTGCAGGGCAATTTTTTTAATACTTACCCGCAAGGTGATACGTTTGACTATAACCCGTGGAGCAAGCGTTTTGTTAACCCGAATGGGGATCATTATGCCCAAAAACACCCTGACGAGGATTTTGCCGAGACTTTTTGTGTGTGGCTAACACCGCGATCGAGTTGGCGGCGTAAATATGCCAAACGCTCGGTGATTTTGCAAAAGTTGCAATATACTCAGCGTATGGCGAAGCAGTTGGGGCCTTTGCCACCGCGTGTGAAAAGTAACCCTGATTGGATGTATGAACGGGTGGAAGATTTGCATGAAACGGTTGGCGAATTTATGAAAGCGACATCCAAGGCTTTGGCTGGTTATCAGGCGCTGGCAACGGGTTTTGTTGACCCTGAGCTAAATGCTTTGTTTCGCCCCAAACCGCGTTTGGTGAATGAGCAGCGGATTCAAGCTGAATATATGCCTGCTGCTGTTTTTTTGCGTCAGCAAAAGACTATTTTGATCAGCCGAGTGGCAGATTGGGTAGGCGTAGATGCGACAGTGGTGCACGATTTGCTCAAGAAGCTCATTCAGCGGGCTGAGGTTTTAGAATTGTGGTCAGAAAATGCGCTACATGAGATGAAGTTGGTAGAGTTAAGCAGCTGTGTGACGGTGTTGTGTGCCAATTATAAAAATACGGGGAAGTATTTGGTTTAATCAATATCTTCGCCATCTTGCTCGTGAATGAATTCGCGGGCTAAAAATTTCAATTGCGCTTTAGTAGGTTAGAAGCTGGCTTAATGCATTTTAACGTATCTGTTTGTTTCATAACGTGAATTCATTTACGGGCTTTGGATTTGATCAATTAACTCGCAACGCCGACATTCATCAGTTTTGCTGCATCGTTTATTTTTTCACGGGTAGGTAAGGCAAGCACCAACAATGCTGCAACAAACGACCATGGTGCGAGCAACAACAGTGCATTTTGCAGACCAAGTCGATAGGGTTCAGCCAAAAAGCCAATTAAGGTGGTGCCTAATCCGCCCATAGAGAAAACAAACCCAAGGGATAGCCCGGAGGCCAAGCCAGCACTTTTGGGGAATAGCTCTTGTGACATCGAGAGCAGCGGAGGCCACGACATGCCGTAAAAGAAGCCGGTGACTGCTGCAACGGGGTAGACCAAGGTTGAATGGGTGAGGAAATATAAAGCAGTTAAGGGGCCGCCTAGAAGCAATGAGAAGAAAATGACATTGCGTTGTCCAAATCGATCAGCCGCCATGCCGCCGATAAACCCACCAATGGCTAAGCCAAACAATTGGGTCGCCGCTAATGAGCTGCCAAAGCCGATGCCAAAGCCCAACTCGTTGCCAAAAAATTGTGGGGTGAGCGAGTTCATGGCGGATGACGCACCTGCTCGTAAAGCCATGATTGCCATGAGGGCAAAAATGGCGAAGCCGGTAAAAGCGCGGTTGCGTGGGATGCCTTTGACGGGGGTACGGGGTTTTGCCGCAATGCCTTTGCGCCCTAATAACTTAAATAGTAATGGGGTCATCACTAGCCCAAAGATCGACATCACGCCGATGCTTTCTTTATTCATGATGGTTAACAAGACCCCAGCCAAGAGTGGGCCAGCCGCATAACCAATATTGCCACCCAGCATAAAGATTGAAATGGCGGTTGATTTGCTCTCGCCGCCGGCCAATGCCGCGCCAGATGCGCCTTGGGGGTGAAATGCTGCTGAGCCGAGTCCAGCGAATACCATGCACAGCATCACCATTGGCAAGGTGGTGGCAAAACCTAATAAAGCAAAAAATAATGAAATGGTAAAAACGCCACCGGCTACGAACCATTTACCGCCAAGTCGGTCGCCAATATAGCCAAATAGCGGTTGTGATAATGACGAGGCATAAGAATACATTGCCAAGGTAAACGCAATTTCGGAAATTGATAGATTGAGTGAATGTGCAATGGCAACCATCAGCACGGCGATGGCCCCTGAATAGAGGTCGGTGCTAAAGTGGCTGAGTGAGAGTGACCATAGGAGCGGGTTGCGTAAGACTTTTGACATTATAAAAAATAATACGACTTTAACTTAAGCCATATTTTTACAGTTACAATCTGGATGAGATTATAAGTTAAAAGCACAAAAAATAACGGGTAAGATTTTTATCTTAACGCTCATCTGAAATGGTTAGGAGTGACCAATTTAATGTCTCAAAATGTAATTCAGTCAAAATTTGTGACGCAGGCCCGTGCAAAACGCATGACTACCTTTGTGCAAGGTGTGTTTTTTGTGTTGGGGTTTGCCACGTTTGTCATTGGGATTTTAGGTCTCGCTAGTACTGCATTGGGCAGTTTGTTTTTTGATGCAAAAGGGGTGCTGCAAACAATTGGTGGCATGATGTTAATTGTCTTTGGTTTTTTTACGCTGCAAATTCTCAAGATCCCTTTTTTGTATGCCGACACGCGCAAAAATCTGGGTGGGGTGAGTCGTGGGGTGAGTTCACTGCAATCGTATCTGACGGGTTTGTCGTTTGCGGCTGGTTGGTCGCCTTGTATTGGACCTTTTCTCGGCGCAATTTTGACCCTAAGTGCTACCGCTGGTGGCCTTGGCCAAAGCCTTATTTTGTTGACAGCGTATACGCTGGGATTAGGCGTGCCATTTTTGTTGGTGGCGTTGTTGGCCGATAGCATTACGCCTTTGATTAGTAAGATCAAACGCAATATGCGCATGATCGAAATTGTGAGTGGTTTATTGTTGATCTTGGTGGGGATTGCAATGTTGGGTGGTCAAATTGAGCAAATGAGCCAATACTTTGTCGCCGCCGATTTTGGGCTTGAGACCAAAATTTTAGGGGAGGGTGATGGCGGTGCACCTAGCATTATTGTGGCGGCGCTGGCAGGCTTATTGTCATTTGTATCGCCCTGTGTGTTGCCTTTGATGCCAGCCTATCTTAGTTATATTGGGGGGTGGGTGGTAAATAACGCTGAATAATTTATGATTTTGGATTTATCATTGGGATGACGTATCTTCGCTATAAAGCAAGGCAAATAAATTTTCATAGAAATCATTAGACGGTCTTTGATGATATAGGCAAAGCCCATTTCATTAAAGACCATCTAATGATTTCGATATTACGTCTTTGGGTTTTACCCCAATGAATTGTAAATCCAAAATATAAAATGAGAGTCACTGTCGCCCAACGCTGTATAAACCCATTGCTCAAAAATTGAGTGATAGGCCCCCCATGCTGCTGTATTTTGCCGGATGGCGATGTAATCATTGCCACAAGTGTGGTTGAGGATGGCGCTTATGTTGGTGTTTTGATCGATGCCGATGGCATTTGTTTGTTTCAGCTGTAATTGCACTTTAGTCAACGTCATGCATGGCGTATGGCTCTGGATGATGGGGTATGTTGGCAGTTTACACACAGGTGCAAGCTGTATGGGAAACGTAATACGGATTGCCTGAATATGGGGCTGAGAATCGTATCAATTCAGTTATTGCCATGTACCCAAGTGAATTCGGTACAAGTCGTGTGTGTGCCGCCAGCTTCGATCGTTGCAAATTGAGTTTCTACCTAAAAAATACCAGAGGTCTTAGCGCATTTTGCCCTAAACTATTGATAGGGAGGATTCTGAATTGAGGAAGGTTTGGCCGATTTCACTATCTATCTCTAATGCTACGCTTTGGAGATAAACCGCGACTCTTTTGAGAACCGTAGTTGTATCCCAATCGGGCAAGTAAAACAAATTTTCGTCGAAATCACTATAAGAGAGTGTTTCTTAAACAGTAGTTTAGGCTAAAAAAAATTTAACAAAACGACCCCAGTAAGTGGCAAATAAAGCCCACTTCGAAGCCAAGGCAAGCAAAAGCGAGCGTGAAAGAAACC
>JAGWYZ010000249.1 GCA_018969115.1 Chloroflexota bacterium | reverse complement strand
TGCGCATGGTCAGCGAAATAGGTGCAAGTGTAATTGATTTGGGTGCATATCAAAAATTCGCAATAACTTGCGCGTGTCACTGTTGCTAACATACCCCACATTGTCCTCTATTTTGGCTCTTTTTGGTCGCCGTTTTTATCTCTCGGGTAGCATTCGCGTAAGTCCTATTCTATTGTTTATTGCGAAGCTATGTCATTGGAATAAGGCATTATCCATGTTAGATAAATATACTTAGAGAAAATTGAAGATAGCGAAACGAACTGTCTTTGATGGCAGATAAACCGTGAGGAAAGGCTGATTTCACCATTGACCTTCAAAGGTGATAGTAAAATCAGTAAATAACACATTTTTAGATCTTTCTGAGGTTAGTAGATATTTTTGGGTATCATCTCAAAAAATTGGGAGAAATAAAACTACTTTTCGCCAAATGTCCTGTATGACCATTGAAGTTAGGGCCAAAGTGCCTAACTTCAATGATCATATAGTGCGTTTGGCATTACATCTTTAGGGTTTACCCCGAATTATTGAGATGATACATTTTTTGCAACTAAAATTAAATCAACACGTATCATATAACATTCGGAGGTTATTTAATGTCAGAGTCTTATACAAATATTGCGGGGCAACGCCTCGATATGCCAGACCCCAATGTGGCAATAGCTGGAAAAACAATGAATGGCGCAAATTTCAAGGTGGTCGGCACAACATTACAGGCCGTCATCTTAAATATGCAACGTGGGCAGCATTTTTACTCTGAAACCGGCTCAATGTCGTGGATGAGTGATTATGTCAATATGAACACCAACATGGGCGGCGGGCTTGGTGGCTTGTTTAAGCGCACATTTACGGGCGAGTCGCTGTTTGTGGTTGATTATGTTGCTGAGCGTGACAATGCCATGATCGCATTTAGCAGCGATTTTCCGGGCAAAATTGTGCCGATTAACCTTGCGGCTGGGCAAGCCATGATCGCGCAGAAAGGCTCATTTTTGATTGCTGAGAAAAGTGTTAATTTGTCAATTCATTTTCGCAAGCAATTGGGGGCGGGATTGTTTGGCGGTGAAGGTTTTGTGTTGCAAAAATTTGATGGCCCGGGCACATTTTTTGCCTGTTTTGACGGCGAAATTGTCGAATATACCTTGGCACAGGGCGAGCGCTTGAAGGTCGATACTGGTCATGTTGCGATGTTTGAGCCGACTGTACATTATGATATTGAAATGGTGAAAGGCTTTAAGAACTTGTTATTTGGGGGCGAGGGCTTATTTTTTACAACCCTGACTGGCCCGGGTCGGGTGTGGCTGCAAACGATGCCTATGGCGAAATTGGCCGGAGCGATTCGCCAATATATGCCAACGTCTGAGGGCAAAACCTCATCGGCGGGCAATGTTATTGGCGATATTTTCAATTAAATTACCAACAATAGTTGATTAAAAAACGAGAAAGATAAAATAAGTTTTCGCCGAGTGAACAATCACTTTGGTTTTTTAGATAGGGCAAAGGTATCATCTCAATAATTTAATTTGGGGTAAACCCAAAAGATGTAATGCCAAACGTACGATATGACCATTGAAGTTAGGAGCAAAGCCCCTAACTTCAATGGTCATATCGTGCTTTTGGCAAAAAGCAGTTTTATTTCCCCCGATTTTTTGAGATGATATGGGCAAAGCCCTATCTAAAACCAAAGTGATCGTTCATTCGTCATTAGGTCGTTTGTGGCGTGTCTCCATTAGCAAGATGATATTTTCGATTGGGTGGCATAACCTTAGGGTTATTGACTTTAATATGGCCATGAAAGCTATAGATTCAAGTATTCAGCTGGGCGCAGTGGGCTGGATCAGCCAAACCCAATATAACAATTTGGGCAATAAAGCGATGGTAAATTGGGTGGCCTCGGTCGCGTAACGATTCTGCGCTTAATTGTATACTCGCGCCCCATGAGTAACGCAAACCAAATCCCAATTCGCACCAGCAAACGCACCCAACGGGTTGCTGCCTCTGCTACCCAAGCCGTTGAGGGCAAAGTTGCCGAGATGCGTGCTGCTGGTATCCCTGTCATTTCATTTGGCGCGGGCGAGCCAGATTTCCCGACCCCGAGTGCTATCAAAGATCAAGGTCATGATGCCATCAATACCAATCTAACCAAATATACACCTGCCGGCGGCACCATGCCGTTGCGTAAGGCGATTGTGGCAAAGCTAAAGACCCAAACGGAATATGATTACAAATGGCAAAATGTCATTGTGACCAATGGCGGCAAAGAGGCCATTTTCTTGGCGATTATGGCGCTATGTGATAGTGGCGACGAAGTGATTGTGCCAGCCCCGTATTGGGTGAGTTACCCCGAAATGGTGAAGTTGGCCGATGCGACCCCCGTCATCATTCCAACGGGCATCGAAACCGAGTTTAAGCTGACCCGCGAAATGCTCGATCAGCACACCACCGCCAACACCCGCATGATTTTGCTCTGCTCGCCGTCTAACCCCACTGGCTCGGTGTATACCCGCGCCGAGCTTGAAATGATTGCGGATTGGATGCGCGGTAATCAGGCCATTTTGCTGACCGATGAGTTGTATGACAATATTGTGTATGATGGCGTGTATGCGCGTTGGCTCGAGGTTGCGCCCGATCTGATCGACCGCACTATTGTGGTGAATGGCTTGTCGAAATCGGTGGCGATGACGGGTTGGCGGATTGGTTTTGCCGCCACCTCGCGGGATGAATATGCCAAGGCGATGGGCAAGGTGCAAAGTCATAGCACCTCGCATCCTTCATCGGTGTCGCAACACGCCGCGCTGAAGGCTTACACCGCCAATCTTGATGACGAAATTGCCAAAATGGTTGCGGCATTTAAGGAACGCCGTGCTTGGATCGTGAATGCTCTCAATGAGATTCCGGGTATCAAGTGCGCCAACCCGCCAGGGGCATTTTACGTTTTCCCAGACCTGCGCGGCTTATTTGGCAAGCCGCTTAAGAATGGGCGCGTGCTGAATACATCTGAAGAAGTGGCCTTGTATTTGTTGGCCGAAGCCAAAGTGGGGCTTACGCATGGCGAAGCCTTTGGCGCGCCCGGGTATGCGCGTTTGTCCTATGCGTTGGCGATGTCTAGCATTCAAGAGGGTATTGCGCGGATCAAAGCTGCGCTTGAATTGGCTTAAGCTGCATTCAGGACACGGTTGGCCGTGACCTATTTTCGCTGAATTCACTATCACTTCGTGTGTGAAGCGGGCTTTGCCTTATCCACACACGAAGTGATAGTAAATTCGGCATGACATCTTTTTGATAAGATAATCCTTTTTTATCTTCACTTCATCATGAACCTTCAGAAATTTTCATCGATCTTGCGTTTGGGCGGGGTGATAGCCTTAATTGGCGGTTTGGCTTTTTCTGTGCAATCTCAAACGTATTCAATACATTCCGCTTTGTCTGACGAAACGCCGACAGTAACCTCAACGGCAACCGCCACAGTGACACTTGCTCCAACTGCCACGCCAAGCACCATTGGTTATTGCCCAATCCCCCCCATCAATTTTGATATTTTGCCGCTGGGAGACTCATTAACCGCTGGTTTAGACAGCGCTGCCGGTAGTTATCGTGGTTATTTATTGAATAAGTTGAATCAGCGCGGTTTTTCATTTAAATATGTGGGTGGGCAACATGGGCGCGGCCCGCTTGGCCCACCGAGTGAGAATGACAATCATGAAGGTTACCCCGGGTATTACACCTATCAATTGTCAAATTTGGTTGAATTTGGCATGAATAGCTTTCAGCCCAATGTTATTTTGTTGATGGCTGGCACCAATGACGTTTTGAGCAATGAAACCCCGCACTCTGAAAATGTGCAAAATTACAACACCCTCATGGAGAAAGTGCTGACCAAATGGCCGGGCGCACATCTGGTGGTGGCCAAGATTCCGCGCAACAAAGTCGAAGGTAAAACCGAGATCATGACCGCGCTGAATGCCGATATTGAAAATTTGGCGGCGCTGCGCGTGGCCCAAGGGCATAAGGTCTATGTGGTCGATATGTTTGCGGTGGTTGGGCCTGAAGATATTTATGACCTATTGCACCCTAACGAAAGCGGCTACCAAAAAATAGCCGAGGTGTGGATGAAAGGCCTGTGTGCGGTTGCCGCCAGCCTGGTGCCTATCACCCCAACCCCCACTGCATCGCCAACCCCCACCGTCACCCCAACGCCGACGGCTGGCCCCGTATTTATGTCGCTGGTGCTAAATAATTTGGCGATTACGCCTGAAGCTATAAGCACCCGTGTCATGAATGCTACGACAAGCACGCCAACTGCGACGCGACGCCCCTAATTGTCTAAATAGGCGCTCTTATTTGATAAAATTACGCGGTTTCATCTGACAAAAAAGTGTAAATTGATTTAAGAAACACCCTCTAAGATCTTATCACGATGCGTATTCTCTTTCTAACACCGCAATTGCCTTATCCCCCACGCCAAGGCACCGCCATGCGCAATTGGGGCTTGCTGTCGGGCATCGCCAAACAGCACGAGGTTTGGTTGTTGTCGTTTGATGAGAATATTGGCGGCCAAGCGGCACATGAGCAACGCGACTTGGCCCCTCTATACGCCGCTTGCGCCCAAATTGCCACTTTTGCTGTGCCACGCCGTCGCAGCCAAGACCGCTTGCGCACCCTATTTACCTCAGCATTGCCCGACATGGGGTGGCGGTTGTGGTCGCCAGCGTTTGCCCAAAAACTGGCAGAATGGTTGCGCCACAATCATTTTGATATTGTGCAAATTGAGGGCATCGAGATGGCGCGGTATTTGTTGCCGCCGTCTAAAGTTGCGGCGCATTTGCCCGCGCGGGTGGTGTTTGATGACCACAATTGCGAATATGTGTTGCAGCAGCGCAATTGTTTGGCAGATGCCCGTAAGCCCAAGCGCTGGCATGTCGCCGCCTATTCATTCTTGCAATGGCAGCGTTTACGCGCCTTTGAGCGCAGCGTTGCCACGACTGCTCATGCCACCTTGTGCGTGTCGGCCCAAGATGCCAGCGCTTTGCAAGCATTAGAACCTGCGCTGCAACCGCATGTCGTGCCCAATGGCATCGACATCGCCGCGTATCAGGCTGCCAAAAATGTCCAGCAAAACAAACCGAGCGGCACGCCCCAAACCTTGGTTTTTACTGGTAAGATGGATTATCGACCGAATATCGAGGCGGTTTTGTGGTTTGCCACACAGGTATTACCGCTCGTGCAACACACCTTTCCGGCGGTGCAATTTCAAATTGTGGGGCAAAAACCAAGCCCACGTTTAGACATTTTGCGCAGCAACCCCAATATTGTTATCACGGGTGCGGTTGATGATATTCGTAGCTATATTATGCGGGCCGATGTGTATGTTGCGCCGCTGCGTGTGGGGGGGGGCACGCGTTTTAAATTGCTTGAGGCGATGGCGCTCGAATGCCCGATTGTCACCACCCACGCCGGTTGTGAGGGTTTTGACCTGCAACATGGCGAAAATGCATGTATTGCCGACTCGGCAGCCGAGTTTGCGGCCAGTGTTGGCCGCCTGTTAGCAAACGCCGAGCTTGGGGCGCAGCTCAGCCAACAGGCGCTTAAGTTTGCCTGGCAGTTTGATTGGGGGCAGATTGTGCCCAAATTACAATCGGTTTATCAGCGTATCATTTCGGCTTAATGGGCTGGTGCGGGGGCATATTTTTCAACCGCCGTGACATGCTCTGGCTGAATTTTAAAGCGCACCCGTTTTTCATCGGGCGGTGCGCCAAAGGTGGGCACGCCCATATAGCGCTGGGTGAGCGCGTTAATATGCACCCAATCGACATCGTCCACCATTTCAATCACCCGCCCGCGCACGGCTAACCAGCGCGCCCGATCATCGGGGTCGAGAATGATGAGCGACACCTGCGGACGTTGTCGCAAAATGCGATGTTTCAGACGGTCTTTTTCGCTGTTAAAGTAAATATAGGTGCCGTCGTAATTAAACCAAACT
>JAGWYZ010000248.1 GCA_018969115.1 Chloroflexota bacterium | reverse complement strand
AGCTTGAAGAAGAGATAGTGAAATCGGCGAAACTTTTTAACAACTTGGAATCTGCGCTATTAAAGTATACTAAGGCTAGTCTAGTAGACTAAACTAAAGGAGGTTGTATGCAAGAAATTGTAAATATGCACCAAGCTAAAACCCATTTTTCAAAGCTCATTGCCAAGGTGCGGTTAGGTGAAATTGTCGTGATTGCGATGGCGGGTAAGCCGGTGGCGAGGCTGGTGCCCATTGCCCAACAGGTGCAGCGTCAACCGGGTAGTGCCGAAGGCTTAGTTGAAATGTCGGATGATTTTAATGACCCATTGCCAGAGGCAATCGTTGGCGAATTTTATCGTTAAATGAAATTGTTATTAGACACCCACGTCTTTTTATGGTGGGTGATGAATGACCCTCGACTGTCATCGACGGCACGGGCTGCGATTGCAGGTAGTGCTTCAATGGTCTATGTGAGTGCCGCAACAGGCTGGGAGATTGCCATTAAAGCAGGGATGGGACGGCTAAAATTACCCTATCATGCCAAAGAGTTTGTGCCGCAGCAAATTGAAATCAACCGATTTGAGGTATTACCGATTGCGTTGACGCATGGGTTGGCGGTGCATGATTTGCCTTTACTCCATCGTGACCCATTTGACCGCTTGTTGGTGATACAAGCGCAGATCGGAGGACTGCGCTTGGTCACTGATGATGGGCTGATTCAACAATATCAGGTCGATATCTTGTGGTAAGCCTTTAACCGATAATTGTTTGCACGCGCCCCACCTCGCCGGTTTGTAGCCGCACTTTAATGCCATGTGGGTGCGTGATCGAATTGGTTAAGATGTCTTTGACAATGCCGCGTGTGCGCCGTCCACTGCGTTGATCTTGTTTTTGCACAATTTCAACTTCTAAACCAGGTTTGATGTCTTTTCGGGTTTGACCGTTCATAGAATATGGGTTTGATTTGCTAAATAATAGAGCAGATTTTGAGTTGATGAAAGGTTTTGCTTCATCTTTTAGGAAGTTGCTCTTTAACAATGATTTTGTCATCTTGCCCGTGAATTTCACGGGTAGACAATCATAAATTGGCTAAGGTAATCTATTCTCTCACTTTATCATTAACTCTGCTGTGCTAATCATGCCCAGTAATATATCTTCACTGCTGGGGTCAAGCGTGATGAGCATGGTAAAGACGGCAGTCCAAATCAGCTAAAAAGATAATAGCCGTTGGTAATAAGAAGCCCTATATATTGAAACGCCACGAAAACAGCGCTAAAATCATCTTATTATGTCTGACCCAATTGAAAAATCGCTCAATATCGTCAACACCTATTCACACCCTTCGCAATTAAAAATCACCGATCTACGTTTGGCGGTGGTTGCCAGCAATTATGATTACCCAATTTTGCGCATCGATACAAACCAAGGCATTTATGGCATTGGCGAAGTGCGTGATGCTGGGCACAAAGAAGATGCATTGCGCTTTAAAAGCATGTTGTTAGGCCAAAACCCATGTAATGTCGATATGATTTTTCGCAACATGAAAAAGTTTGGTAGTTGGGGCCGCGAAGGCGGTGGCGTTAGCGGCATCGAAATTGCATTGTGGGATTTGATCGGCAAAGCCTATGGGGTGCCGTGTTACCAATTTTTTGGCGGCAAATACCGCGATAAAGTACGTTTATATGCTGACACCCCCAAGGCCCAAAACCCAACCCCAGCTGGTTATGTCGAGCGGGTGTTGGGGCGTAAAGCCATGGGGCTGACATTTATCAAATTTGATATCGGTATGCACTTGTTAACTGGATTACCCAGTATGCGCATTGGCACACCCACCCAACATGAATATCACACTGGCAATTGGTGGAACGCGCCCGGTAGTGGCACAGGCGTAAATGTGACCGACGCTGGCATTGCGCGTATGGTTGAGGTGGTGGCAGCTGTGCGCGAAGCTGTTGGTTGGGAAACATCTTTGTGTATTGATCATTATGGGCATGGCATGATGACTCTGAAAGAAGTGATTAAACTGGGCCGTGCCCTCGAACCGTATGGCTTGGCATGGATGGAAGACCCTGTGCAATGGCACGATGTGGATGGTCACAAAATGGTGACTGACGCGGTTAATGTGCCGACGGCGGCGGGTGAAGAATTGTATTTGTTAGATGGCTTCCGTGAGATGATCGAAAAACGCGCCGTCGATATCATTCATCCCGATTTGCTCACGGCGGGCGGTATGCTCGAAACCAAACGTATTGCCGATTATGCTGAACGTTTTGCCCTGCCTACAGCGCTGCATTTTGCCGGTTCACCCATCGCCTTTATGGCAAATGTGCATTGTGCCGCCGCCATTCCCAGCTTTGTGGCGCTTGAGCATCATGGCCTAGATTTGCCATTTTGGGAGGGTTTGGTGACTGGTTTGCCCAAAAACTATATGCAAGATGGCTATGTTGCTGTGCCCGAAACCCCGGGCTTGGGTGTTGACCTCAATTACGAGGGTATTCGTGAGAATTTGCGCCCACCCAGTGGGTTGTTTGAAGACACCAGCGCTTGGAATACACCCAAACTTGGCTTTTGGCAACCCGATAAACGCTGGGACCCAGAGTAAACAACAGTCCCTTAACTTGACAATGTCATATTAGCCAAAACAAGTTTTCGCCGATTTTACTATATCCATCCCTGCTGCAGGCAGGGATAGATATAGTAAAGTCGGCAACATTTTTAACTAAATTGAAGCGTATTGCCGAAATTTCCCTGTCTCCATTCCGTATAGGAAGTGGAGACAGGGAAATTTCGGCCTATCATCTTTTCGTTGTCCACGGCCCTAATTTTTGCAAGGGGATGGCCCATAATAGGGGTAATGGGGTGTAATCTGTCAAGGTCTTTTCATTGGCCTGCTCACAATCGCTATTACTATAGGTACCTACCGTCGTAATCACCCACATGTCATCCGACTTTGGCGCAATTTGGTGGATATGCGTGCTTTGGCTATGCGAGCGATCAAGCCCATCGGCCACACGCAACAAGCCAGTTAAGATAATGGTCGTTTTCTGACGATTGACATCTAGCCGCGCAAACAATGGCTCGGTGCGGGGTTTAAATCGCTTATTGCGATGAAACGCCACCATACAGGCCATCATTTGCCGTTCAATTTTGTTAAACCTATGCAAATCCGAAGCCATAATCAAATCGCGCCCCAAAATATGATGGGTGTCGCGGTCTTGCAAGGCTGCAATATCGTGCAAGAGCGCTGCCGTATGCAACATGCTTAATGCGCGTTCATCAAGTTGGTGCAAGCTATGAGTGCCTTCAAACAATTGGCTGGCCAGCAAAGCCACATGCTCGGCATGAGCAACATCGGGTCTATGGCGGGCAAATAACAGGTCAATCGTTTCCATCTTATACAAAATAATGATACATGATGTCAAAAGCGGGATAATCGATCCTCATCATGAATACGTTACCCTATTACAGCGCCGACGAGATCAAAAAAGCCTTACCGATGTCTGCGGCGATCGAAGTCATGCGCAGCGCTTTTCAAGCCTTACACGCTGGGGCTGTTACCATGCCGGTGCGGCTGGGCATGAACATACCTAACGGTTTGTGTTTGTTTATGCCTGCCCATATTGCTGGCGGTGGTTTGGGGCAAAAAGTAGTCACTGTGTTCCCGGGCAACCCAGCCAATGGGTTGCCCACCATTCATGCCATTGTGCTGTTGCTCGATGCCACCAATGGGCAACCCAAAGCCTTGCTTGAAGGCACCTATCTCACAGCTTTACGCACCGGCGCGGTGACGGGGCTAGCCACCGATATTTTGGCAAACCCAGCGGCGGCGGTGCTTACCATTTTTGGCGCGGGCGGGCAAGCCACCCATCAAATTGAGGCCGTGTGTGCTGTGCGCCCTATTCGTGAGGTGCGTATTATCAGTCGTGGGGCATCGGCGGCACAATTGGCAACCCGTTTGGGTGATGCTGACCCCAGCCGCCGTTATGTTGCGATTACCATCGACGAGTCTGTCGCATATGAAGCTGCTGTGCGCGAGGCCGATGTGATTGTGTGCTGCACCACCTCGCGCCAAGCGTTATTTGATGGGGCATGGGTAAAACTTGGTGCCCACGTCAATGCCGTGGGCGCTTATACACCGCTCATGCGCGAGGTTGATGTAACTTTGCTCAATCGCGCCATTGTCACAGTCGATCAGCGGGCAGCGGCCTTACACGAGGCTGGCGATTTGCTCATTCCCATCGCTGAGGGCACATGGTCTGCTGACCAAATTGTGGCCGAGCTAGGCGAATTGGCAGCAGGTTCAGTGCAATTTCCCTACGATCCGCAGCGCATCACCTTCTTCAAGTCAGATGGCTTGGCGGTTGAAGATATTGCGGCGGCGCAGGCAGTGTTGGCGGCTGCTACCCTTCCCGATACACCTTCCCGCCTTTCATGACCAGCTTAAGGTAGCGGTCGGGGTTGGTGAGGCATGTAATATCGGCAAGTGGGTTGCCATCAACGATGATGATATCGGCCCACGCGCCGGGGGCCAGCACGCCCAATTGCCCCTTGGCTCGCAATAAATCGGCGGCATAGCTGGTGGCGCTGCGAATGATTTCGATATTGGGTTGCACCTGCGCCCGAATGAGAAATTCGCGTAATTGATGACGGTGCATATCGCCCAGCAAGTCGGTGCCATAGGCTAGCTTTACCCCGGCCTTATACGCCATTTCAAGCGCACTCAGGCCTTTATCGAGCACCAAATAAATTTTGTGTTCAACATCTTTGGGCAGCCCGGCCTTCACACCCTCAGCCGCCAATGCCTCATACGTCACCAAGGTCGGCACCATCCACGCGCCATGTTTCAAAAACAATTCAATACTGCTTTCGTCGATCAAATTGCAATGCTCAAGCGAATGCACGCCACATTGAATGGCGCGATTGACGGTGCGGGCGGTGTAAGTATGCGCCATGACATACAAATCTGCCATTGCGGCTTCTTCTACCGCCGCTCGAATCTCATCGAGCGAATACTGGTCGTTGGTCAGCCGATCGGTGGGTGAGGCCACACCACCGCCGAGCATCAGTTTGATGTGGTTGGCCCCGCGTCGAATTTCTTCGCGGCAAGCTTGCCGCACTGCGTCCACACCATCGACGATACGCCCAAAGCCAACGGGGTCGGTCATGGTGGTTAGGTCGATCTCGCCGCGGCTGCGGCTATCGCTATGTCCACCGGTTTGTGAGAGCGAGCGCCCGCAAATGAACAAACGCGGTGCGGGGATGAGGTCTTCATTCACTGCGTCTTGTAGGCCAAAATCGGCCCCGCACGCATCGCGCAAGGTGGTGAAGCCGCGCATGAGCATATCGCGCATCACACCTGCCGCCCGCAACACATTGTAATTGGGCGAGCCGCGTTTGAGTTGCGATAGGTTGGCTGTCCAAGCCATTACATGCACGTGGCAGTCAATCAGGCCGGGCATGACAGTTTTACCATTGGCGTGGATGATGGTGGCATCGGTGGGCGTGTTGCGCTCGGTGCTCATCGGCTCGATACGGGCAATTTTTTTGCCGTCGATGACGATGCGCTGGTTGGGTGTCAGCGCCCCTGCCACGACATCTAATACATTGGCGTTTTCAATTAGGGTGATGTTTGACATATGAGAGATTATATGTCTTTGGGCGTGGTTGATTGAAGATGTTCAGGATTTGAACAATAGCTTGGTTCGGTGCGCGGGGGTTGTATGTTTGTGTTTTGGCTGTTTTTGTGCCTGCTCGTTCCTCGCTTCGCCATGTCACCCAATGCTGGATGGTTTTCTCTGATGGGATGTTTTCAGGGATGACAATACTTTTTTCCGAGTTTGGCTGAAGACATTCTTTCATTGGCTTGAGCGTATAAGTTGCAGCGCGTCACCTGGGGTTATAACTGGCGCGTTGATATAGGCTTCGACCTCTTTTGTGTGGAGATGTTTTCGATCAAAGCTTATAAGCCCATCTACTTTTGCAAGCTTTGTAGCTGCAATAATGGGCGCGTCATCGGGGTCT
>JAGWYZ010000247.1 GCA_018969115.1 Chloroflexota bacterium | reverse complement strand
CATCGTTAGCAACAACCGCCTAAAGTGTGAAATTATAGGCATTTAGGGTTGGTTTGAGGCGAAATAGTTTTATTTAAGGGTGAGAGGTTTCTTTCACGCTCGCTTTTGCTTGCCTTGGCTTCGAAGTGGGCTTTATTTGCCACTTACTGGGGTCGTTTTGTTAAATTTTTTTTAGCCTAAACTACTGGAAAAGACACTTCCGCTATTCAAACGAACGCTCGAAATGACGGATTGAAGGCGTACGTAATTTCTAACCTCGGCGAGCGTTTGAAAGCAACAACTCACCTACAGCTTGACTTTGAATGAGCGAATAGCGCGCTCAGCCAAATTGTTGGTAAATGGTACACCCTTCGCTGCTGGGTGGTTTATGACTATTATTACTATTCTGACTGAATTGTCGCTTCAGCGTCTCATTTTCCGCACGCAAGTGCTCGTTTTCCGTACGCATTCGACTACCAGCTTTTCCAAGCTTGCTAAGCGCTCTTGTGGTTCTTTTATTACATCAGGTGCCACTGCTCTCATTATCTCCATTTTACTTCGGATTGCATAATAGGTAAGTAGTTACTGGTTTTAGTTGTAACTGTTGGGCTAAGGCACGTAATGCTTCGTTGCTATAGTCAATGGGTAATTAGACATTCAACACTGTTGCGCGTGTTGGGCGCTCGGCAAAGTGTTGCTCAATACAGATTTGCCAATTGAAAGAGGGCTAATGGTCGGCCTCGGCGATGGTTGGCCGACAGGTGGCGGTGTGGCGCTCAATACCACCGCTGTCATACTGCCAATCACGCCAAGCGACATCAGCGCCGTAAATGTGGCTGCCCGATAGAAAACTTGTCTTATGGAATGACCTCCAAGTTCATCCTACACCCAGTATTTCAAAATAGCATTACAGTTTGCCGTCGTACGCCCGACGATAAAAGAGACGCGCCATCGGCGCATGCGAGTGCGCTAGGTTCACGCCATCCCATTACTTCCCATCACATATACCATAATTCGTGCCAAAGCCTCCGAGGTTACCTCAATCTCTAAACCGATGGGCATGGGCGGCAGCGATTCATCAGTGCGTACAAACAACACTTGTTCGATTTTGGCCGAGGGCAACACACCGACAAATTCACGAAAATGGGCTGGAGTGATGGCACGGGCACGTGGCTCACCCGATGCCAAGGTGGGGCCAAAGCCTTCGCCGCGCAAAAAGCGCAATCGTGCCCCAATATAGCTGGCGTTTTCGAATGACACAATGGCGTGCCGCCCCACGCGCAACATCTCACGCACCAGCGGGGCAGGGGTATTTAAATAGGCAATGGTGTCGCTTAGAATGACATAATCAAATGCACTGCTGCGAAAGTCAGCCAAACCTTCTTCAATATTGCCTTGCCGCACCGATAACCCGCGTGCGATACAAGCCCTTACCTTGGCTTCGTTGATTTCGACACCCCGTGCTTGGGCTTTGCGCTCACTTACCAGCCGCGCTAACAATTCGCCATCGCCACAACCCAGATCGAGCACTTTTGCGCCTACCGGCACCAGTGACACAATAATATCATAATCTAATCGATTGCCCATAAATAAAAATTTAAAATGGAAAATTTAAAATGGAAAAGTTGGAGATGTTTCTAAACATCAAAGATACCTTTTTCGTATCTTCTTATTAAAATGGGTTGAATAAAACAAATTTTCGTCGAACTCACGATATAGCCTTTGGGAGCAGGGACTTTGCCCCTGCTCCCAAAGGCTATATCGTGAGTTCGACATTACATCTTTTGTGTTTACCCCTAATTAATGAGAAGACACCCATTTTCCATTTTAAATTTTTAATTGACTAATAGGTTGGTACGCTGGGGTCAACTTCGCGTGACCATGCGAGTGTGCCCCCTTTGACATTTTTAACATTGGTGAAGCCGACGCTGATGAGAAATTTGACAATATCAGCGCTGCGTCTGCCACTTCGGCAGCTGATAAGCAATTCGCTGGCTTGTGCCAATTCGTCAAGATGATCTGGCACGGTGTCTTGCGGCATCAATGTTGCGCCGGGAATGCGGGCGATCTCCCATTCGTTGGGTTCGCGTACATCGATCAGACGCGCTGTGCCGAGGCCAGCATCGAGCCGTTGTTTTAGTTCGGTAACGGTAATTTCGGGTATTTGGTCAATGGGTGATTGATTCATGGTTGGGTTTGGCATAATGCCACAAAATTCATCGTAATCGATTAACGCGGTGATGTTGGGATAGCTGCCGCAGATAGGGCAGTCGGGCCGCTTACGCAGTTTCATCTCGCGCGTCCGCATTTCGAGTGCATCATACAACAATAATCGACCAATGAGCGGCTCGCCCGCGCCTGTAATCAGTTTAATGGCTTCGGTGGCCTGCATGGTGCCGATGACACCGGGCAACACCCCTAGCACCCCGCCTTCGGCACACGATGGTACCTCGCCGGGCGGTGGTGGCGTAGGGAAAAGACAACGGTAGCACGGGCCATTTTTAGCTCCAAAGATCGAGACTTGGCCGTCGAAACGGTAAATGCTGCCATACACATTCATTTTGCCCAGCAACACACAGGCATCGTTGACCAAATAACGGGTTTGAAAATTATCGGTGCCATCGACCACCATATCATAATCTTTGATGATATCGAGCGCGTTGTCGCGGTTGAGCTGCATCTCATGAGCGATGGTATTGATGAATGGGTTAAGGTCACGAATACGGGCTTGGGCGCTGGCAATTTTACTCAGGCCAAGGGTGCTGCTGCCGTGAATGATTTGGCGTTGTAAATTCGATTCATCCACCACATCAAAATCGACCAGACCTAGCGTGCCAACCCCCGCCGCCGCCAAATAAAGCGCGGCTGGTGAGCCTAGCCCGCCTAGCCCTACCAATAACACTCGCGCCGTCTTTAGCGCCTTTTGCCCACTCACGCCAATATCAGGCAATAATAAATGCCGCGAATAGCGGCGCATCTCGTCATTTGATAGACTCATGTCTTAATGATACCTTGAAGCGTTGAGCCATGAGTCGTGAGCTTTATTGTGAGTCATGAGTCATGGCCTACGGCTCACGGCTCATGGCTTCTCAAAGTTTCCTCCACAAACACCTCATCTTGCAGTACCCATGATTGCAGGGTAGTGACACGACCGGCATAGACGGCGGCGATGAGGTATGACATCTCAGGCCAAGCTTGGGCCAGATCGGTGGCTGAGGGTTGCGAAGGGTGATCGGGGTGCGAATGAAATACGCCGATCAGGTCGAGGTTGTGCTGGCTAGCGGCACGATCAACCCGTGCGATGTCACTTGGGGCGATGAGGTAACGGTCACGTTGGCTATGTCCCATATCGTTTTGCCACGCATTTTCTACAATCACCACTTCGTCTGTTATTTTTTTGTTTGCATCGCTGCGCCCTATAATCAGGGCACAAGCTTCGTTGGGGTAACAGGCCTCAGCGTGGTGCTGTAGGGTGGTTAGTTGGGCCGGTGAGAGAGTGATCACGCAGAGGGTATTATCGTCGGAAATTTGTTTTGGGATGTGGGTATAAAAATGTAGTTTAGTGCGCGTGCCCAGACGTACATGATGGTTTACGCAGAATGCGCGTCTGGGGATGTATACCAAGCAGTGCGACATACATATCATCACAAGCCTAACTCACGCGAATGGTAAACCCTGTGTAAAATCAAGCTACGCCGAAATGTTGGACGACTTTATCACCCAAACTCTAGCCCATATTGATGATTTTGCCGAGCTAAAAGTATCGCTGGTGGCGTTATATTGGCTAGAGCAGAAACATATGGCCTCGGCCTCGGTGACGATGGATGAATTGGCGAATCACCCAGCTTTGCGCAATGGTTTAGGCTCGACCCCAAATCTGACGCTAGAGTATGCCTTGCGCAAGGCCATTGCACGGGGTACTTTGTTAGCGACAAGCTCAGCCAGCAACGAAGATGTCAAACAGGCAAAATTGTTTGCTAATAATGCCCCTAGCCGTGAGTTGATTGAGGCAATTAAACAACAACCTAGTGTGGTGGGTGAAAATATTGTCCCTGAAAACGCCGTGCCCGATAAAAAAAGCACCTTACTGATGTTGATTGTTGGTGAAATTGAGCGTTTGGAGATGATCGAGGTTTACGGCATCACCCCTGATGAAGACACGATGGTAGAAGAATGGCTGGCGCGTGGGTATACTCAAGAAGAGATTATTTCGGCGGTGCGGGCGGCCTTGCGTACGCCGCGCCACAGCAGTGCTGCTCCACGTGGGCTGCGCCAATGCGAGGCACAAGTAAAGGCGCGTTTGCCGCGTAACCCAAGCCTGTATTACGAGATGATCGTGACTAAAAGCAAGCCGTTGCGTGAAGAATTTATCGCTTTTCGCGAGCTTTCGGGGCGTTTGCCCACCGGACGCGAGTTTAACCAAATACGCGCTGCCGTAGGGTTGTATGGGGTGAACGCGACAGCACAATTGATGCGACGGGTGGTGAGCAAAGATGGGGTGGATGTTGACGCATTGATACCGATACTGGCAGAGCAACAAGATGCCGAATTGTCGTTGGCACGGCGCAGTTTGCAGCCCGATGTTGAATTGCGCGAAATTATCCAACTGTATGAGACGACATTTGGCTTGCCTGCCACTTCGAGCATTGTCGATGATGTGCGTGCTTTGTTGCGCGAAACCAGTGATATCAACATGTGGCGCGCTGCCTTTGCATATGCCATTCAACAAAACAAACGAAACTGGCCGTATGTGCGGGCTATTGTGCGCAACCCCACGCCCGATTTGCTCATCCCAGCGCCGGTGAATGAGACGGCTAAGGCCGCATTTGTGCTGTATCGCCAACGGGTAGATAAAGTGGGTAAACTAGATGTATCGGTGGCGCGTCAGATTAACGAGGTAGCCCAAACTGTAACCAATATTGTGGCATGGGAACGTGCGATTGACGCCGCAGCCAATGCAAATGCACTAAACTGGAATTACATAAAGGCTGTGTTGACACGCCCGATAGACGAAAATAGCCCAGCCGAAGAGAATAAACATGGCAAGCGAAAAACAGCCTCCCAAGCGTCACGTAGCAGCAAGCCGGGCAGTAGATCTGGCAAATCAGGCGGCAGCTACCGCCGACCTCAGGTCGAAAGTACCGACGAAGAACGAGCCGCCGATGAAGAGCGCGCTCGAGCGCTTCGCGCAGAAATGGCAGAGCGCAAACGCCAGCCCAGCCCTTAACGCGACTTTGGCTGACCCAAATACGCCCATTCAACCGCGTGATGGTGAAGCCCCGTGCTCATATTGTGGCAATATGCGTTTTTTGCTGGATGGTGCAGGCAAATTGGTGCCATGTAGCCATTGTGCGGTGGTACAAAAATGGCAGGTGCGGGCGCTCGATTCGTTTTCGTCGCGGCAAGGCACGGCCCTCACCCAAACTTTTTTTAATTTTAAGGCCACGTTTAAAGGCAAGACCAATGATTTGTTGGCCACGTGTTTAGAAGCGGCAGAAGATTTTGCACATGACCCACATGAAAAATGGCTAATTTTTTGGGGTGATCGCGGCAATGGCAAATCGCATTTGTGCGCGGCGGTGGCCAATCATTTGGTCAGTGTTGGTACACCAGTGTTGTTTTTAACCATGCCTGATTTGCTGGCGGCGCTCAAGCAAACCCTCGATTTGCAGGCGAATACTGAGCAAGAAAGCTATAGTGGGCGTATGCGTAGTTTTAAAACCGCGCCTGTGCTGATTTTAGATGACCTCGGGGCCGAGTCTGGCTCGGCGTGGGCCGATGGGGTGATGTTTGAGATTCTTGATTATCGCTATCGTAATCGTTTGCCAACCATGATCGCCACCAATGTGGCGCTCGATGAATTTGACCCGCGTGTGGCATCACGGATGCAAGATAAGGCCTTGGCGACAGTGATTAAAAATAGCGCTCCCGATTTTCGTAAACGGGCGCTGAGTGAGCGTTAAAGCGTTAGAGAGTGTTCCTTAAATCAAATTTCACTTTTTTGTCAGCTGAAATTACGTGGTTTTATCAAATTAGAGAGCATATTTAGACAAAACGAATGCCGAAATCACTATCTCAGCGTTGTTATGGGGCGGCAAAGCCGCCCCATAACAACGCTGAGATAGTGATTTCGGCGAAAAATTGTTTTAAGAA
>JAGWYZ010000246.1 GCA_018969115.1 Chloroflexota bacterium | reverse complement strand
GCCACCCCATAACAACCCTGAGATAGTGATTTTGGCGAAAAGTTGTTTTAAGAAACAGTATCTTAGCGTTTTAGAGCAGATTTGGGCATGGTGTCATCATGACAAATTACAATATCCATTTGTGCGCCGTTTGCTTAATCGTTTGTTTTTACTTTTTTTGCCTGTCATATTGGTATTTGGTTTTCCAGCGGGTTTATTGTCATTGTCGGGCGAATTAACACCCATGACCGAACTGACCACCCGTCAAGCACAAGCCCGTCAGCAAAGTGCGCCGCCGGTGCTGGTCGGTTTGGCCTACACCGACCCGGCTGAATTGCTGAAATTGCGTGGAACGCTCGACGCGCAACCGCAGGTGTTGGCGTTGGGAACCTCACGCGCTTTACAGTTTCGGGCCGAAATGTTTACGCCTGCGGCTCGTTTTTTCAATGCTGGACGGGCGGTGTCAAAAATCAAACATTTACGCTTGTTTTTAAACCAAATGCCACTTGGGCGTGAGCCTAAAGTGTTGATTTTGGGGCTAGATCAATATTTTTTTAACGTCAATTGGGATAATTTAGCCAATGACGATTATGCGCGGGTGTTGGCCGGGGCGCGCCAATTGAGCGCATTTGAAATTGTGGCGACCCATTTTAGGCAAGTGTATGAAGATTACGCCAGCAGCAAAATTAGTTTGCCAATGGTCACGGCGGCCCAGCCCAATGCACAACGCTTGGGTTTTACCGCGCTCAGCAAAAATGCCGGTTTTCGCAGTGATGGCAGTTATCGCTACCCACGTGATGACAACCCACAAAGCCCAACTTGGCGCGATTATCAATATAAAGATACGCTTGATCGCATCGCCAATGGCGGTTTTCGTTTCGAGCCGGGGCCCGAGGTGAATGTTGCCGCCGTTGCTGAGCTTAAATTATTTTTAGCCGAATGTCAACGCCGTAATATTCGTGTCATTGGCTATTTGCCGCCTTACGCCCATGGCATTTATAAAACAATGCAAGATTCGGGAAAATTCGCCTATTTGGCAAAAATTGACCCAAGTATTCGCCCCCTTTTTGCCACATTGGGTTACAGCTTATTTGATTTTTCAGATTTAGCCAGTGTAGGGGCGAGTGATGCTGAAACGTTAGACGGTTTTCATGGCTCAGAGAAGGCCTATGCCCGTATGATATTGCATATGGCGCAGCGTGACCCCGAACTAGCGCGGTATGTTGATATTGCCGCCTTGCAGACCACGATTAAACAGGTTAACGATGATTACATTGTATTTAAGGATGGATTTTAGCGTGAATAGGCCAGTTGCCAAACGTACGATTGTTGTAAGTGAAAGCGCCGCCAAGCGTATAATCAAAATGTAAGATGTGAAAACACATATTGATCATTCTCAACTTAAAGAAAAAACATGACGGATACCCAAACAATCACCAAGTTTTATGGCGCTATGTGGTGTGGCGATACTCGCCGTGCTCGCCGCTGGTTTGACAACAACAATGTGCCTTATGAATGGATTGATGTTGATAAAAACAAAGAAGCCGAAGAACTGATTAAATCGCTCAATAAGGGCATGCGTAGCATTCCCACCATTGTTTTTTATGATGGGTCTAAGCTCGTTGAGCCAAGCGATGCTGTGTTAGACACCCACACGAAGACATTAGGGATTAAGGAATAGGGGTTGGGGAATAGGGTGTGGGGAATAGGGTGTGGGGAATAGGGATTGAGGTTGAGTCACTAATCATGAGTCATGACTTGTGATTCATAATTTACCTTTGTTTTTAATTCCTATTCCCCAATCGCTATTCTCTAACCCCCAATCTTTTTTTTATGCAACCACCGCGACGACCCAACCAAGGGCCAACAACCGAGCCGCCAAGGCGGGTGTTGCCGCGTCCACCGTCGCCCCCATCATCACCGCTGCCGCGACATGGGTTGGGGCTGCTGATTGCGGGCATGTTGGTGCTGGGTTGTATTGGGGGGGCGTTGATTGTGGCTTTGGCATTGCGTAATTTTGGCGACCGATTGGGACAGGCGGCAGATGCCGCTAACCCAGCCAATATCGTTAAGACTATGTTGCCGGCTGCTACGCCTACCATCGTGGCTCGCCCACCGGCCATTCTGCAAGTGCGGGCGGCAGCCGACTTGTCGACTGTTTCGTCATATATGTCGACTATTGTTGAGGCACAAAAGGCGCGGGTGGGCAATGTGATTGTCGAGCGTTTGTTGTTGGTGGCATGTGGGCGCATCAAGGCTGGTATCGACCTCTCAAAATTACGTGAAGAAGATGTGCAGGTAGGTGCCGATGGCAAGACCGTGACTGTGCGCCTGCCTAGGGCTGAATTGCAAGATGTGTATCTGATCGATGATTCGACCCAGCCTTGCACAACACGGGTATATGACCGCACCAATTTGATCGTGTTATCGCCCACGCTCGAACTCGAAGGCCAAGCTCGCGAGCAAGCCGTGAAGGCCTTGCGTGAAATGGCCATTCAAAGTGGCTTGCTGCGGGATGCTTCACGGAATGCCCGCGCTATCATCGAAAGGGTATTACTGGCGGCTGGGTTTGAAAAAGTTGAATTTGTCGATGTGCCTTAACTTGACAATCAAAATCTGATTGTATGTTTATATTCTTCTTCGGAGTGCAACAAATATACAAGCTATTTAATTTATAGGCAGCCTAGTATCATCTCAATAATTCAGGGGAAACCCCAAAGATGTAATGCCAAACGCACAATATAACCATTGAAGTTAGGGACTTTGCCCCTAACTTCAATGGTTATATTGTGCGTTTGGCAAAAAACAGTTTTATTTCCCCCGATTTTTTGAGATGATACGTAGCCTAGACGTAATCAAATCGTTGGGTGTTGCCTAGAGCAGATTGCAAGTTGATAAAAGGTTTTGCCGATGTCACTAGCGCGGTCTCAAGCCACGCTCGAGGCTGCGCTAATGACATCGGCCCGTAATGCTTGTTACGGGCGAGCCAATGGGCAAGCCGCGTTATTTATTTTTGCTGAACGACCTAACGGCGTATTTGGTTAGCTGTAAGCGGTAAGAATGTTTGGTTGGTTAAATTACTGGGTGCAGGGGATGTCGAAGGCGAGGGTGTCGCCAGTGACACGCCATCATCAGTGCCGTGGGCAACACCCAAAGGTGCATAGTTGATACCGGCAAACACTGCCCCCAAATTTTTATTACCCAATCGCCGCACTATCAATTCACCCAACACCTGCCGGTAATCGGTGGTGACTGCCAAATCGGCACGATCATACAATTGCTCATTGGCGAGGCCGGGCCAAGTGCCATACACTTGCCCACCATTGATACCACCACCAAGCACCAGCATGGCGCTACCATGCCCATGATCGGTGCCATGATTGGCATTTTCTTTGACTCGGCGGCCAAATTCGCTCATCACAACCATGCTCACTCGGCTGGTGTAATTGCTGCCGCCCGCGCCATCTAAATCGGTATACAGCGCGGCCAAACCTTGAGATAGTTGTGTGAGAATATTTGATAAATAGCCTGTGCCACCATCGCCTTGGTTTTCATGCGTATCCCAGCCACCCAAATCAACAGTGGCGGCGCGTAACCCAAGATTCATTTTAATAATTTGGGCAATGGTCTTCAGTTGATCGCCAAACCCGCCATTGGGGTAAGTTGCGCCATTGGCGGGGGCATAACTGCCCGCGCTGGCTTGTTCCACGGTGTCAATGGCGTTGAGCGTGTTTAACCCCGCCACATGAATCCAACTGTTGCTGCCGCCATACATTTGACGTAGGGCGGCTTGTTGTTGTTCGATATATTTCCAGTGTCCAGCCAATTTAAAACTGCTGGGGTTACTCATGGCGGCGGCATTGGTTAACCCCGATAGTGAAATGGGCTGTCCGTTGCCTGCTGCCAAGGCTGGGATAAGGGCGCTGCTGCTGCCGATGGTATTCAAATGCCGCGTGATCCAGCCAGTGGTAGATGCCTTTGCCCCGGGCGTGCCCAATTCCATAAACTGCATGGCATCAAAATGGCTGCGGGTGTCGGTGGTGAGGCCAGTGGCATGTACTACCGCCAAATGTTTGGCTTTATACAGCTCGTGTAATGGGGCCAAGGCTGGGTGAAAACCAAAACGATTATCTAACTTTAAAGCCGAATTTTGACCACTGGTGGCTATTTTTAAATTGGCACGGGCCGATTCATATAACCCGCGATCTGGCCCATCAATCGGAGGGACGACATTCAGTGCATCCCATCCACCGCGCAAAAACACGCAAATAAGAATATCGCTATTTTCGGCCAGCGGGCTGGTTGGGTCGGCAAATGCTAAATTTGACAAGCGTGAGCCGGCCATAGCCGCAATTGCAGCCGAGCAGCCCTGCAAAAATTGGCGGCGGGTCCAGAGAGATGATGAGTTCATTGAGTGAATGTGTAAATGAGTGAATGTGTAAATGAGTGAATGTGTAATTCTATAAATCATGCATTCGCTCATTCACCCACTCACTCATTTCAATTGAAAATCTGGGCACATTAAAATGAGTTCGACAGCGCGTGGTATACGCTCGGCAATTTGGGCGGTGGTGAGGGCCGTATCATTGCCTTTGCCTTGGGCAATCAAGCGCACAATCTCGGCTCGGTCATCTGGGCGCGTCATGGCGTGGCCCAGTATCCGCTCGATCCAAAAATCGGCCAGTTGGTTGGGCGTAACGGCATTGGCGAGTGTCTGCTCGACAATCTTGGCGTTAAACCCTTTAATGTTACCTTCGATCACCGCTGCTGTGAGTCGCCAACGTTGTAATATCGAAGTGGTATTTGTCCATGCTTCTTTGGTATCAGGGTAGCCATCGGGTGGGCGACGGGCAAACATCGATTGACCCAATGCATCGTAATTCCAGAAAAAGCCATCGTCTTGAAAGGTAATGTCGGTATTGGTAGCGCGTAACATCGATATGGCAAAATCAAAGGGGCGCTTAATTTTGTCACCCCACGTTTGGCTAAATTCAGGTGATTTTAAAATGAGTCGATAGACCTGCCGCAATTGATCTGGCGCATCTTTTTGGGCGGTAAATAATGCTGCTGCCTCATTAACCACGCGGTCGGGTGGGTTATCGCTAATTAGCCGTCGGCACAACTTGCGGCACACAAAACGCCCTGTGCCCGGGTGGGCAGCCAGAAGATCGAGCACATCGCGCCCATCTTTAAGCTGTGATTGATCGGGCGGTAAATTTTTGCCCAACACAATTTTTTGAAAACGGTCGTGCCATGGCTCATAAAACAAAAATGTGCCAGTGTTGGTGACATCTTTTTCATAGGTGCTATCGTTGACGCGCCAACCAGTAAAACAGCGTGTGGCTTCATATACATCGCCGTCTACATAGCCAATGGGCGACCCGCTGGCGTAGCCCTGCACTTCATTTTGTGGCTTCACGCCCAAATAGTTTTCTGCGCCTAGCGTGTGCAGCTCAATCAATTCACGCGCCCAGTTTTCGTTTGGCCCCCCGCGTGAGTTGCGATAGTTGTCGAGGTAATACAACATGGCTGGACTCGTGGCAACGGCTTCGAGCATTTGGCGAAAATTGCCAAACATATTGGCGCGAAGACAATCGCGATCATAATGTGGCCAAACATGTTGGGCGTAGCCTTCCCAGCCAAAAACATTAAAATGATTGTGCCAAAAATCGGCCAGCACTTCTTGCAATTGTCGTTTGCTATAGACCGCCTTTAAGATCGTGGCCTTGCGTGTATCGGTGATGGGCGCAATACGAAATGAATAATCCTTTTTGTTATCTACATAGTGCTCGGCCCACAATTGGGTGAGCGATTTGCCCAAAGTTGTTAACCCTGCCAAAGTGAGTTTGTTGTCACATTCTGTATCAAGAATATTACTGGGTTGTAACTGTTGCTCAATATAGGCACTCAAGCGGGCATCATCAGTATTGCCAAGTGCTCGAAATGCTTCAAGGTCGCCGGGGCGCAGACCAAAAGCCATACGATTAAGTGCGATGAGTTCTACATTCATGAGGAAGTAGGTATTGTATCAAGGCTGAGGGCTGCAATGTTGTGTTTTTGTGTTGCAATTTTATGATTAGACTCTTCACGTTTGTGTGTATCTTAAAACTATTTTAGGGATCATCTCAATAATTCGGGGTAAACCCCAAAGACGTAATGCCAAACGCACGATATGACCATTGAAGTTAGGGGC
>JAGWYZ010000015.1 GCA_018969115.1 Chloroflexota bacterium | reverse complement strand
TCAACTACTCAACGATTCAACCATTCAACCACTTAACTAAAAATTATGTCAACAATTGCAGTACTCGGTGGCACAGGCCACGAAGGTTCAGGATTAGCATTGCGCTGGGCGCATGCCGGTCACAAGGTCATTATTGGGTCGCGCACGGCAGAAAAAGCCCAAGTCGCGGCAGATGAAATTAACACCCAACTCGGCAGCAATCATGCCAGCGGGGCCGATAATATTAGCGCAGCAACGGCTGCCGATATTGTGGTGCTAACCGTGCCCTACTCGGCCCACACAAGCACCATTAGCAATGTAAAAGAGGCGTGCCAAGGCAAAATTTTTGTCGATGTTACAGTTCCGCTCGGCAAACCCGTCTCGAAAGTGCAATTGCCTGCCGCTGGCTCGGCCAGCCAAGAGGCGCAAAATCTGTTGGGCGCTGGGGTCAAAGTCGTTACAGCCTTTCAAAATATTGGGGCCGAACACCTTAAAGACCCAACTCATGCGATGGATTGTGATGTATTGGTATGCGGTGACGACAAGGAATCAAAAGCCGCAGTCATTCAACTGGCAAAAGATGCTGGCATGGTTGCTTATGACGCTGGCCCATTGGCAAACGCTGTCGTGCCCGAAGGCCTAACCTCAATTTTGATTGGTTTAAATATTCGCTATAAAGTAAAAGGAAGCGGAATTAAGATTACAGGAATCTAATCATTTAGGAGATTTATGAGCAAACAACGAGTAGCCCTTTATTTACAAGACCGTCACTCACTGCAAGATGGCATTAAATATGTGCAGTATGCAGAAGAAAAAGGTTTTGAAGCTGTTTGGCAAGCCGAAAGCCGTTTGGTGCGCGATGCCATTGTGCCAATGGCCGCCTTTGCTGCCACTACCAAAAAAATTAAAATCGGTAGTGGTGTGATCAACAACTGGACGCGCAACATCGGTTTATTGGCCGCTACCTTCCTCACCCTCGATGACCTCGCACCCGATCGCATCATCTGCGGCATTGGTGCATGGTGGGACCCACTCGCTAAAAATGTCGGTATTGAACGCCGCAAGCCACTGTTGGCCATGCGTGAGACCATCGAAGTAATGCGCAAATTGCTTAATATGGAAAACGTGACCTATAACGGCGAATTCCACAAAGTAAACGGCATACAATTAGACGTAGTGCATGGACGCAAAGAGCCGCGGAATGTGCCCATTATGATCGGCGCAACTGGCGACCAAATGATGCAGCTGACCGGCGAAATTTCGGATGGTTGCGTGCTCAATTATTGCGTATCGCCCGATTACAATGTTAAGGCACTTGAATTGCTAGACAAAGGCGCAAAAAAGCGCGGACGACGGGTCGAAGATCTCGATCGCCCACAATTGATTGTGTGCTCGGTGAATAAAGACCGCGCCAAAGCCATTTATGACGCAAAATGGCTGCTGACACAATATGTAGCCCAACAACCCCACATCGCCAAGGCCAGCGGGGTCGATGATGTCACCATCAAGAAAATTCAAAGCATTGTCGGCTGGCCAGCCACCAAGGAACAAGTCGCTAGCGCAATGGAATTTATTCCGGACGATTTCGTGCTCAAGATCAGCGCCACCGGCACGCCAGACGAAGCCCGCGCCAAAGTGCAACAGTATCGTGACACAGGCTGCACCTGCCCAATTTTGTATCCAATGGGTGATGCCTACGAAATGATTGACACATTTGCGCAAGAATAATTACGAATTACGAATTAGTAAAATTCTGTAGGGGTCAAGATGATAGTAGAAGTTCAAAATTATCATTTTTGCATAATATCTGTCATTTCTCGCTTCGCTCGAAATGACAGTTTCACTATTATTTTGACCCCTACAAAAATTCGTAATTCGTAATTTATAAAAATATGATTTTCCCTCCAGCCCGTTCTTCTGTCTCCAATGACGTATCTGGTCAAATCATCGCATTGATTCGTGGTGGCAAATTGTCACCGGGCGACCGGCTGCCCGGCGAGCGCCAACTCGCCGAACAATTGAATGTAAGCCGCACCTCGGTACGGGCAGGCATGATGCGCTTAATTACGATGGGGCTACTCGATTCGCGCCCCGGCAGCGGCACTTATGTGCGTGAGCCAGGCAGCGAAGTGCTGCGCGATGCACTCGCCCAACATCTTTTTCCAGACCCCCAAACCCTAAACGAACTTTTTGAACTGCGCGAAATTATTGAATCGGAAGCCGCAGCCCGCGCTGCCAAACGCGCCACGCCCGACCAAATTGCCAATATGCGCCGTTGGGCCGATGAAATTGCCACTGCCGCACAACGCAAAGACCGTGACGGGTTAGCCCAAGCCGATGTCGAATTTCATCGCCAAATTGTCATTGCTACTGGCAACGAAGTGTTGCGCGATGTCATTGATAGCATCGCGCCCATTTTGCGTGATATGCGCTACGCCAGCACCGCCTCACTCGAGCTATTGCCCGGCCAACGCCTCATTCTCAATGCCATTGAACAGCGCAACAGCGAAGCGGCCCGTCATGCCATGCTCGACCATCTTAATATGGTGCGCAAAAAAGCCGACGCGCTCAACCCAAATTCACAAACACAAGATGCAACTCTTTAAATGAATAGGATGATTAAACAAAACAAAATGTGGCTTTTTTATATTTCGGCGCTCATCGCAATTGTGGGGGCCATTGGGTATCAATTTTTGGTAAAACAAGTACCAGTCTCGATCAACCCGCTTATCTCTAACTTGGGGGTATACGCCGGCGTCATTGTTTTATGTATCGTGTTACTTCCCTTTTTTCCACCCGAAGGTGGCGTTATGGCCCAAATTCGACAATTGAGTTGGTTACACATCGGGCTGGCCTTTTCAGTTTTATTCATTGAAATTGGTTTTTTGCTCATGTATCGTGCCGGTTGGAATTTAAGCACCGGCAATATCATAACTGGGGTCGTTATCAATTTATCATTAGTAATCATCGGCCTCTTGATGTTTAATGAAAAACTTAACACCATCAATTTCGTGGGGGTCATCCTCTGTATTATTGGTGTTACCCTCATTAACTATCGATAGTTGAATTCTTTAATCTTCTCAATAAATAGGGGCTATTTAAAAAGATGTAATGCCAAAATCACTATCCCTACAGCCCCTATCGGGGCTGTAGAATGGACTTTGGCACTTGTGATTTTGGCAAAAAACTGTCTACCACTCATTATTGATAAGGCACACTAAAGCCTATAACAAGAAACAAGGTTTACATGAAAAATTTACCCATCACTGAAATTCAGCGACGTGTGAATGAAAAACGCGACGATATTATCCACTTCATGCGCGAAATCTGTGCCATCCCCTCAATGGATTCGCAAATTGGCCCGGTCGGTGAACGTATTCAACAAGAAATGCGCAAACTTGGCTACGATGAAGTGCGTTTCGACAAAATGGGCAACACCATCGGGCGTATCGGCAATGGCCCACGCATCATCGTATTCGATTCACACATCGACACCGTCGGCATTGGCGACCGCTCGGCTTGGCAATGGGACCCCTTCATCGGCAAAGTTGAAGACGGCATTTTGTATGCGCGAGGGGCCTGCGACGAAAAAAACAGCACCCCGGGTATGGTCTATGGCTTGGCAATGGCGCGTGACCTCGGTTTACTCGATGGCTGGACGGTTTATTATTTTGGCAATATGGAAGAGTGGTGCGACGGCATCGCCCCCAATTCTTTTGTGGTGGCTGACCCCCAAGTAAAGCCCGATTTTGTCATCATCGGCGAGCCAACCAAAATGCAAGTCTATCGTGGGCATAAAGGCCGCGTCGAGATGAAAGTGGTGAGCAAAGGCAAAAGCGCCCACGCCGCCAGCAACCATGTCGGCGACAACGCCATTTACAAACTGCTGCCCGTTATCGAAGGCATCAGCAAACTTGAACCCCAATTGGGCGATCATGAATTTTTGGGGCATGGCAAGATTACGGTCAGTGACATGCGGGTGCAAACCCCTAGCCTAAACGCTGTACCCGACGAAGCCACCATTTATATCGACCGTCGTCTCACCTTTGGCGAAACCAAAGACGGATGTGTCGAACAAGTACGAGCGCTCGTGCCGCCCCAACACCGCGATGCGATCAAAGTCGAAGAATTATTTTACGATGAACCAAGCTATACCGGCTTCGTCTTTCCAGTCGATAAATATTTCCCACCTTGGGCGCTCGATGAGGCCCATCCGCTAGTGCAAGCGGGCATCCAAGCACGGGCACTACTCGGTTTGCCAAATGCCCCCACTGGCAAATGGGATTTCAGCACCAATGGCACGTATTGGGCAGGCAAAGCAGGCATCCCATCCATCGGCTTTGGCCCGGGTGATGAAACAACTGCTCACACTGTCAATGACTCGGTATCGCTCGACGAAGTGGTGCAATCGACCGCTTTTTATGCCATTATTACGGCCTTAATTGCCTAGCAACAACGTCACATTAGCGCAAAGCTCAAAAAGATGAAGAGCCGATTTCACTACCTATCCCCAAAGGCGTGGCTTTTGGGGATAGGTAGTGAAATCGGCAAAACCTTTCATCAACTCAGGATCTGCGCCCCGTGATGTGGCTCCCTAAAAGTGGAGTCACATCAATAATTAACATTGAATTAGCGAAATATCTGGCTGGCTGCTTGTGACGTAGTTCCAGTCCCTCAAACGTAAGTAAGATTTTCGAAACCATCAAGTTGATATCATTCAATTGCTTGAAAGTTATTGCTCGCTGGCCTCAAATTTGTCTCTAAACCCGCTTTTTCTGCAGGTCGAATAAGCCAAATAGTTCATCTTCTGTCAAAACTTTTTCCAAGGACAGGTCTGTCATATCACCAAATACAGCATTAAACAGCGATCGTTTTTCCTCCAATTTATCGTGTATACGTTTCTCGATGGTATTGCGGGTGAGCAAAGAGGTGACAAAGACACGTTTTTTCTGGCCGTCACGGCGGGCGCGGCCTTCGGCCTGAGCCGCAGTTGCCGGGTTCCACCAATGGTCAAAATGGAAGACATGGTTGGCACTGGTGAGGGTGATGCCGGTACCGCCCGCTTTTACGGAGATCAACAATACTTTGATCTTTGCAGTCTCTTGAAATGTCTCCATAATGCGCTTACGTTTTGCATCGGGCAAGGAGCCATCAAAAATTTCGGGCTCGTAATCCTGTAACTCGTCAAAAACGAGTTTGAGGGTTTTTTCCGGGTACTGGGAGAACACCCGAGCGCACCCCAAAATCGGGGGCCGATTTTGTCATTACCCGCCCCACCCCACACAACCAATATACCCTCGGCCTCGACCGCATCGTGTTTGCCGAATTGGCCTTTGCGCTTTGGAACGGGTTATCGTTGGTTTTGGCCTTGCAACTGGGCTTATGGGGAGTGGCCTTTTATGCCGGTTTGTTTGCGGTGGGGCTGGCGGCGGTGGCAATTTTTACCATTATGCAGTCTTTCAGGTTATAGTTGCCCCCATGATTAACTTCGCCGTCATCGGCATCAACCACGGCCATATTTATGGCCAAATCGCCTGCCTGCTCGGCGCAGGCGCAAAATTCGTTGCTTGGTACGCCCCAGAGCCAGATCTCGCCGCTGAATTTGCCCCCAAATTCCCGAAAGTCAAACGGGTAGCCGACAAACGCGCCATCCTCGAAGACCCTAACATTCAGCTCGTGCTCAGCGCCAGCATCCCTGCCGACCGCGCCCCGCTCGGCATCGAAGTAATGCGGCATGGCAAAGACTATATGAGCGATAAACCCGGCATGACCACCCTCGCCCAACTCGATGAGGTGCGCCGTGTGCAAGCCGAAACCCAGCGCATTTATAGCATTTGCTACAGCGAACATTTTGAAACCCGCAGCACCGTTAAAGCCGGTGAATTGGTACACGCTGGCGCAATTGGGCGCTTGGTGCAAACGGTCGGGCTCGGGCCACATCGCACCAACCTACCCACCGCCCGCAAACCCAACGCGGCAGGCCGTGCCGATTGGTTTTTTATGAAAGAACGCTACGGCGGGGTGTTGTGCGATATCGCCTCACATCAATTTGAGCAGTTTTTGTTTTTTACAGGTGTCACCCAAGCCGAAATTGTCAGCTCGCAAGTCGGTAATTTCAAATATCCACAATACCCCGAACTGGAAGATTTTGGCGATTGCACCGTGCGCGGCACAAATGGACATCATGGCCCAGCCACTGGCTACATTCGGGTCGATTGGTATACCCCCGACGGCCTACCGACTTGGGGCGACGGTCGCCTCACTTTGCTCGGCACCGAAGGTTATATCGAACTGCGCAAATATGTGGATATTGGCGGGCAAGCCGGTATCGATCATCTGCTACTCGTCAAACATGATGGCATCCAACGCATCGATTGCAGTGCCGTCCCGCTCCCTTATGGCGCACAACTCATCCAAGATGTGCTCAACCGCACCGAAACCGCCATGCCACAATGGCGTTGTTTCTTAGCGATGGAACTCGCGCTCAAAGCCCAATCTCACGCCACCCGAATTGCGGGATAAAAAGATTGCTAAGCATGAAGTGCTGAGTGCTGAGTGCTGAGTTTCAAGTCAGTTGTCAAACTTAGCATTTAGCACTTTCTACTTACTTTGTCGTGGGTTGAGCGAGCTGAAATATTCGCGCACATAATCGCGCATGTCAACCGGCACATCCCCATTTTGCAGCGCCTCATCGGCGGCTTGGGCATATTGGCTATACACCTGTTGATATGGCACAGTACTATTGCCGGTGGGGGCCTGATTGGGGCGCCCCGATGGGTTGGGTGAATTCACACCACGCGCTTCGGGCAATTGCACACTTTCGCCCTTTTCATTCAAGCGTTGCGGCGCATAAATGCTGTTGCTCGATCCAGTATCTTCACTGTGTTGTGATGAATTTGAAGCCCCGTCTCCTGCTGTTGCGGCACCAGCTTGCCCGCCTTCACCGGCGCCCTCGCCAGCCATCTCACCACCCTGTTCGCCTTGTTCATTGCCCCCCTGCCCACTGCCTTGCTCACCTTGGCCTTGTTCGCCGCCTTGTTCATTGCCAGATTGGCTTTGGTTTGGGTTACGTGCCGCCTGTCGCCGCGCCTCATTTAAAGCGTTAGAAGCTTGATTCAAATCTTTTTGGCTGGCCTGATTTTGGCTGGTCTTTTCTAACGATTTTGCCGCTTGATCAAGCGATTTTCGTGCATCATTATTTCGCCCTTCGCGCAATGCCTGTGCCGTATCGCGCAGCTCTTGAGCCAAGGTTGGGTCAGAATTTTGTACACCCTTTGCCAACTGCTCCATCTGATTCGCCAAACGTTGCTGCTGATCTTGGGTCAATTCTTGCCCTTCGTTACCAGCCAATTTGCGCAACTGCTCAGCCGCCGTATCAAAATCGCGATTAGAAAGCGATTCTGCTAATTGCTTGGTCAATTCATCAGGCGATAAAGCTTGCCCAGTTCGCTCAAGATCACGTGCCTGCTGAGCCGCAACCTCATCACGCAGCGCATCTAATTTCTCTTGCGCCTCATTCAACGCCGACATAGCCGACTCTTCACTTGCATTTGAATCGCGTAATTGGTCTTGGGCCTGCTCTAACGCTTGCAAAGCCTGCTCTTTTTGCAAGTCGGTCAAAAATTTAGAATCTTTGACCGAACTCTTAATATCTTCAAGTTGCTGCACTTGTTTCGCCAATTCTTCTTGCAGTTTTAGTTTTTCGGCCAACACCTCTTGTTGAGGGTTAGGAATGACAATGGCAGCTACCAACCCAACCGCCAAAACCAGCATCAAGAGGGCGTCTTTCCACGGCATCTTGAGCGGCAACAAGCGTTTAAAATCGACCCGCTCAGCAATCTTGGTCGCATCGCTTACTTGGCTTTTGCGGATAAGATCATTTTTAACATTAAGCGTGCCAGCCTCAATTTCCATTGCGGTCGAAACCCGCTCTTTTAGCCCAAAACGTTGATCAAAATAGCGTGCCCATGCCAATGTAGAGCGCCGAATTGCCCGCAACCAAGGCCATGCTAATGCAATCAATGCGCTGAGGGCAGTCGCCGCCAGCGCAATTATCACAAGTTGCGAAACGCTAAATAAAGGCGCATACCGCGCCGCAACCGCTGGAATTAGCGCCAGCCCTAGCCCAATTGCCAAGCCCAAGCACAACCAGCGCAAGCTTGTTTGCAAGCGTGCGCGCCGTGACCATTCTGATACAAGACTGCCTAGCTCACCCATATATAAAGTGTATCACGCACAATGAGTGACAGCTAAAAATTGAGTTAGCAATCTTTGCACTTTGCCATATCATCAGCGGTAGGCAAGCCAGCCAATTGAGGGCGTGTCACCGATTGGGCTGCAATACAATTGGCAAAACGACAAGCGCATAACACATCATCACCATAACGCCGCTGTTGCAATGCCACAAACAAAGTAGCCGCAAAAATATCGCCAGCGCCGGTCGGGTCAACCTCAGTTGCGTGATACCCAGCCACATGATGCATTTCGCCATTAATATAGGCGCAGCAACCATCGGCCCCGACTGTCACTACCATAAAGGGGGTGCGGCGTGCCCAATCCTCAACCACCGCCCAATCACCCATTACATCTTCAATGCTCAACACCACCGCGTTACAGCGCTTAAAAAAAGCATCAGCATCTGTCCAATTCGCCCCACGTTGGCTGACATGGCCTTGTGCATCCCAACGCCGCAGCCAGCCTTGGGGAGTGCAGCCAATAAAGGTATTGGCATCAAACTTGCCCAAAATATCGGCATCAATTTCATTACACAATGGGGCCAAATGCACAATGGCACTATGTGATAACGCAGGCGTGATATGGCTGGCGTTTAGCCGCACTGGGCTAGGGCGCACCACTTGTCGCCGTACCGAGCGCACTTCGCCATTCACAATTGTCTTTTCGTAAATATTCTCAAACTGTGTCGTATTTGGGGATGCAATTCGATGCACGTTAATACCCGGAAATGTGCCTTCCATATCAAACGAGGGTGCAACGGGTGAAACAACGGTAACATTTTGCACAAATGAACGCGCAGTGCGCGCTGAATACATAACCGTACCACCCGGGGTTATGCCATCTTTCCATACATCTTCGGTAACAGTTCCAATTGCTAAATAATCAATCACGATTGTTATTTTAAACCCAAATAGTATCATCTCAATAATTTAGGGTAAATCCCAAAGATATAGTGCGTTTGGCGAAAAATAGTTTTATTTCCCCCCATTTTATTGAGAAGACATCCCAAATATATCAATGAAATCTGATGCTCTGATTGGCGCTTCCAAAATTCACCTCGCATCTTTTCAATAAAAGTGAATGGGAAAACAAATTTTCGCCGAACTCATGATCAATTGATGTTTGAAGATAGCTTTGCCATCTTCAAACATCAATTATTGAGAATCGACTTCACCAACTTTAGACAGCATTTTCTAAAGCAACTTTTCACCTAAATCATTATCTCAACATTGTTATGAGGTGACAACACCACCTCGTAACAACGTAAGGTAGTGCTTCTGGCATTCATTTTGTCTAAATATATACTCTGACTTCATTAAACCAATTGATTTCAGTTGACAAAAAAGTGGACATTGCTTCAAAAAACACGCGCTTAAACAATAAAAAAAGGCGTAACAAGCAAAAAATCAATATTTTGCTCATCACGCCCCTTTTGGCAATATAATTATACTGTTTTTGGTCGAATCACTACACGACGCGAACCACCTTCACCGGTGCTCTCAGTATAAACTGACGGGTGATTACGTAGAGCCATATGCACAATTCGGCGTTCACCCGGCAACATTGGTTCAAGCGCAATCGCTTTGCCACCTGCCGCCACCCGCTCGGCAATCCGTTCAGCCATCCGCATTATTCTTTTCTGATGCTCAGCTTTAACCCCATTTAAATCCACAGTCAGGCGCACCTTGCTTTTGGTCTGATGTGACCACATCGTCTGCACCAAAAGCTGCAATGCATCCAACCCTTCATTCCGATACTCTAACAAACGATCGGCATCGGGGCACTGCACATCTACCCACAATGATACCGAGTCATCTTCATCACTAGGGGGAATAGAACGACTCACAACGATCGGTTTATACCCCATGCGTGTAAGAATACCTTGCGTATATTCCACCGCAAGCGCTGCCCCTTCCACCTCGGGTTCCAGCATTTCGTAGCCACCCGCCCTATCAGCTTGCGATCCATCTAGCTCTTTTTCCGTCATACTGGCATCATAAAACACAACAATTCTACTAAGAATCAAAATAAAATTGCTGTGCCACAATTACTTTTTATTCTTACCATCCGTATTTGGCTTGTTTAAATTATTTTTTGCCCGAATCTTGGATTTAGGGGGCGGGGTAAGCTGTGTTAGTGGCGGGGCCACGCCAGCCACACTCGGCTTACCCCCACCCCCAACTGTCACCATGCTATATTGCGCACGGGCCTTATCCATCATCGGCTTAGTCAAATAATATTGAGCTACGCCTAATAAATTACTCACAATCCAATAAATACCCAAACCAATCGGGGTAGAAAGCATGAAGAACCCAAACATCATCGGTGTCATCCATTGCATCATCTGGTTCGTTTGCGCCATTTGAGGATCGGTAGTCGGCTGCATCATCAACTTATTCGACAAAAATGTCGTGACCACCACCACAATCGGCACAACCAAATAACGATCTGGACGGCCTAAATCAAACACACCTAAAAAGGTGCTATCAATCGGTACCAACGATGACAAATTGGGTAAAAATGTATACAAATGCTTGCCCAAATCAATCAGATTTTTTGGGTCAACTGTCAAAGTTCGGTTAATTGCACCAAACAACCCAATCAACACCGGCATCTGAATGAGCATAGGCAAACAACCACTTACTGGGTTATAACCGATCTTGCGCATTTCTTCTTGCATTTTGCGCGGGTCATTCTTATATTTCTCTTGCACCTCTTTAATCTGAGGTTGCAAAGCGCTCATCTTCATCATGCCAACTTGCTGCTTAATGGTCAACGGCAATGTGACTAATTTAATCAACAAAGTGAAAACAATAATGGCCAATACATAATTTTTGCCCAAAATATCATACAAGAGCAAAAGAATATTAGTCATCGGGTTGACAATAAATAAATCCCACATATCTTTTTTAAACACTAAACCATAAAAATTTTGTTTTCTCCGATTGGGTAATCTTTGTTAATCTTAATTTAAACTTAACAAGGGTGACCCAATCGGCATCGCCCCAACTTTCACCTTTTCTTGGCCTAGTTTACTAAATCCGTTCTTCCTATTTCTTTACCGGTTGAAATTGAATTTTCCGTGTACCCGAAGCAATATCTAACGACCACATGCGCGTTTCGCTATCAAACAAAGGCACAAGCAAGGTATCGTTGATCACCCAAGGCTTAGCCGGCAAACGATAATTAAGCGTTGCCGGTGTCGGCCACGCGGTTTTACCGTCGGCAGCCTTCAATGCATACACATTGGTATCGAACGATACCACGTATAAAGTATCGCCATTGATTATGGGTTGGGCACGAATCGCGTCTTTCGTATCAAATGTCCAGCGAACCTCGCCATTGGCGGCAATATCAAGGGCATACACCCGCCCGCGCACATCGCCAAAATAAACCAAGCCGTTCGCAATTGTAGCCTCACTCCAAACCCAACCCGTCGTCGTTTGTTCCCATTTTTTTGCACCCGTTTCAGCATCTACGGCATAAAACTTGCTATCGAATGCACCAAAATATAACACGCCGTTATTCAGCGTTGGCTGTACTGCGATTGGGGCTTTGGCTTTAAATTCCCAAATCTTTTTACCCGTCGCAACATCAATAGCATACATACTATGATCCATCGAGGCTTGATACAGTTTGCCACCAGCTAGCAATGGTTTACTCCATAGCTTACTCTTGGCATCATTAAATGTCCAAATAATTTTGGGCTGACCATTTTCCTTTTGGGCTGGGTCAAGGGCATATAGCTTGCCATCACCATTCGGCGCATAAATCAGCTTGCCATCGGTCACCACCCCATCCACAAATTCCTTGGGGCCAGTAAAACGCCATATCTCACCCCCGTTTTCATCTGACAAACCAAACAAACTGCGTTGAGTATGATCTTCTTTAGAAAAAATACCACCTGTGCTGGCAAAATTCAGCCCTTCGCCCACCACAATGGTATTGCCAAACTTAACCGGCAGTCCAGCAAATGGGCCACGCTCAAGCGTCTCTTGTTTAGGGAATTCCCATAACAGATTGCCCGATTGCACATCATACTTATAGACTTGCCCGCCTCGTGCCAAATAGGCAACGTTGCCATCTACAAACGCACCCGGAAAAGAACTGGGAGCCGAATCACTACCGGTGCATCCCATCAACAACATTGTGACTGTCCCCACAATGCCCAATTTATACATTGAAGCTTTCATAAATTTTAAGGAACTGGATCATAGCCGCCGGGGTGAAAGGGATGACAACGCGCAATACGTTTTGCACCCATCCATGTCCCGTTCAGCACGCCATATTTCATAATTGCTTGCCGTGTATATTCGCTACACGAAGGCGTAAAACGACAAGACGAAGGCAATGCGCGTGAAATGGTGACTTGGTAAAACCGAATTAAAGCCACGAAAACACGTTGTATCCAAGATAACGCCTGTAGCGATACCACAGGGTCACTTGGCTTATTTAAAGGCGCGTGGTGATGGGCAACTATATTGCCCGCACTTTGCTTTTTACGATTTTTGCTTTTCGTGCCAGCCACCAGATCTCATCACGCACTTGCTGCATACGCACGTTAGGTGCGCAAATCTCAGCCCGTGCAATTAACACTATATCCAAATTAAGCCCAGTCACCCATTCTTCAGCCAACAAACGCATCGATTCGCGTAACAAGCGGCGGGCACGATTACGTTTTACTGCATTTCCCAATTTCTTGGTCGTAATGAACCCAACTCGAATAACGCCAACTTGCGCCGCTGCTAACTTTGAATGCTGGGGCGGTACCATAGAAGCCTGCGGGCGCGTGGCAATATTTAATGAACACAATTTTCCATGCCAGCGCGATCCAAATTCACGGACCCGCTTAAAATCTTCGGACGTACAAAGTGTTTCTATGGCGAATGGAGGCTGAAAATTAAAAAAGCAGAATTGAGAACGCGTGTCTACACCCTCAATTCTGCATTCTTAATTTTTATATTTACTTGCTGCCCAAAGTGCCTTGGCGACTCTTGGCAGGTGAATACTTGGCGTTCCAATCCAACGACTTAACGTGATTGTTGGCCGTCACCACAAGATCGTGTCGCCCCTTTAAACGTCGGGCGCTCAAAACTTTTCGTCCGCCAGCAGTCTTCATACGAGAACGGAAACCGTGTGTGCGCACACGATGCCGAATTTTTGGTTGATATGTTCGCTTAGTCATGCCTCTTTCTTCCTAACCTTTATTTAACAGTCATCACTCACTCTTATTTTTTCTTATTTTCAATGACTGATCATCCTGAAACTAAAAGCGGTTGATTATACCGCAGCTTATGAACCTTTGCACCAAGTCGGCAACCAATGATATTCAGCCAGAACCGGCAACACCCCTTCCCGCGCCACCCGTCTAAAATATTCTAGGTCGGTATTGCCCTCAGTATAAATCAACAAGACCTGCGAATTACAAATCAGGGTCAAGCCCAAGACTATCGCGCAGTGTATGTAATAAAACTGCCGCATGGCAGCATTGAATCATCTGTGCCTTGACCATTCCGATTGCAATCACTTAGAAGCTCAGTCCCCATATCGTTTGTTTATTCACTCCATCTGTTTGAGCTAGATGCGTATCATTTCAATAATTCGGGATAAACCCCAAAGATGTAATGCCAAACGCCCTATATGACCATTGAAGTTAGGGGCTTTGCCCCTAACTTCAATGGTCATATAGGGCGTTTGGCGAAAAATAGTTTTATTTCCCTCGATTTTTTTGAGATGCTACCTAGATGCGTTTAAAATATTTGCAACATCAGCTTGCTACATTCATAAGACTACAGCATCGACACCGACCTAAGCACGGTCTATCAATTAACAGGCGTTGCCGTCGGTCAATACATCTTTCGTTTGGCGGCAGCCCCCGGTCAAACCCTTGCCACCCTGCCCACCACTGACATCACCATCCACCAAAACACCATCACCCAAGCCCCCCCATTCGAGGTGCAAGTCACCGCCAACGGCTATGAAGTAGGCAGGGGCAGAAGGGCAAAGTGGCAGGTTGCAGGTTACAAGTTTTTCTTAGCACTTGCTACTTACTACTTGCCACTTTGTCCCCCCCGACTACCTCGCCGCCATGCGAATTGCCCCATCGAGGCGAATGACTTCGCCATTGAGCATGACGTTTTCGATGATGTGCTGGGCGAGAAAGGCATATTCGACGGGTTGTCCGAGGCGCGGGGGGAAGGGCACTTGTTTGCCGAGCGAATCACGCGCCTCTTGCGGCAGCCCCGCCAACATCGGCGTATCAAAAATGCCGGGCGCAATCGTCATGACGCGAATGCCATAACGCGCATATTCACGCGCAATCGGCAAGGTCATGCCCACCACACCGCCCTTCGAGGCCGAATAGGCCGCCTGCCCAATTTGCCCATCATAGGCCGCCACCGAAGCCGTGTTGATAATGACCCCGCGCTCGCCTTGGGCATTGGGCGTGTTATGACTCATGGCCTGCCCAGCCAAGCGAATCATGTTAAACGTGCCGATCAGGTTGATTTGGATGACACGCACAAAACGGTCGAGCGGATGCGGCTCACCCTTGCGCAGCACCAAATCAGCGATGCCGATCCCAGCACAATTGGCGAGGCCATGCACGGCACCAAACTCGGCCAACGCAAATTGCACCGCCGCCTTGCCGTCGGCATCGCTGGTCACATCGGTCTTGATGAATTTTGCGCCCACGATCTCCTCACGCGGCGGGTTGATATCGGCAATGACGACATTGCCGCCGTTTTGGCGAATCATGCTAGCGGTGGCGGCCCCAAGCCCCGAGCTGCCACCGCTGATGATGAAGGTGTGATTTTGGATTTGCATAGAGTTGGGGCATTGTAAATGATGCAACACCACCCACTGTAGAGAGACGAGACGGCCCCTTATTCACAACGCTCCTATCATAAAATTAACCCAACAACCACCCTTACCTTGCAATTACCAGATGCGAACAGCACCTATGTTATTTCACGCGTACTTGAAACCTATGCACAGCGCTTATAAAACAGCCGATGATTTGTCTGGGAGCGATATGGACTATATCGAGTAGGCCAGAGAGGCAAAAATATTAGAAGGCTTAAGTGAAAAAATAGCAAAAGAGGCACTTAGTGAAAACCCTAATGCCACCTGACACACGCCTCATAAAACCTTGCGTAACTGACGTCACGCAAGGTTCGTTTAGCTCACCACAAAGCGCACAAAGGACTCAAAAGTAAACAAAACGTTTAGCTACAAATCTTTGAGTGCTTCGTGCACTTCGTGGTAAAAAATTTGCCTTGTGCGTACCGTGAGTCAGCTAACTCACAATCTCATGCACAGGGCGCTGCCAAGTGGCAAACTCACGCACAAATGCCACCACCTCAGCCGTTGCCGCCGCAATGATACGTGCACCCTTGTCGGCGCTGCTCTCAGCTGGGTAGCCCAAGGCCCCCACTGGGCTAGATTGATCAAGCGTGCGGGCCACATGCACCCGCGTCGGCCCCAAATGATCGGGCGACCAAAAGCGTGAATCAAATGGCGTGCGCACGGTTTTAATCGCCTCACCACGCACCAAATCGGGGTGCAAGGCCATAATGGCGCTGGTTTCCCATTCACAGGCATGTAACACACTGTCTTGCTTCACCCCATCAAGCACCGCCACTTGTTTGCGAGCCAAATCAAACCAACTGACAAAGGTCAAAAACAAATCGGGCTTGTCTTTAAAATGGCGCAAATTCACCTCATATAAAGCGGTTTGGCCCGGCACAATATTGCCACCATGCGCATTGATGAGAAAAATCTTGCGGAAACCCGCGCCGATCAAACTCTCGACAATGTCTACCAACACATGCACATACGTGTCCCATTTCAGGCTAATCGTGCCAGTAAAGGCGCGGTGATGATCGGACGAGCCGAGATAGAGCAACGGCAAAAAGACCGCCTCGTCACCCAATTCGGCCTCGGCGCGTTTCACAATCTCGCCACAAATCATACTATCGGTCAGCATCGGCAAATGATGTCCGTGCTGTTCAAAGGCCCCAATCGGCACCACCGCCACTTTGTGGCTGTGTTTGGGCACTTCGGTCCAAGGTAAATGTCCTAATTGCATCTTTGTAAATTTAAAATGGAAAATGGAAAATGGAAAATGACAAATTTGTTTTTTGTAAAAGTCAAAAACGGCCTAGAATCGTCATTTCTCGCTTTACTCGAAATGACACAGGTTACGCCAAATGATCCTTAACCAATTTTAAATTTTCCATTTTAAACTTTCAATTTCTACTGTCTCGCACCGGCGCAAGCTCGGCGCGGCGATGAAGCTCGTCAAATTCGGGCGTGCCGTCATCATGCCACACATGCAGCCGCACGCCAGGTTCTTGCAATGGCTGATTGCCATTGCGAAAATCCGTCCAACATTGCGGCATGGTGGTGTAGTGCATTACACGACCACCCTCCCACACCACCGACAAAATCTTGCGCGGGTAATCGATCCACCAATTGTCTTTGCTGACACGATATTTGCGAATTGCATCTTCGTCAATCTCAACCCCAAGGCCCGGCGCATCGGGAACCCGCACATAACCACCCTTAATTTCGAGCGGTTGCGCCAAACAATCATCGCTGTAATTGTTGAGGCACGAGATGGCAGGCCACGTAGCCCAAGGCAACACCGCGCCCAAGTGCGCTGCAAAGGCCGTCACCAAACCCACACCTACCAACTGCAGCCAAAATGGCTTGTTAAACTCGCCTGCCGCCAAACCTGCCCGCATGGTGGCACTCACACCGCCGCCCACCACAAAGCCATCTGTCACCTCGCGCTGGGCAGCATTACGCATAATTTCAGGCGAATAGTGCTGTGCTGTTGGGCGGGTGGTGTGCTGCCGCAAGCGGCGATAGCCCTCAACATCCCCGCGTGGAATGGGTTCTTCGTAAATAGCGATACGCGGATTCTTGTCAAGTTCCGTCAGCACTGGCGCGGCATTGCCGACATCACGCAGCATTTCGTTCCAATCCATATCTAGCCGATAATTGACCGGCGTAACACGGCTAATTTGCGCCACTTGCTCATACACATCAAACCAAGGCCGTGCCTTAAACTTATGCGCCATATAACCTTGGGCCAAGGCATCTTGAGCCTCGGCGGCCAACACTTCGGGCGGGGCCTTGGTGTTCCACCAACCAATCGTGCACCAATCACGCACCTTGGGTTGACCCAACAGCCGATGCATCGGCACACCCAAAGCCTTGCCAACCACATCCCACAATGCCATTTGCAACCCAGCCCCAAGGCTGTCATCATGCATAAAATCGGCAGGGTTGCCGCCTTTTACCCGTGCTACGGCCTCGTCTGACACGCGCCCCCATGTGTAATGGGGCAAGGTTTCGCCATAGCCGACAAATCCCGCATCAGTCACCACGCGCATAATCTCAACCACGCGCCATTGCCCCACCAACAATTCGTTCCATGGGTGCACACGCGGCGTGAATGGCACATCGAGCGTGATCCGCTCGATCTCGGTAATTTTTAGTTTTGTTGTCATAAATCGATATCAAGTGAAGGCGACCTCCACCCTACGCTATACCAAACAAGGTTTAAAAATATCATTTTTGCCATGCTAACAATAAACCAGCCAAAAAGCAACTTGCCAATCAATTTTTACCCTTATTTGGTATATATCGTAGTTAATTTATGCATTATGTCAAAGCAAAACGGTTTCTTGAGGCGAAACACCCCAGCAATCAACTTAGAATGACCCAGAGCAGATTTTCGCCAATGATGTAAGGGTCAATGTTTGGGACGACTCAAAGTCCCGCCTAAGCAGACAGAAATTACGTCCCCAAAGGAGGAAGCTCGGCGAAGCTTTTAGAGAGTGTTTCTTAAATCAAATTTCACTTTTTTGTCAGCTAAAATTACGTGGTTTTATCAAATCAGAGCGCATATTTAGACAAAACGAATGCCGAAATCACTATCTCAGCGTTGTTATGGGGCGGCAAAGCCGCCCAATAACAACGCTGAGATAGTGATTTCGGCGAAAAGTTGTTTTAAGAAACACGGTCTTAATGAAATGGGGTAAGTAAAACAAAATTTTGTCGAACGCACTAGATGGCTTTTGGGCGGTGTAGGGGCAAAGCCCCTGCGGCCAAAGACCATCTAGTGCGTTTGACATGCCATATTTTGGGTTTACCCCCGAATAATTGATAAGATACTAAAACAGTATAAAAAATTGTGTGTTATATGAAAACATATCGCTTTCTCCTTGCTGGACTTGGAAATATTGGTAGAAACTTTTTAGAGATCGTGTGTGACAAAGAAGTCATGTTGCGTGAGCGTTACGGTGTACAGTTGATATGTGTTGCTGTCACTGATTCATCGGGGTCAGTATTAAACACTGATGGGATCGATATGCGGGCCGTTGTTGCTGCCAAGAAGCATAAACAACCCATCACCGAATTGCCGGGTGGCATTGCCGGTATGGATGCCGTCGCGGCTTTGGCGGCATCGGCTGTTGATGTGGTATTTGATTCAACCCCAGTTGACTTAAAAACTGGTGGGATTGGCTTGGAACTGACACGGAATGCGCTGGTGGCTGGTAAACATTTGGTAACGGCCAATAAGGGGCCACTCGCATTGGCATTCCAAGAATTGGCCGCTTTGAGCGATTTGACCGATTTAAGCAAACCGGGGTTACGTTTTAGTGGGGCGGTGGGGGGGGCTATGCCTACCATCAATGTTGGGCGAAGCGATTTGGCGGCTGCGCATATTCGCCGTATTGAGGCTGTGTTAAATGGCACCACCCAGATGATTTTAGAGATGATGGCCAATGGCAGTGGTTATGATGAGGCCATTCGTGAAGCGATCGATGCTGGGATTGCCGAGACCGACCCATCGCTAGATGTAGAAGGTTGGGACGCTGCCAATAAGTTGGTGATTTTGGCAAATGCGGTGTTGCGCCAAGCCACAACTTTGGCCGATGTCAGTGTGACGGGTATTAACAAATTACGCGCCGATGAGGTGCGAGCGGTGCGGATGTTGGGCGAGCGTATGTCGTTATTGGCAACGGCAGAATGGGTAGAGGATCATTATAAGTTAACCGTTGCGCCAACCGCCTTGCCCGAATCCCATCCTTTTGCTCGGCTTGCGGGGCAAGCAATGGCCATTCGTTACGAGACAGATATTTACGGAACCCAAACTTTAATTACGCATGAAGAAGGGCCAGTTGGCTCTGCCGCCGCCATGCTGCGTGACTTTTTGGATATTGTGCGGAATAATTGAATCTAAATTAAAAGACCTAAAGCCGAAATCACGCCCCTGCTATCGCTGTATGCTATTACTGTGGGTGATAGAAGGGGGGTGGTTTCGGCAAAAATTGACCGCTTCATTTTGAGAAGACACGTATTTTGAGTTACAAGCGTGATTGTGCTGGCACACCCCCGTTGCGAATGGCATTGAAGCGCTGGTCGATAAGCGGCATCATGTCTGGGTGCGTGAGAATATAAAATTGTTGCTGCTCAATGGCTGCAAACACCCGTTGTGCAATTTCGCTGGCAGGAATACCCGTTTGGATAAGTTGTTTTATCACATTCATCCCCGCTGAAAGACCGGGCCGTTGCTGTTTTACTGCTTCTGGTTGGGTGATGGCCCGATTACGCGCCGAATCCCAAATTTGGGTTTGTACCCAACCCGGACATAGCACCGATACCCCAATTTTTGAATTAATATCGGCCAGATCACAAAATAAGGTTTCAGATAGGGTGACCACTGCGTGTTTGCTTAGTTTATAGGCCCCTAAGCCAGACCCTGAAATTAAACCTGCGATCGAAGCGGTATTAACGATATGACATTCGGTGTTTTGTGTAAGCATGATCGGCACGAAAGTGCGTATACCATGAATGACACTCCAGACATTTGCACCCATCACCCATTCCCAATCGGCAATCGAATGTTCCCAAATACGTTTGCTGGCGGCAACCCCCGCATTATTAAACAATAAATGCACTTCGCCAAAGGCAGCTAGGGTGTTTTGTGCCAATTGTTCAATCGCTTCGGCTTTGGCGACATCTGTTTGTAACGCTAACACGGTTGTGCCTTGGTCAACAAAGTAGCGCTCTGTTTGTGCCAAGGCATCTGCCTGAATATCAGCCAGTACGAGTTTCATCCCTTGATTTGCAGCATATTCAGCCAAGGCGCGTCCAATGCCGCTGGCGGCCCCTGTAATAACAGCGACTTTGTTTTTAAAATCATTCATTGTGTTAATGACTAAATTGTACTTGCTAAAGGCTAGATTTAAAGGCGAGATTGATATGTTTTTTGTGTGTCTTGTGTATCTGAGGTGAAGATACTGCCTAAAGAGCTGGAAGTGCTTTAGGCGGTCTTCACCCTGCTGGGTGATAAGCCATCATGGCGATTTCTCAACCAATCAGAGCGCATATTTAGACCAAACGAATGTCGAAATCACGGTCTGGGTGTTGTGATGGGGCAGCAAAGCCGCCTCTCATCACAACGCTGAGACCGTGATTTTGACGCAAAATTGTTTGAGACACTGTTTCTTAAAACAACTTTTTTCCCAAATCACTATCTCAGGGTTGTTATGGGGTGGCAAAGCCACCCCATAACAACCCTGAGATAGTGATTTGGGCATTCATTTTGTCTAAATATGTGCTCTGATTTGATAAAACCACGTGATTTCAGCTAACAAAAAAGTGGAAATTGATTTAAGAAACACCCTCTTAAAGACTCATTTGGTTTCATTAACAAGAAACACAATTTAATTTTAGCCAATTAAAAGCATATCAATGCCTTACCCTAACCCACTATGAAGCTATCCTTATCACCCCACACCTCAAATACCAACACCGCCTCATCGCCAAACATCAGCGTCACCCCAGCCCGCAAGTCGGCGGCGCTGATGTGCATGACCACCCCATTTTCAATCTGCCGCAAGGTATAGCGCCCCACACCGGGCAACGGCAGCTTAACCTGCACCTGCGCAACCTGACTTTGGTTGCGAAAAAGCACGATCATGCCACCACCAGCGCGGCTGAGACGCGCAAACCCATCCCAATCCACAACGCTCGGTTGCCACCAATGGCCAAGTGGGAAAAAGCCTTCGGTGAAATTGACCTCGTCACGCAAACGGCGCTGCCAACGAATATGCTCGCCATACCAGCCAATTTGCGCCGCCGACAGTGTGCGCAAATCGCCCAACAACAGCGGGCAAGCGCCGAGCGCGGTGGCAAACTTCTCGCGCATATCGCCCAATTCGGCCCGCAAATTGCCAATCAACATGGTGTCAGCCGGTATCGCCAGAGCGCGATGATAAAGCAAGGTGCGGGCTTGGCGCGGGCCAGCGCCATCGTGGCTTTTGTCACCAACATTACTCAGCCACGACACATCAGCGGCGCGTAACAGCCCATAATCAATGGTGTGTTTTTGCCCCCACAATTCAAACGTCAGGTCAATCAGCACCTGCGGGTGATGTTGATACACCACGTCCATGACCTGTTTGATAGCGGCATAAATTTGGCTGATGGAGGCGGCGGCGTTGGCATGATGATGCCCCGTCACGTGGCAGCCCGGCGCTTCGCCATAAGCATTAAACATGGTGGTCAAATCGAGCTTGACATACGCCAAGCGATAACGCCCGATCAAGTCAATCAGCCGCTGGGCTGCCAGATCGGCGTAATCGCTGGCGAGGCACATCACGGTTTGCTCACCCATCGCCGTCATCGTATGTTTAATTTTGCCATGTGCGTCACGGCATTGCAGTGACCACAATTCGGGGCTATTCGCTAAATCGCGGTCTAACACCGACAACGAGGCCCACAACCCCAGCCTCATGCCGTGCAATTCAACCGTCTGCAAAATGCCATCTAACCCGCCCAGAAAACGCGTCTCACTGACGGCATTGTCGCCATAACGCGCTTGCCAGCCATCATCAATGGTAAAAATCTCGAAGCCCATTTGGGCCGCAATGGGAATGAGTTGCATGACAGTGGCGGCATTAATCTGCGTGCCAAATGGGTCCCACGTGTTGTAATGCCACGCAGCACGATCATTAGGTTTGCGCAGTAACGGCTGAGTAGCGGCGGGCATCACCCAGTGGGCATCGGCAAAATCTCCCTCGCCACCGATCAACACGAGTTGGGCCGCCGCCGTGCCCCAGCCCGATTGTGGCGCGAGATTGACTTCGAGCGGGAACAAATCGGTGTCATACATAATGCGCAACAGCCCCTCCCAAAACCATGCGCCCGATTCCACCCGTTTAGTGTGGCCCGGGGCTTCGTTCAACGCAATCACCTGATCTCCAGTGCGTGGGTTGCGCAGCACGATCGCACAATCATCCACCCGTCCAGTAAAAAAGGTTTCTCGCGGCAACGCGCCATAATGCGCGTCTAGCAGCAACTCGCCGGGCGCACCAATCTCAACGGGCAAGGTTTCAATGACCACATGGGTTAATATGACCCTGTGCACCGACTTATTTTGCACCCAGTACGCTTTGCGTGTGCCAGCCGCCGTGCCCTGATACCCCACACTCACATCTAAATCATAGGCGCGATGACGCAGATGTAATACCAATAGCACGACGTGGGCGGGTGCAAAATCAGCTTGCGGGTATACCCCATTTGCAGCAACCAATTCCCAGCCTACCCCCAAACTGGTGATTCGTTCGCCGTTGCACTTAAAGTCAAATTCGGGTGTCCAGCGTTGTTGCTGGCGGGTTTGCGCCAGCAAATCGGCCCCGCTGTTGCGATTTTCAAAATGTGAGGTATACAGCCCGATTGCCGGGTCAAATACGATCACTCGCTGCACCCCTGCGGTGCTGAGAGTCCATGATTGTGTTGTCATTGAGGGATATTATGGTCGAGGCGTGCAGCTTGTGTTCTTTAGAGCTGGGCCGCCGAATCAACAGCCATTCAGCAATAATCAGGTTAGGAACCCACGCCAACCACATGACAACGCGATAAACCTCAGTAAACAAAGCATCAAAATTACCACCATACTTGCTTTGCAGCATTGGCAATTGGCTGGCAATGAGCACCCCAAGCCACAAACGCAATGTGGCAGCAGCAAACGTCAGCGCATAATTGCGAATCATCCATTGGCGATGGCTGTCTACATTCCCGGCTCGAATGGTGCTATAAGCCTTATAGCCTGTCCATAACCATAATCCGGCCAAGGTTATCAGCCCAATTTCGCCCACCAAACCTGAAATAATGCCCGGCGCAATCACAAAGGCCGACAGCCCCCCCAACACAATGCCAAGCATATAAACCCGCCCCACCCAACGATGCAACAGCGGTCTGCGAACGCGTAAGTCATTCAGAAATTGGAATGGACCCAATAAAAGTGCGACCCCGCTGGCAAAGACATGAACAAACAAGCCCACATATTTAACATTACTTTCGTTGGCATAACGCGCAGTGGCAGTATTAAAATTAGCCGGGTTTAATGTGGCATAGGGTGCGATGGCGGCGATTCCGACCAAAATCGCAAAAAACGCCAATAGTCCCCACCGCCAATGCTTACGAACTATATTATTTTTCATTTTATTTCTCCAAAATTTTTAAAATTGACCCGACGATTAACTGACATTATGCAAAAATTGGCGCTGAATTGCGTCAATTTCCGACAAATACAAACCATCCCCATTTTCGCCAAAAGGCGGAAAATGCCCATTGATTTCAAGCGACACAAAGCCATGCACACGCGACCAAATAGTCATGGCGACAAAATGAGTCAAGGGGTGAATCTGATCAAAATAAGCACGCCATTGCTCAAAATGGGCTTCATAAGCGGGTTGAATGGGGCGATAAGCCTCATCATTCAACCGCCCTGCTACCCGCATGGCTTCGACCACGCTAAAGAGAGGGCGAATAGACCGCGCCGACGACGGCCCAATTTGGTCGATGGATGGCGCATAGCCCGGTATGGGCGTGTTAAAAATCAGCAAATAGCGCTGCGTGTAATGATGCGCCCAAGCACGATAGGCCAAACCAATAGCTTTTAGGCGATTGGCATGATCATCAGCCGCCACCATTTCTAACGACGCGAGTTGCGAATCACCAAATGAGGTATAGGCATCGATTACAAGCGCTGTCACCAAGGCATCACGATCGGCAAAATAATTGTAGATGGCCGGTGCAGTGATATTCAGCTCACGGGCAATTGCCCGCAACGAGAGTGCAGGTGCGCCATATTCGGCAATTTGTTGCCATGCTGTCGCTTTAATCGCATCTTGTAAATTCGATTGATGGGTCTTTGGGTTACGTTTAATCATTCTTCAGTAAACGGTGTATATTAACACCATTAATATACACCGTTTACTGAAGAATGTCAAGGAGTCATACCCAGATATATACTCCGCACGGGTAAAAATTGTGAAATCAGCGAAAATTTCAGTTTGAGGCTGCGCCCAGTGTCGTTACCCAGCTAAACCCATCACATGATATCTGCTATAGCATTCATCCAAAATATTTATGTTGGAGGAACTAACATGAGTTTTTATCCAAAAAGCCTGCCCGTGAATTCATTCACAGGCGAGATTGCGAGGGTATTGCCCTATGGGTGGGTTAAACGAATTTTCATACACAACCGCACTTGTGGCAAGGGCACCGCCCTAACCCCTACTTTCGCAACGCCTTGGCTGTCGCCTTCCAATCAATATCGACAAATTGTTGATCGATTTGTGCTGCCACCGCTTCAGATACAGCCTTAGCGCTGCCGGCCTGCTCAACAACATCGCCCCACCGAAAGCCGCTTAAATAGTCATCTGTGCCAATCAAGCCCGCAGACATGGCAGCACTGTCTACGGCCTCCATAAAACGGGGAGGCAATTGGGTGCTGATCCGCTCACGCCCTTCTTTTGCCCGCACTAAAACTGGGATATCGTGCCAATATTGAATTTGATAACTTGCCATAATAGATGACTAGTGTAATCGACATTGCGTGTAAACTTTGATTATGCAAAATGTCATTGTTCTGGATCTCGGCAGTTCATCGACCCGTGCCATGTTATATGATGCACAAGCCAAGCCTGTACCAGGTGCATTGGTGCGCGAAAATGTTGATTTTCATGTCGATCAATTGGGTGCGAGCGAAGACGACCCGCAACTGGCCTTGGCACGCGCCAGCCGCACCCTAAACGCCCTCAAACAAACCCCAGCTTATCGTGATCAGGTCAAGACCGAGCCATTGCTTGCCATTTCATCTTACGCTGGCAGTTTGCTGTGTCTCGACTCCAACTCCGAGCCGTTGACCCCCATTTACACTTATGCCGACACCCGCGCTAGCAGCGACGCAGCCCAATTGCGCGAAATTCATGACGAGATTGCCACCTTGCAACGCACTGGCTGCCGTATTCGTGCCAATTACACCCCAGCGCGGCTGGCATGGCTCAAACGCACCCAACCCGATGTATTTGCCCGCACCCGCTACTTTGTCACCCTCAGTGATTATGTACGGTTAAAATTGTTCGGGCGCTTGGGTTGTGGCATCTCCATTGCTTCATGGAGTGGTTTACTCAATCGTCAAAACGATGATTGGGATGAGACTTGGCTGCGGATTTTAGGCCTACAGCGCGAACAATTGCCCCCTATCGATCAAGCCACAAGCCATGGTTTGATCGCCATTGGTGATGGCGCAGGCGCAAATGTTGGCAGTGGTTGTACCAACCCCGACCATGTTGCTGCCACCATTGGCACGACCGGGGCCATGCGCATCATTAGCCCCCATGATGCCCAACGCGATATTTCGCCAGCGTTATGGTCATATCGTGCCAATCACGTATTCGACCTAACCGGTGGGGCCACCACCGAGGGCGGCAATGTGGTAGCGTGGCTGCGGGCTGTTTTGGCAGGATTGGGCAATAACGCTGCCGAGGCTGCCATTGCCCAACAACGCCCCGATGGGCATGGGCTGACTGTATTGCCTATGTTTGGCGGCGAGCGTAGCCCGGGCTTTGCAGACCGCGCCCGCGCTACATTGCATGGCTTATCATTCGATAGCACCCCAGCCCATATTGCCCGCGCTTGTTACGAGGCCATTGCCTACCGGCTGGGCAGCATTTACACCGCCTTGCTGGGGGCCAGCTGCGCCAAAGGCATCATTGCGTCAGGTGGCGCATTGCTTGGTTCGCCCACATGGTGTCAAATTATTGCTGATGTGACCGGCGCGCCGGTGCAATTGTGCGATGAACCCGAAGCCACTGCTCGCGGCGCTGCCATGCTAGCCTTGGGGCAACTTGACTTGCCCGCACAACTTGGCCCCATTTTTGTGCCCAATCCCCAACATACCGCCATTTACCGGGCTGCCGCCGCCCGTCAGCAAACGCTATATGACAAATTAGTTAATTAGTGGATTGGTTGATTGATGACTCATAAATCACGAGTCATCAATCAACCAATAACCACCCCATTTCGAATCACCCACTTTGGCGCAGCATGTTCGCGCAGGGCTTCGAGCGCATTGGGCACATCAAGCACCACTAAATCAGCGGCGTTGCCAACCTTTAGCCCATAACCCATCAGCCCCATTGCTTTGGCAGCGCGCTGCGTAATCATGTCATACAGTGTTTCCATCTCCGGCAACGTCGTCATCCACAACAAATGCGCTGCCAAAAATGCCACCTCCAGCATATTATTGCGCCCAAATGGGTAATACGAATCCGAGACATCATCTTGCCCTAAGCACACATTCACACCAGCTGCCAACAATTCTTTTACCCGCGCATGAAGCGGGCCGGTGTGCGGGTCAGTCACCACACTCAGGTCGGCTTTTTTGAGCAGAGCGATGAGTTTTTGCATATAGGGCGGTGAATACAAGGCCATCGCACGGGCATGATGCGCCAAGACGCGGCCTTGCCAGCCACGTTTAATCGCCGCCACTGCCATCTCTTCAATCGTGCGCGACTCGGCGTCGCCCACATCATCGACCAAAAATGACACATCGGCGTTAAATTCTTGCGCCAAGTCAAAACAAAATTTCACATGCTCGGCCCGATCTTCTGCCGTATATTCAAGCCAAGGGATGCCGCCCACCACATCTGCGCCCATTTCCATCGCTTGGCGCATTAGCTCAGCCGCGCCCGCCTCGCGCACAATGCCATCTTGGGCAAACGCTACCACTTGCAAATCTACGCGGCCTTTAAATGCCTCACGCGCACGCAGCACGGCCTTGATCCCTTCGAGTTTGGCTTTGCTGTCCACATCGACTAACGCCCGTTTGTGGGTGTTGCCATATTTCAGCGCCAAATCCAAATTGCGCTTCACATTGTCATAAATCCATGACTCATGATAATCGGCCTTTACCCGCGCCGCCGCCTCGATGGCGGACATGGCCTTGCCCATACCCTCGCCGTGATAATCGCCGACCGCGCCAGTGTCCATACGCATTAGCGTATATACTTTACATAAATGCAAATGCGGGTCAACAAACGACTCGGTCACTAACCCGCCATTGACGTCAATTTCTTGCACGGCAGTGCCGTCAATATGCTCGGTAATGGCCGCAATGCGCCCATCGTGAATGGCAATATCGCACAGGCCTTGTTGTCGCCGTAGTCGAGCGCGCCGAATGATTAAATGATGTGTTGACATATGCAAAATATACTACACAGCCATCTGCGCAAATGCCCGCAACGTTGTTGGCACACGCCCCAAAAGCCAGCCCAACACCTTTGGGTTGCCAATCAGCCCATGCCGCGCATAATACGCAAACATCTGCACCAAGGTCTCGCGCTGCGCTGGGCCTAGCCCTGTCGCCCGCGCTGCCCATGCCCCAATCGGCTCGGCCTCGGCGCGCACAGGCCGCCCCAACACCTCGCTTAACACTTCGGCCACTTGCGTTTGGCTGAGGGCGGGTGTGCCGACTAACTCATACATCGCCCCAACATGCCCCGGCTCGGTCAGCACCCGGGCCGCAACCTCAGCCACATCTGCCAAGTCAACCAAACTCAAGCGTGTTTCAATGGGATATGGGTTGCGCAAAATACCTTCTTGGCTGATCCGCCCCCAATTCGCCAACAAATTTTGCATATAGGCCGTCGGCTGCAAAATAGTGACATCGAGACCCGATGCAAATAGCGCCTCCTCAACCCGCAGTTTATGCCAATGATGTGGCATCGCTTGGGTTTGGGGATGCAGCACCGAGTGATAAACCACCTGTGCAACCCCAGCCTGTTTGGCTGCCGCAATCACATTTACCCCAATTTGCACTTCGTCAGGGCTAACATTTGGGCAAATGTGATACACGGCGCGGGCTTGGGCGAAGCCAGCCCGCAAATCGTCGGCGCTATACAAGTTGCATACTTGCGCCTCAGCCGCCCCCCACTGCATCAACCTACCGGCTTGGTCTAGGCGATGCACCAAGGCCCGCACAGCCACATTCGCCCGCGCCAAAGCCGCCACCACCGCCAGCCCGGTTTTACCCGCCGCACCTGTTACTACAATGGTCATAAATTGGCTGACTCTTAATTAGAGAACAAAGATTTTCATTTTTGTTTACGTTTACTAATCACTTTTTTACGTTTTATAACTCCCCCAAGATTTTCTACGTCCATTAAATCTTGGGGTCTTGCAGATGCTAATTTTGCTGTTATTAAATCGGCTTTTGAAATAAAACGAACTTGCAATTCACCGAATGTGAACTCAACCTGACGAATCCATGCATCTTCAAATTTAACACCCGGCACGCCCATCATTACGTCTACGCGTACTGGCGGATTCCCCATTTGGTAAAAATACCCTTCCTCTGAAAAATCTCTTTCTGTCAGATTTTCGAGTGGTGCGCCAAACGCTTTTAAAGCTTTATACACAGCTTTAGCATTATCAAGGTCAGTGGCTATCCAAATATCAAGATCTTTAGTAAATCGGGGTTCTGAATGCTGAATTACAGCATATCCACCAATCACCAAATATCTAACGCCGCTGTCGTTGAAAATTCTCAACAGTTCGCTGAAGTCGGAGTTTATGAACATCTATGCCTTTAACCCGATAAGCATGAACAATCATCTCCCAAGTCGCTGTCATTCGATCCTGAGCGCTTTGGGCTTGCCAAAACTGGATATCAAAAGAGCGATCATGGTCTTCAAGTTTGCCATATCGTTCCATTATGGTTATATTTTGCGCCAAATGACTTCCTCCTACAAGATCTATCCAATTTACCAATGAAATTACGCATTAGCCTTAAACCAATTATGCACAAAACTTATGCGTCACATCATAAATCACCTGTGTGCCAAAGGTGAGGTTGGCAACACTGATGCGCTCATCATGCGCGTGGGCGAGACCCATCATGTGTGGCCCCTCGTAACGGGTAGGGATGAAGCCATACACCTTGGTGCCAAGTTTGGTGACGTGCCGCGCATCGGTGCCGCCGGTAATAAGACCCGGAATGACGATGCCGCCACCGGTATGCTCAGCCACCGATGACTTAATTACCTCGAGCAATGGCGACGACGGGTCGCTCTCGATGCCGGGGCTAAAACGCCCAAACTCAAGCTCAAGCTCGCCACTGGCGAGGGCCGGGCCGAGAATGGCCCGCACATCACGGTCAATCGATTCGGGCGTAGTGCCCGGCAACACACGGCAATCGACCTGCGCCTCGGCCTCAGCCGGAATGACATTAATTTTGCTGCCAGCTTGCAAAATCGTTGGGGTGGCGGTGTCGCGGCACATGGCGTTTAAGCGGCGCAAAATAGGTTCGGGGAAGGGCAACTCGGCGACGGCATCGTCGTGCAGGGCAGGATCAAGCACCCCGCGCAACATTTCAGCCAGCCCCGGGTTAACATTTGTCGCCAATGATTCAATAAATGAGCGGGTAGTGGCAGTAATGCGCAATGGTAATTTGCTCTCCATCACCTTCACCAAGGCCTTTGACAGCGGCAAAATTGAATTTTGCATATGCGGTTGCGAGGCGTGCCCGGGTTTGCCGCGCCCACGCAAGGTAAATCGGGCTGCGCCTTTTTCACCGGTGCTGCACACAAAAAAGCTTTTGCCGTCAATTTCGATGCTGGTTGCGCCGCCTTCGGTCAAGGCATATTCGGCGCGAATAAGGTCAGGGTGATTTTGCACCATCCACAATGCGCCATAAGTTCCACCCACTTCTTCATCGGCGTTAGCCATAAAAATCACATCGCGCTTTAGTGGCACATTTTGGCGCTTTAGCTGCATAAAGGTCATCAAATTCATAGCGACCATATGCTTCATGTCGGTGGCACCGCGCCCCCAAATAACGCCATCAATCAAATCGCCGCTAAATGGGTCACGCTGCCATTTAGCAGCTTCAGCGGGCACAACATCAACATGCCCAAACAACATCAGCGGCGGCAATGAACCATCACCCTTCAGCCGCGCCACAAGGTTGCCGCGCCCGGGGGCGCTCTCTAGCACAACCGAGTCGATGCCCTCGCAGTGTAGGGTTTCAGCAATGTAATTGATACACGGGGTTTCGTTGCCAGGCGGGTTCGTGGTGTTAAACCGCAGCAAATCTTGCAAAAGTCGAGCAGTTTCGTCAGAGATAGATGACCAGTTCATAGGTAAATTGTATATCTATTTGTGTTATGGCACAATCGCCGCCCTTATGACTTCACTTATTGCCGCGCTTAACCCAACAGCGCCCAGCGCACGTTTGCAAATGCGCCAAACCCTCACCTATTTCATTGCCTTTATTGTGCTAGGGTTGGCCGGGGCCTTGGTTGGCCCATCCATCTCAACCTTGGCCACCAATACCGGCGTCTCACTCAGCAATGTCAGCATCATCTTTGTGTTTGGCGCATTGGGGCGCATGGTTGGCTCGGCCATTGCAGGGGCGCTGCTGGGGCGTATGCGTGGGCACATCGTCATCGTCATCGGCTTTATCGGCATGATGTCCTTGTTAGCGGTTATGCCACTCGTCACCTCATTGTGGGTGCTCATCGTCGTTTTATTCACCTTCGGCATCGCCGAATGTTTGGTCGATGTCAGCACCAACACACTGATCGTATGGGTGCATGGGGCGCGGGTTGGCCCCTATATGAATGGGCTACACCTGATGTTTGGGGTCGGTTCCATCTTCTCACCGTTATTAGTGGCGCAGTCATTGCAGCGCACGGCGGGGGTGAATTGGGCCTTTTGGCTGGCAGCGCTGTGTATTTTGCCCATGTTGCTATGGGTGTCACGCATCATCAGCCCCAGCCACCTGCCCATCAACCCAACAACAGCCCCCAGCGCCACCCAACCAGCCGAAAAAATCCCATTGCGTTTTTGGGTGGCGGCGGGTGTCTTTGCCTTTTTGGCCGTCGGCGCTGAGTTGCTGATGGTGGGTTGGACCTTTAATTTCGGCGTGTTGATGGGCATGGATGCGACCTCGACCGCCGGCACATTGGCCTCTTCGTTTTGGTTGTGGTTTACCTTTGGGCGCTTGCTTTCGATTCCTCTCGCCACCCGCATCCGCCCATTTCAATTGCTGGTGCTTGGCATCGTCATCACCGCGGTTGGCTCGTTATTCATGTTGTTGTCGGCCCCCAGCCTCATCATTTGGCTTGGGGTTGGCTTGGTGGGATTAGGGGTCGCGCCACTTTACCCAACCATGCTGACCTTTTTGGGTGGGCAAGTAAAAAATGTGGCAACCCTAACCAGTTTCTTATTCATTGTGGCGAATTTTGGGGCAATGGTGCTGCCTTGGGCAGTCGGCCAAGGCTTTGAGGCCGCTGGGCGTTGGCTATTGCCAGTTGTGCAATTGGTTTGCCAATTGTTGTCATTGCTGGCACTCTTAATGCTTTCGCGCCAAAAATTAGTGTCTTAACGCGCTTTACGATACCGTGTCTGTTTATTACGTTGGCATTGCTGTATCATTCATGACGGTGATTATTGTCTTGTTTGTTTTAGGACTTATGCATAACTTAATTTTTTTACCGCGAAGAACTCAAAGACCTCAAAGATGAAGCAAATTTTATCTTTTTCTTTGCGATCTTTGTGTTCTTTGTAGTGAAAATTTTTGATTTACGTAAGTCCTATGTTTCTTTCAGATCTCAAATACCGATTTCATCGTTTAAAAATTTGTGCTAATGTATTAAGCGTAATCTTATTTTTTTAACAACACTTTTTAACAACACTATTGAGGTAAACATATGCGTATTACTTGTTTAGGCGGTGGCGCCGCCGGTCTTTATTTCGCATTGCTGATGAAAAAGCAAAACCCAAATCACGACATTACCGTGATTGAACGTAACAAGCCGGGCGACACCTTTGGCTGGGGCGTGGTTTTTAGCGATAAGACCATGGACAACCTGAAAGTGGCTGACCGTGAGACGCATGACGAGATTTTACAGAGCTTTAACCATTGGGACGACATCGAAATTCACTATAAAGGGCGCACTGTTCGATCGGGTGGGCATGGCTTTTGCGGCATTGGGCGCAAACATTTACTCAATATTTTACAGGCCCGCTGCGCCCAACTTGGGGTGAATTTGGTATTTGAAACCGAAGTGTTGAGCGACACCAATTACGATGCCGACCTCATTATCGCCAGCGATGGCCTCAACAGCCGCATCCGCAACAAATATGCCACGGTGTTTAAGCCCGATATCGACACCCGCAAATGTCGTTTTGTGTGGCTTGGTACCCAAAAATTGTTTCAGGCCTTCACCTTCGCCTTTGTCGAAACTGAACACGGTTGGTTTCAGGCCCACGCCTATAAATTTGACGAACACACCAGCACCTTTATTGTCGAAACGCCCGAAGAGGTGTGGCTAAAAGCCGGGATCGACAAGATGAGCAAAGAGGATGGCATTGCCTATTGTGAGCGCATTTTTGCCGATTATCTCGACGGCAACCCGCTCATCTCAAACGCCGCCCACTTGCGCGGCTCGGCCTCATGGATCAAATTCCCACGCATCATTTGCCACAATTGGGTGCATCACAACGGGCGTGCGCCGGTAGTGTTGATGGGGGATGCGGCCCATACCACCCATTTCTCCATCGGCAGCGGCACAAAATTAGCCTTTGAAGATGCTATCGAGCTAGCGCGACAAATTGAGTTAGCCTCTGGTGCTGACTCTCA
>JAGWYZ010000245.1 GCA_018969115.1 Chloroflexota bacterium | reverse complement strand
CAGCGTTGTTATGGGGCGGCTTTGCCGCCCCATAACAACGCTGAGATAGTGATTTCGGCATTCGTTTTGTCTAAATATGCTCTCTGATTTGATAAAACCACGTAATTTCAGCTGACAAAAAAGTGAAATTTGATTTAAGGAACACCCTCTTAACTTCAATGGTCACATAGTGCGTTTGGCATTACATCTTTGGGGTTTACCTCAAATTATTGAGATGATACATTTTTAATTCTAAATTTCAAATTTCCCTCTAGCCTGTGCCAAATTGACGATCGCCCGCATCACCCAAACCGGGCACAATGTAGCCAATGTCATTCAGTTTCTCATCGAGTGCACCGAGATAAATTTGCACGTCTGGATGATCTTTTTGCAGTCGCGCTACACCTTCAGGTGCGCCAATAATGCCCACATATTTAATACGTTCTGCCCCCCAACGCTTGAGTATATCGATAGTAGCAGAAGCGCTGCCTCCTGTGGCTAACATTGGGTCGAGCACAATACACACTTGCACAGTGGCTTTATTCGGCAGTTTGTTGTAATATTCAACTGGGCGCAACGTTTTTTCATCGCGATACAAGCCAATATGCCACACTTCACAGTGTGGCAGCATTTGCAACGCGCCATCAACCATGCCCAACCCAGCCCGTAAAATAGGCACTAAGCCAATTCGCTCACTTAACCGATTGCATTTTGCCATGCCCATTGGCGTTTCGACAAAGGTTTCGACAGTAGGCAGGTCTGTTGTCGCTTCAATCATCAGCATCGTGCCGATTTCTGATACGAGTTCGCGGAATTTTTTGGTTTCAGTTTCTTTGTTGCGTAACAGCGACATTTTGTGCTGCATAAGCGGATGTGAGGATACGTGTAAATGAGAGGTCATTCTAGGGCGGATTATATCAATCTCGCCCCCTTAAAATTACGAAGATCCCATTTTCTTTTTCCAATAACGCATAATGCCATCGGCAGACATATCGGTAGGGCCAACGCCGTTATATAGCTCAAGGTCGGCCTCACTCATATGATCAGCCTGCATCCGTTGTTTTTCCCACGCTACAAATCGCTGCACAATCGTATCGCGATCTGCCCCGCTAACAATTTGCTTATAAACAAAATTGGCATAAATATCAGCCAAAGCCTCAACCGAGGTCCAATGCACAGCGACAACCTCTGGGCCATCTAAAAGACCAAAATGGGTGAGGTAAATGCGCGAGAAGCCTTTGGCACGCATTTTACGGGCGCTGGCCTGCCATACTTCGCGCTGAAATTCGGGTGGAGGGGTGGGCAACCGAATATGATTGCGAGCGCTGATTCTCATGCCACCAACATCGCCGACAAAAGCAATATCACCCAACTGATAAGCCATATGATGCATGGCATGGCCGGGTGTTTCAATCACATTAAATTGTAGACCGCCGGCGTTGACTACATCACCATCATGCAAGGCGTTAACTTTATCAGCAGGTGAAGCCAAATAATCACCCCATAACATTTGCATTTTGTCGCCATAAATGCGTTGGGCGCTGACCAATAGTTTTGAGGGGTCGATAAGATGGGGTGCGCCAAAATGATGCACATGGATGCGTGCCCCTTGCTGTGCCCACCAGCCAGCCGCACCACCATGATCAAGGTGTATGTGTGTGAGCAGCACATCCTTAATATCGCTGGGCTTTACGCTATATTGCGCCAAACCGGCAACAAGCGTATTAAGCGTAGAGCCTGGGCCACATTCAACCAGCACTGGCCCACTAGGACCAATAATCAAGAATGCTGCTGTTGATTCAGATGAGCCGAGAAAGTGTAAGTCAATTGTATGTATCGAAGTCATGATGGCCTCTGCCCATTATACGCAGGGCGGCCTATCAAGTGAGAGGGTGACAAGGTGAGGGGGTGACAAAGTCACCCTCACCCTGTCTCCTTGTCGCAACCAACTAGCCAAGCAATGCAGCAATATCTTTCTTTACGGGTTCACCTTCTTTCTCAAGTTGAGCCGTAATATCTTTCCACACAGCTTCGACATTTTCTTTGCCGACGATGATGCGCTCTAAGCCTTTACCAATGATATTGTCACCACCCGGCACATAATTGCGGGCGGCATCTTGTGGGCGGGTCTTGGGCAATTGGTCAACAGCAGTCTTAAACTGAGGATTCTTAGCAAAGAAATCCTTATAGTTTTGGGTGTCTGCTGTGCTCTTGCGCACTGGCATATAACCGCTGTTCTGCGCCCAGAATGCGCCACCATCATTACCAGTGGCATAAGCAATATATTTCATCGCAGCTTGCACTTTTTCTTTGGGTGTTGTCACCGGAATTGCCAAGCCTGAACCACCGGTGCAGCAACCAAATTGCTTTTCCATCGGCAAGAAGGCAGTTCCAACATCAAACTTAGCATCGGTAACCACACCACCCAATGAACCAGTGGACATAATCGTAGTAGCCGTTAACCCAGAAATGAAGTCTTTTTGAGGGTCTTTCGACAAAACAGCCCATTTGCCTTTGTTAACACTATCGGCATAAAATTGCCCAGCACGAATAGTATCGGGATTGAGCAACTCATACTTGGTCAACTTAGCATCGCTATAACCACCGCCAAATTGCCACGCCACGCATTGGAACAACCAAGCAATATAGCTTGCGCCATCTGGATGTGAGAACAACGACACTTTGATGTTATCACCATCTTTCTTCACCAGTTTGGGGGCGAGGTCAACCAAGCCTTGCCAAGTGTCGGGTACCTTGTCAATGCCGGCCTCTTTAAACATGGTCTTATTGTAATAAAACAAAGGGGTGCTACGGGCAAATGGAATCCAATGTTGTGCACCTTTGACTAATCCTTCATTCCAAAGTGAGGGCACAAAGTCGTTGGCATCGATGCCCTTTTCGCCTGCAACCGCATCGTTGAGTGCCAATAATGCTTTAGCACGGGCAAACTTAAACCACCATACATCCGACAGTAACACGATATCTGGGGCTTGTTTGGCGGCTAGCGATGCCGTCAATTTGTTGGCGGTTTCTTCGTAGCTACCTTGCACTTGAATGTCAACTTTAACATCTTTTTGGCTGTCATTAAACTTGGTGGCTAATTCTTTTTCGCGCTTTTCTAGGTTGCCACCGCTAAAGCCCCAATGAACAATTGTGACAGCGCTGCCGGGGTTGTTGACGACAGCTGGGGCGGCAGGCTTGGCATCTGCTGGCTTGGCTGGCTCAGCAGGTTTGGCCGGTGGCATGGCGGTTGGGGCGGCACATGCGGCCAATGCGGCGGCACCGGCTCCAATTCCAATTCCTTTCAATAAATTTCTTCGGGTAATTGTTTTCATTTTTTATATTCCTCTTTTTTTAATGGTTAACGATCATTATGAATCATCAACCATTAACCTCTATCCTTTTACTGCTCCGCTGGCGAGACCATCCACCACATAGCGTTGAGCATATAAAAACACTAAAATAACGGGCAATACCACAAAAATAGCGGCGGCCATTACTACGCCCCATTCAGCATTGCCTTCGGCATCGAGCAACCGACGCATAGCGATAGGCAATGTGCGCAATCTATCGCTAAAGGTCACAATGAGGGGCCACAAATACTCATTCCATTTGGCAGTAAACGACAACAAGCCCGTCGTGGCAATGGCTGGTGTGGCGACAGGTGCAATAACCTTCATCATCGTTGTCCAGTGGCTTGCGCCATCTACTTTTGCGGCATCTACCAAATCGGCAGGCACAGTGCGGAAATATTGCCGCAGCAAAAATGTGCCAAAGGCAATACTTGCACCCGGTAAGATAATGGCAAGCCACCCACGAATGTAATCTTGCGTACTTAAGTCTCGGCTTGATGTAACAAGCAACCCCATATCGGCAATGGTTAAAAAGTTGGGCAAAATAACCACCTGCTCAGGCACCATCAATGCCACCAACAACATCACAAACACAAAATTGCGGAATGGGAACCGTACAAATACCAAGGCATAGGCCGTTGTTACAGCCATAATAATCTCGGCACTAGCCCCAATCAAAGTAGTGACAATACTATTGATGTAATAGCTGCCGAAACTGGCTTGATTCCATGCTTTATAAAAATTATCAAGATGAATACGCTCTGGAATAAGTGATGGGGTCGCGGTGTAAAACTCAGGGTTAGTTTTCATTGAACCAGACACCAGCCATAGCAATGGCACCCCGATAATAATGACGAGGATGGCCATTCCAATATAGCCGAACACATGGTTAATGGTTTTTTGTGCAGATATTCCCATTTTGAAAGGATAAAGGATGAAGGATAAAGGATGAAGGATAAAGGATGAAGGATAAAGGATGAAGGATAAAAGATAAAGAGAGAAGATGCTTAAATTTTCATCTCTCACCCTTCATCCTTCATCCCTTTATTTAGGCATAGCTTACCCGACGTTCAATGGCCCGAAGTTGTATGAGCGTGAGAATAAACATAATAACAAATAACAAAGTAGCAACCACAGAAGCGCGTCCGTAATTTTGAATTTCGGTAAACCCTTGTTCGTAAAGCCGATAGACCAATACATTGGTGGCATTTACAGGCCCACCTCGGGTCAGCACGTTGATAATTTCGAAGGATTGAAATGAGTTGAGCACACTAGTAACACCTAAAAAGAAAGTGACGGGGGAAAGGCCGGGCAAGGTGACGTTGCGAAAGCGTTGCCATGCCCCAGCGCCATCAACTCGTGCGGCTTCATATAAATCTGCAGGAATGGCTTGTAACCCAGCAATGTAGATGACAGTTGCATAACCCAAGTTTTTCCAAACATAGACAATGATCAGCGAAATCATGGCCCATTGTGGGTCGAGCAACCATTTGGGCGAATTGATACCAAAATATTTAAGAACTTGGAAAAACAGACCGAAGCGATAATCGAAAATATACAACCAGATGACCGCTACGGCTGAGCCGGCTAACACCGCAGGCGAAAACAACATACTGCGCACGCCATTACGAAAACGTAATTTTTGGTTTAACAGCAAAGCGGTCAATAAACCCAAGACCAAAATAAGCGCCACCACCGAAACAGTGAAGACCAGCGTATTTTGCATGATTCTTGTCATTTGGGTGTCTTGAATCAGAATATCAACATAGTTGTTAAATCCTACCCATTCTCCTTTATCAATAATAGGGTTGTATTCTTGAAAAGATAACAAAAAATTGCGAATGAGTGGGTAGTAGGTAAAAATAACAAAGAGCAGTAAATTGGGGCCCGCGAATAAGACAAACGTGATCCAATCACGCCAATCACGTCTGAAGGTTTTTTTAAACGATGCTGCTGTCACAAACATGATTATAGATCATATTGTTAAGCCTTGTTTAAGCACAAAACGGCATGAAATGGAGTCAATGAGGTTGCCAAAATGAATAGCCCTGTGCTCGCTGACATGAGTACAGGGCCATTCATTTTGGCAACCTCACTGAGATGAGATGTTAATCACCCCAGAAAGTGCTGTTCCAGCTTACATGCGGGCCAATACCTTGCTTGTATGACGTATTGAGCTGATTGCTGATCGTGTGCCTCTGCTGGCGCTTGTTGTGCTTGTCACATTTACGAGTTGAAATAATATTGACCTTGGGTGCAACCAAGTCGGGCTTGCTCATGCCATCGCTTATTTGCCCAAACCCCAAAAATAATGCCACAAAATTATCATTGGGATGGCCTCATTGGGGATGGCCATCCCTCATTTATTTAATGCACCAACGGTAATCACAAATGGGTCGTTGACTGGGGGATGAAGGTTGCAATCGGCAATATTACATGCCGACACAACCACGACAATCTTATTGAACCAAAGAATTTCTGCGACAGCGGCTAACAGGCTGGTGTGATAAGACTCTGTTACAGTCTGATTTAATAAAATATTAACCACCCGAATGTTATAGGCTGCTTTATTGCTTAACACCCATTGCATGCCAGCCACCACATGAGACACACACCCGTCACCATAACAATCACTTACTTTGACATCAATGATGTTGACATTAGAGGCGACACCACGATATTGATATCAACATATTTGGGAATACAGTTGGCTAAATCAAGTGTTGGCGACACACTACTGTCAATGACGGCAACCCCAATACCACTGCTATTCGCTGCTATTTGCTATTAGAGAGTGTTTCTTAAATCAAATTTCACTTTTTTGTCAGCTGAAATTACGTGGTTTTATCAAATCAGAGAGCATATTTAGACAAAACGAATGCCGAAATCACTATCTCAGCGTTGTTATGGGGCGGC
>JAGWYZ010000014.1 GCA_018969115.1 Chloroflexota bacterium | reverse complement strand
ATGGTTGACGAAGATGCCTATTGCATTGACATCATCCGCCAAATTAGCGCAATTCAATCTGCCCTAAACAAAGTCAGCGAGATCATTTTAGAAAACCATTTAAATACTTGCGTTACGTCTGCCATTCGTGGCGATGATACACAAGAACGCGAAAAAGCCTTGCGTGAAATCGCCGAGGTTTTCCAAATGTCACATAAGGTGTAAGATGCAAAAAGTGGCCTTGCGCCTCATTGGGGTTTCGGTTTTCTTTACATTCATTTTTATCGCCATCGGAATTGGGTTGACCCGATGGCAACAAACACACAATGAGAATCCTAGTCCTATCAATATTGCAGATCCTAGCCCAGATCAAATTGCCTCAATTGCCGTACAATTTAACACCAATGGCATAGGCACACAGGTCATTGATGGCACAGCCCTTACCTTTAAATTTGCCCCTTACCCCCCCAAAGCCAACACTCCCAGCAGCCTGACATTAATCCCACTCAATACCCGCACCAATACGCTTACGATCATCTCGCCCACGCTACTCATCAGCCCAAACACCGCCGGCACAGCCCTTGAACAAAGCATTGTGCATCAGGCCGATGGCAGTTATCGCGCCAATGATCTGATCTTTAGTCAAGCTGGCTCTTGGCGCTTACGCATCAACTTTTCGATGAATGGGCAATCTGGCTATGGGGTATTGATGTTGGTCGAGGCTCGCTAACGGGTGAGATGACTGGGCTAACTTCAGCAGATTCATGTACTAATTCCCCCCGCGCTCGTGGCACTAAGAAATTCATCACAAAAGCATAAGCCGCGCCCGTTACCGGCGTGCCAAAGATCAGCCCCCAAAAACCAAATAACTGCACACCAACAGTTGTCGAAAGCAGCGCCAAAATACTGGGAACCCCTACCGCCCCACTCATCACCCGCGGGGTAATGACATAAGCATTGATTAAATTGCTGCAAACGAGTGTCACCATCACCCAAAGCAAGGCAGCAGGGTTAGCAAACAAGGTTACTAAAAACACCGTAATCATGCCCAAGGGTGAGCCGACCAACGGCACCAAATTCACCACAAAATAAAGTGCTGCTGTTGGCAATGCATAGTTCACCCTAAAAACCGTTAAGGCCATAAAACACATTGTGCCTTCAATGGCTGCGGCTAACAAAGCACCTCGCAAATATCCTTCAAATGCACGGGTAATTTGGGTAATGGCCGCAGTTGCTGTTTCATGGGCAGCCTTTGGCAACACTTTAAAAAAATCGTCGTGCAATTGCCGTCCTTCCATCGTAATATAAATACTCAGAATAATAGACAACAACAGTTGGGTTAAAAAAGAGCCAACACCCGTTAAAAACAACAACAATTGCTGGCCCAAAATTGTAGCGACTTGACTAATTTGCCCACTAATATTTTGCGAGCGTATTAACTGATCAATTGCAACGACATCCAAATTTAAACTTGCTGCAATGTTCCCGCTCACCTCAACTAAACGCATAGGCAATGTGGCATAAATATCAGGGGCACGATTTACCAAATCAACCACTTGCGGAATGATCGATGTTGCGCCAATACCGACAATGCCAATAATAACAATTAACAATGCCAAATATGAAATTGCGACGGGGATGCCAAACGGCAAACGCATATCACCTATGCGGGCGACAGCATGAGACCCAATTTTTGGCTGCAAAATATTTAACAAACGTCGAGGAACACGCAACTGACCTAATAGGCCGATTAATGGTCGTGCTAATACCGATAAATACCAAGCACCCGCCAAAATCGACACCAAACTACCTAGGCGCAAGCTAAAGTTCCAGATTTGCTCAATAAGATGCAATGCAAGCGCCACGCCTGCCAAACTTAGCACAACCCGTACTAACTGTGGGGATTTTGTTGTCACAATCTCACTCCTTAACTGCCCTTAGTTGCTCGATTTTCCTAATCCTAGTGCATCTGCAACACGGTTAATATAGTTAAACCATGCAGCGATCATAGTAATTTGCAAAATTGCTTGATCTGTAAAACCAACTGCACGTAGTCCTTTAACATCATCCTCTATCATGCTTGATGGTTGTTTGGTTAAACGGATAACAAAAGCCACGATGGCACGATCTTGCTCATTTAAATCAACTTGCTCTGGGTTTTGCCGCAACGCGACAACGAATTCTTCATCGAGCGAAACACGACGTAAGAACTCGGTATGGCTTTCTGTTCAGTAAAAACAATGGTTTTGTAATGACACAACCGATGCAATCAATTCATGTTGTCTACGAGTAAGCGGTAAATCAGGTTGCAACAATACACCATAAGCCGACATAATATGTCGCATCGCCTCAGGAATTAAACTATGCGCAGCTGTAATACTATCTTCGCTCCCATCAGGGTTCATTAATGCTGGCACACTTTTTTTATATTCACCGGGGTATAAATCATAAATTTCGTTATAAACACGCCGTAATTCATCTGTTGCATGTTGTGGAGGTATCATTTTGATCCAAGGCATATCTATATTCTAAAAGCAAAATCATTATAAAAAGAATTTGTAAGCGTTCAGCTATACCATTTTTGCAATAAGAACCGCAACAACAGCGAAACATGAGTAAAAGAAGCTAAGATTGGCACTTGACATAAAAAAAATTTGATAGAGAGTAGATAAAACGAGTGAGCAACAGGTGCCAACCGGAATTAACGTTGAAGGTTGGGATAAAACCCCCACAATAGTAAAAGCATTGCTTGAATCACGGCCGACACGATTAGAGAAACGAGAAGAACAAAACAAGCAAAACTCACAAAACCGCCCTCAAGTGACCAACCGTGGACAATAAATCGGTCAATTAAAAAAGGAAGTGGCTGGCAAATCACAAGGTGGGGAGCCTAGGAATAGCCTAGGAATAAAGATTACTAACAGGCACTCAAGCCAAGTAACGAAGTAAACAAAATCGTGATCAGCCGGCCTGTGAGTTGTATCGAATGCGGAAGTGTGCTGCTAGGTCAAGATGAATCACCCCAACGTCATCAGGTGAGCGACATCCCTGTTGTCAAACCACATATTACTGAGTTTCAACGATATACTTTGAAATGCGTATGTTGTGGCAAGCTGACGCAAACAGAAAGGCGACTGGGTATGCCTAAAGGTGAATTTGGAGTGAGTATCGAGGCGACAGTTGGGTATTTAAGCGGTAAGTTTGGGCTAAGCTAACCCGAAACGCAACAGGCACTTGGCGGCTTATTTGGTCTAGAGATAGGGTTAGGCAGTGTGAGTCGATTAGAAAATCAGGTGAGCGCTGCACTTGAAGACATCGTAAAAAAACTGAGGCTGAAATTAAAAATAGTTGCAGCGTCCATATCGACGAAACAGGTTGGCGTGAGATACGCCAGCGATTTTGGATGCGAAGGGCGACGACAAAATTGTTAGCCGTGTTCATAAGGATTAAAACCCGAGGCCAAACCAGATGGCAGAAGCTGCTGGGGCAGATTATTATGTAGGCATTGTTGGCTCAGATCGGTGGAGTGCGTATAACAGTTTAGCAACGATAAAAAAACAGTTGTGTTATCGCGACGTAGGAGTTTTAGAACGCAAAGCACCACCAGTAGCAGCTATGTTTCAGTCATTTTAACGATCAAAAGCACACTGCAATTACAAAATCGCAATGTGCTTGCTTTTTTGACCCAAGCCTGTCATTCTGCAATTGCTGCTCTTATCCAACCTTCTTTATTATGTCAAGACTAATGGACTGAGAACTTAGCCGTAAATTAACACACTTCTATTCACAATTAAAAGTAACAAAATTATCTGATTTAGATTTATATCCATAATATTAATAACATTTTGCATTAATATTAAATACAGCATCTAAGATTTCGGTAAATTAATTGGCATCACAATATGCTGAAAACTTTCATCACCTAACCCTTTAAACAAGCCGGGGCTTTTAGGCGTTACGGTGCTTAAAGATACTTGTGGCGTTTCAATAACTGATAAAACATCGATCAAAAACTTGACATTAAAACCAATTTCGATAGGAACGCCGGTGCATGAAGCTTCCAATTCATTCATGTTGTCGCCCTTCTCGTCTGCACGAGCAGCAATATCAACCGTACTACCTTCACCAGCCTCACTTGGTGTAATACGCACGCGAACGACATCTGACGCATCTCGCGCAAAAATACTGGCCTGTTTACAAGCTTTTAATAAATCTGCAGTATTTAGTACTGTCAATGTTTCATATTTCTTGGGAATCAGTGCCTCAACCTCAGGGAATTTTTGATCAATGAGTTGAGAAACCACATCAATATTCTCAAGATGAAACAAGATTTGTCCACGCGCCGGTGTGATCGCAATAGCAACAGGGACTTGTTGGTCACCTACAATACGCCCAACTTCTGCTAATGTTTTGGCAGGGACAAGCACTTGACGCGGTTCGGTGATAGGTTGGGCCAATTGCCCACTGCAAACACTTAACCGAAATCCATCCGAAGCAAACAATGTAATACGATTCTCATTCATTCGAATCAAAACACCAGTTAACATCGGCCTGCTTTCATCAGTAGCTGCGGCAAATACTGTTTTAGCAATCAGTTTGCGTAAAACATCAGCATGTACATAAATTGCACCCTCAGGGTCAAAAATGGGCACAATTGGAAATTCTTGTGCATCAATACCTTTAATATTGGTATCCGTTTTGCTGCAATGCACCCGAACAGCCTGTGTCCTGTTATTCAATTCAAGATCAATGCGATCAGAGGGCAATAAAGATACAAGTTCAGTCAAAGTTCGTGCGGGCAATGTAATTGCGCCTTCATCTTCAACTTTTGCCCCAATCCAACAATTAACGCCTAATTCCAGATTAGTTGCACTTACTCGCAATCTTCCGTTATCGCTAGCAAGTAAAATATGAGTTAATACAGGTAAAGTTGCAGTGCGGGGCGCAACAGCACGCCCAACAATATTCAACGCCTTAGCGAGGTTCTCTTGTAAGCAAGACAGTTTCATTACGGGGCAATTTTACTCTTTGTTTTGCAAAAATGTATCAAACGGATGCACAATTGGATTAACATCTAACATTTGCGAGCCATCAGGATTTAACAAACGAAGTTTAAAACCCCAAGTTGCATTACTTGCATTCGTTTGAGCCACTTTAATAAGTAATTTATTTAAGCCTTTTTGTAAGGTTACAAGTGGCAAATCAAAGTCACGCAAATCATCAGGAAACGGCCTGTTTACTCGATTACGCCATACTTCTTTTTGGTTTAGCCAAACAGCCAAACTTTCATCAGAATTCATGCCTAGCAAAGCCTTACGATCATCAGGAGACTCGACCCAAACCCAAGCATAAGCAACATGATTCGCTTGGGTAAATGTTGCTTCATTTGGTGTAATATAAGATTTTAAATTGATATTTCGAGAAAAACTATGAATTAATTGAAATTTTTTATCCTCTAAATCTAATATAAATGTTGCTTCATCTCCTAAAGCCGCATTATCAATACTTTGATTTGGATAACCACGCGTGATCCACCATGTGCGAATATAAGCATCGCTTGAACGCAAGAACAGGGTAATTTGTTTAAACCCAACGTGGTAATTTGTACCCAACACGGCGCAAATTACCTCAATTTGAGCATCTTCTGGCAGATTTTTAGGCAACACCCAAGTGGCTTTTGCACCCATAATATCGATCAACGGCACACGCCCCGATGCACTAATTAACGTCGCCCACCAATAAACCGGTGCATTAGGCAATACCTGCCCCAATGCATCACGCGCAATCGCTTCGAACGACACAGTGCTATTACCCACCACCTGCGCAAACTGGGTTGGTGATTTGATCTCAACAATAGGCTTAGCCGCTCCTACCTCAACCCGGTGCTCAAACCATTTTGCTGATTGATTACTTCTGACACGCAAGACATAATCACCATCTACATTATATATGTGTCGAAGTTGTGTATCACCTGTCTTCAGCAAAATGGGGGCTGAGCCATCACCAAAATCAGCCCAAAATTGGCGCGTCGATGAGATTTCTAAGCGCGATGTCGATATCAAAGAGGCGAAATTTAAGGTTAACGTGAAAGGGGCTATCCCTAAAATATTTCCATCATAAGCAACACATGGGGCCTGCACACAAATAATTTCTGGGGTCACTGGCGCTTGAATAGTTGCAAAAGTATTGCGTATTTGTCGCAACCCACCGGAGAAAATGGAGAGGTAAAACAACCTACCATCGGGTGAAAATTTAAGGTCAACAGGCTCTCCCATGCCTTCGCCAAAGCCTTCAACAACCTTAAATTTTCCACTTTGATCAACCACAGCCCTTTTAATAAATTGTTTGGAATAGTCAGCAAAGAAAAAATCGCCCCGCATGGCCTCAGGCAAATTGCCGCCCGGATTAAATGCCCCTGCCGTAACTGATGCATTGGTGCCAGTGTGCAAATAAGCATAAAAAGGCGAGGTGACATCATCTGCTTTAAGCTTTTGACAAACCGGATGGCCTTGATATTCAGATCGCGGCTGATCACCCTCAAAACAGGGCCAGCCCATGTTACTGCCAGCCGTTGCCTGCTGCAACGATTCAACATTATTCCAACCGACATCACCCACAATTGGAATCCCTGTCAACGGATGCACCCCCATGCGAAATGGGTTTCGATAACCTGATGACCAAATTCGTGAGCGAACACTCTTAGCATTAGCTGAGTCAAAAAATGGGTTACCAGCCTCATTCGCCCCACCCCATTTAGGGGGTATACCCGCGCCAGTCGCAGGATCGATGCGAATAATCTTGCCATTTAATGAGTTAAGGTCTTGAGCGCGATAGGACAAATCTGTTTTTTGCTCAGAAATCGCCCCATCACCCAACGATACAAACATAGCGCCATTTGGGGCAAAACGAATGGAACCCACCCCATGATTACGGGTATCTGCCACGTAATCATCGAGCAGCACCAAGGCACTATCGAGATCAGCGGCGTCATTCACGACTGTGTAACGCACAAGTCGCCCATTACGCGGCTCATCAGCATCAGCTTTCTGGTTAGGGGCATCATAAATATAAAGCAAATAAATATAACCATTGGCGGTAAATTTTGGATCAACCGCCACATCAATCAACCCTCGATCTAACCCACCTATATTGACTTGGGCACGCAAATCAACTAATGGACGGGCATAAATGACCTGATCTTTCACGATTTTGACCATACCACCTCGCTCAGCCACTAAAATACGACCGTCAGGTAAAAAATCAAAAGCCGTGGGTTGTTCAAAATCGGCTGCAACCACTTCTGCAACCAAGCCTTCGGGCAATTTAATTTCGGCAGAAGTCGATAATGTTGAAGTCAACCACACGATCAGCCAGCCAATTAAAGCAAAACAAAACTTCTTTTTCATCAGCGCTCCCAAATTAGCACGGCATCGGCAGGCCAGCGTGCACCATGAGGGTTATTGGCGAGCAATCGCTGCCCATTCGCCGCGTCATACCAGCCAATCAAAATTTTGGCAGCTTGGGTCGGCAACGATACATCTCGTGGCTCAATAACCAACTCATTCGGCTCCCACAATCGCGTAGGAAATTTACCCATCAATGGCTGGGCATCGTTTTGCGCTAGCAATTTGCCATCACGGTCAAGCACATGCACAAATAACGTGTAATTTTTATCAATCGAAGGCGTTGTCAAGGTCGATGCATCGCTTAAACCAGCGAAATACAAACGCAGCGAGGCTTGGCTACCTTCTAGGGCCAAATCATAACCCCGCAAGCCAATCAACCCACCAAAATTTGCATTTACAGTTACATTGGGGGATTGTGGCGGTGGCACGGCGATCATATCGTTAACAATCTTCACCTGCCCCAACTCAAATTTAAAAACATTCGGCTGAATTTCGAGTAAACGTGGCGGCACATCATCGGTTAGCAAAGCCAATTGAATTGTAGCTGGCCCACGCATAGCCGTCACATCGATAGGCAAATCATAATCATCTTGAAAATAAACGTGGGGTTGCCAACGATTCATAGCAAACCGCCCTTGAAAGGGAATAAAACGACGACGTGCAATCAACTCGCCGTGCAAATCTACCGCTTCAAGCAATACACGATAACTTTTAGGGATAGGTTGGGTCGCGCCCCAAAATAGCCGCAATTTGAGCAGCTGGCCCGCTTGTGCACGCCATTGCACAAATTCGCTATGCAGCAACTGCACTTGCCCACCAAAAGTCACATTCGCCCCATCCCCAAAAACCGCCACCTGCTGAGGGTCAAGCGCAATCGGCGTGGCAAAAGCCGGGCGAATAACAAGCCAAGGTGCACTGATCGCCAAGACCAACATACCGCTACCCGCCAACCACGCGGCAATAAGTCGCCAGCGATCTGGCAACAACACCAGCCACCCAACAGCTACCAAAATAACAGGCAATGCCACGCTTGGCATCAATAAACGGCTATTTTCAGTGCCAACATGGGTGCGCATCCAGCTTAAAAACAAGGTCAGCGTCGTCATTTGCCATGTAATAAGAATAAGGATAAATCGAGCACGCTCCAAATCAATACCGTCACGGCTTACGCGCCATATACAACCAACCACTGCCACTGCCAACCCAACACATAACAACTGATCGACCCAAAGCGGGAAATATTTCTCGATACCCAACACGCCCCAAAATGAGATGAACAATTGAGGAACACGCCCAATCATCTCGCCTAAGCTTAATGGCACAGGCCGCAGTAACGCGGCATTCGCAGTCTGTACCTCGTTCCATGCTAATAGATCGCCATAGCGCACCCAATTCAACCCAAACCACCACGCGCTAAGCAACGCAAAACCTATGATCAGGGCCATCAAATAAGGGATAAGGGATTGAGTATTACGGATTGCGGATTGGCGTACGGCAAATAACCACAAAACACCAGCAGGAACAACCAACGCAAACGCCTGAATTTTGCATAACCCCGCCATACCAATTAACCCACCCAATACAAACCATTGCCAAGCCTCACCCCTACCCCCTGTCACCTGCCACCTGCCAACCATCCTCAACATCCACCAACAAGCCAAGGTTGCGGCAAGTGTGACCGCAATATCATTGCTAACAATACTGCTGATATGAATAAATTTTGGGTTAAACGCAGTTAACGCCGCAGCCAAATAACTGGCTGTAACCGCATGGGTTCGACCACGCAGCGCCAATTGGGCAATCAGAAAAACCAGCCATACCGTAGCCGCTCCCAAAAATGATGAAAACAAACGAGCCACCCGCACCGCCAAGACCGCCCCCTGATATGGAAATTTTTCGGCGGGGCCATGTAAATGTAATTGCTGCACACTTACATAATCAGCGTTTAGCTCACGGTCAAACCAATCTGGGTTGAGTTGGCTAATTTCTGCCAAATTACTGCGGTCAAACAAACCAACAATCGGCGCAAGTGCCATGTAATACAACGGAGGCTGAAAAGCCTCATGTGATGGCACCTCTTGACGCAAATGAGGCAACCGTCGCTCACGCGCCCAAAAATCGGCATAAGCAAAATGGGCAGCCTCGTCGCTGGCCTCAAACATCGGCAACGCAATATTATTAACCACACACAACAACATAAACAAACCCAAAATGGCTTGCATAATATTTGTATGCTTACACCCTACGCCTGCTGACATACTTGTATGCTATGAAATAGTACCTTTAATCTAAAATCTGACTAATACGGTTTGTCAAATCAATTCGACCAGCCCAATAATCATCTAAAAAACGCTGAATGGCAAAAGTCATCACGCTATCACCGACACATTCAAGGTCTGAGCAATGGTCTCAATTTGTTCTTGCTCAGCAACTTTTAGCACCATGCTTCGCGGCTTGACGCGGCGACTGCGCACCAATTCTTTGACATTTTCTTTAGGTGCGGCGGCTTCTGGCGGCATAAGCATATCAGGTATGCCAGCAAGTGCAACTTGTATGTCAGGCATGCTTACAGACTGCACATCAGAAGCCGGAGCAGTACGGCTTAAAAGCCCAGTTAATTGTGTTTTTCTAGCCATTCAATCACCTTCTTTGCGACTGTTTTATATTCAACCCTGCGATCGTTCGATACCTCATAGACTGTAATCAGCTCATGCGCGGCAACTGCCTCAGCAATGCGTATCGTGCGGCCAACCATGCCCAAGATCGGAATATCAGCACGATTAATTTCAGTCAGCGCTTGCTGATGATGAATACTACGTGCGTTATCAAAATTTACCACCGTGCCGATGGTATGTAAATTGGGGTTTACTGTCACCAGAATTTCATCCAACACATCCAAAAACGAGCGCAAGGCATATAAATTTATGGCCTCGGGCACGACTGGCAAAATCACCCCATTCGCTGCCGTCAAAGCATTTAACACCAACAAACCGGTTGAAGGCGCACAATCCATCACACATACATCATAGCCTGTCATCATTGCCAACATCCGTTTAATCACAGCCTCGCGTGATATTTTGGCCGACAAGCTCAACTCAACACTCGCCAACTCAGGGTTGCTGGGCAAAATACTCAGCTTTTCATTTAATGGGCGAATGGTTTGCGCCACCGACATTTTGCTCGGGGCTGCCAACACGTCCACAATCGTTCCCTCTACATCGGTCAAACTACAACATGCCGTTAAACTACATTGGGGGTCAAGATCCAGCATCAAAACATTGAGCTTCTCACTCAAAATCCAACTTCTAACTAAGAGGATGGGCTGTAGCGGTCTTCCCCACGCCACCTTTTCCTGAAGCAATAATAATAATATGCGTGCGTACAAGTATCCAAACATGTAGGGGTATTTGTATGATTGTATTCTTACAGGCATGCAGGCATACATAGGATTATCACCGGAGCGCAGTCAAGATGATGGCGCTCTGGCGATAACCAGCCCATCGCGCAAGTCGATTGCTACCGCAGCAGGGTCACGTTCGGCGGGGTTACCATAGCCGCCCCCACCCGCCGTATCAACCGTCAATTCATCGCCCTCACGCAAGTCAAATGCGCCAGTCAATTGGGTAGCTTCAAATCGCGACAGCCATTTGCCATTTAGCCCCACACGGGCTGATCGACCGGCCTGTCCACCATGCAACCCCTCGGGTGCGGGATTTTGGCGATGCGGTGATGCCGCCACAATAATATGCGCCGTGCTGCCCGGCAGCCGCTTGATGGTGGCACGTTGCCCCAACCCACCGCGATATTTGCCAGCACCGCCACTGCCTGCAATCAGCTCTTTCTCGCTAATCAGCACTGGCGCAGCCACCTCATAAAGCTCCACCGGCACATTACTAGCGCTACTCGGGAAAACCGTCGTCGAAACCCCATCATTACAATAGGTTGCACCCAAGCCACCAGCATTAAATAAACTGGCATTAAACCCGCGCCCGTCAGCCTCACGGCCATAAACACCAATCGCCCCCATCAACCCGCCCGAAGCAAACACCTGTTGTGGCAAGGCTTTGCTCAACGCCATCATAATGAGTGGGGCAATATACCAACCGCTCTTTGTGCGATTCATAGTACTGGCCGGGCGCACACAATTAAATATACTGCCCAGCGGCGCACTAACGCTAAAGGGCGCATAACAGCCTTCGTTACTCGGCACATCGGGCAAAAGCGCACATTTAAGCGCATAACAGGTGTGCGCGGTGGTATATGAAAGCGTCGAATTGATGCCGCCGCGTGGGTGTTGTGGCGCACTACCACAAAAATCGACCGCTAATGTGTCACCCTGCACCAACAACTTCACTTTAGCCACAAGTGGCCCATCGAGTTCATCAAATACCGTTTCAGCCATATATTCGCCGTCGGGCAATGCCCGCACGGCAGCACGTATTGCAAGCTCAGATCGGCCATGAATCTCGTGCGCCAATTCGCTAAACCCTGCCATTTGATATTCATCGAGCAAAGCCAAGGCTTTTTGCGCCCCAACATGACAAGCGCTCACTTGGGCATGTACATCGCCCACCACCATTTCAGGGTTACGCACATTATGATGAATGAAGTCGAGCACGACACTCATTTCACGCCCACGATCATACAGCCGCGTCAGCGGGATCAGCAAGCCTTCTTCATAGCTTTCACGAGCACGGTTTTGATCAAGAATGCCGCCAATATCAGCCATGTGCGCAATGCTAGCGGCAAAACCGACCCGCACCCCATTTTTAAAAAACGGCAACACGATCGCAATATCAGGCGTATGCCCTACCAACAGCCAAGGATCATTACAAATAAAAATATCACCCTCGTGAATATCATGACCATATTTGCGAATGACCGCCTTACACACGCTAGGCATCAGCAAATTAAACACCGGCATACTGCGGGTAGCATGGGCCAAGCCATTGCCATGCACATCTAGCAATTCACAACCGAAGTCATTGGCTGCCCCAATCACAGTGCTAAATGAGGTGCGCAACAGCGTAGCCGCCATTTCATCAACCAAGGCGATCATGCGTCGCCACAAAATTTCGAGCGTAAGTGCCTTCATGATCATGCCACCTTAATCCTTAAATTCAACTGCCCATCGACATAGGCCTGCATATTAGGCGGCAAAATCACCGTGCTTTCACGTTCTTCAATAATAGCCGGACCAACAAGCTTAACCTCTGCCGCTAACGCATAGCGGTCATACACCGAGGTGTCGCACCAGCCATGCTCGCCAAAATAAGCAAGGCGGCTGCCTTTACGCGCCATGCCTGCCGCTAAAGGCGGCGTACGGGCAAATTGAACCTGTGGCTGAGGCCCACGCACCGTAATGCGCCAGCTCATAAACTCAATTGCGGCAGGTGTACCACCGGCATTATTCGGCAAATGCCCATATTGTTCACGATACCGCGCAAAAAACGTTGCCCGAATCTCATCTTGGGTTTGGCGGCTCAATTCGCCGTTTGGCAACCCAACATTTAGCTCATGCAATTGCCCAACAAAGCGCCCATCAGCGCTGCGCTCAACCGTCATTTCGCCGGTCACACCCGCTTCAAGCAGTTGATCGCGGCCCTTTTGCGCCATCTCTGCCAATAAACGATTCAGGTCTTGCAAATCAACGCTATCCCATTTGATCGGGTATGACTGCGCCATCTCAAACGACATCGGCGCAATCAGCAAGCCAATCGCCGAGCCAACCCCCGCCCCCAATGGGCAAAGCACCTCATTCGCCCCCAAAATTTTAGCCACACTAGTGCCATGCAAAGGCCCACCACCGCCATAGGCCAACAGCGTATATTGACGCGGATCACGCCCCTTTTCAATAATGTGAATTTTGGCCGCCGAAGCCATATTCTCATTGACCAACTGATACACCCCCCACGCCAATTGGGTAATATGCGATTGAAGGTCATTGGATACTGACATTTTGCCGCCCTGAGCAGCAAGCGCCGCAAATGCCTGTTGTGCCAAGTACGGGTGCAGCTTCATTTTGCCGCCCGCAAAATAATTAGGGTCAAGATAGCCCAATAATAAATTAGCATCTGTCACCGTCGGGGCAGTGCCACCCAAGCCATAACAAGCCGGGCCCGGGTCACTGGCCGCGCTTTCGGGGCCAATTTTTAGCAAGCCCAACAAGTCATATTTGGCAATGCTACCGCCCCCTGCACCAATCTCGATCATATCGATAGAGGGAAATTGCAGCGGAATGCCACTGCCTTTTTTGAATCGGTGTAACCGCGCCACTTCGAGTTCACGCGCCAATTCTGGCACGCCATTTTCAATCACACAAATCTTGGCGGTCGTACCGCCCATGTCAAAAGCCACCAAATCTTGTTTGCCCGCCGTTGCACCAAAATGAGCCGCCGCCACCGCGCCCGCAGCCGGCCCGCTCTCGACTAAGCGAATGGGGTATTGCGCCGCCATGTTGGCGCTGGCATTGCCACCCGACGACAAGGTGAGATACAAACACCCCGCATAGCCTTCGGCCTTTAATGACGTGATCAGACGCGCCAAATAACCACGCACCTTGGGTTGCACATAGGCATTGGCAACCGTCGTGCTCGTGCGCTCATATTCACGAATCTCGGGCGCAACCGCCGATGATAGCGATATTGGCAAATCGCATTTGCCGCCCAAGGCCTTGGCCAGCCAAGCCGCCACTTGTTGCTCGTTGATTGGGTTGCGATAGCTGTGTAAAAACGCAATTGCCACCGCATCCACTTGCTCATTCACCAATTGCGCGGCAAGTTGCACAATCTCAGCTTCGGTCGGGGTCACTAATACCCGCCCATCACGATCAACGCGCTCATTTACAGACAAACGCAAATAACGCGGTACTAGCGGCTGTGGGTATTGCAAAAACAAGTCATATACATCGTAACGTTGCTCGGTGCGAATTTCGAGCGCATCACGATGCCCCTTTGTGCATAACAGCGCTATCTTAGCGCCATTGCGCTCAATTAGGGTATTGGCAACCAAAGTTGTGGCGTGATACACCGTATCGAGCGCCGACATCGGCACATGATTTTGCGCCAATAAGGTGCGCACCCCATCCATCACCCCTTGGGCTGGGTCTTTTGTGGTGGTTAGTCGCTTATGGGTGTGCAACGCACCCGTTGCCGTGTTAAGCAATGAAAAATCGGTGAATGTGCCACCAATATCGAAACCAAGTAAATATGACATCTTTATAGGTTCAACCAGAGCGTCGTCAGGCCAACGGCGCTTGTGTCACCCATTATCATAGCTTAACGGTATCGGCTCTAGTCAAAGCACCATCAGACTGACAGTGTTCTATCTTCATAAATTTATTAACTTAAACTCATAAAATTCTCACAAAACCTTATACACTGAAGCCCTGTTAGGGAGTAGCCTTCTCAAATAATGAGATTGCATCATCGTCAATACGAGCTTAAAGCTCCGGTGATGCGACAAGTCGCATTAGATGCGCACTATGGCGAGACTATCACGTTGAATCGTGGGATCTCGCTTTTTTATTGCCCCACGGTTCTCAAACCATTTTTTATATCTCGTAACGAGAAAAGGAGAACTTATGATTGAAGGGCCGATTTGGATATGGATTGCATTTAATGTGTTTGTGCTGGCGATGTTGGCGCTCGACTTGGGCGTTTTTCATCGCCACAGCCACGCAGTGTCGGTAAAAGAGGCGCTAACGTGGAGTGTGGTGTGGATTGGGTTGGCGATGTGTTTCAACACACTCATCTATTTCTTTTGGAATAGCATCTCGCCGGGCAGTGTTTATACCAATCAAGAAGCCGCGTTATCGTTTTTAACAGGGTACATCATTGAAAAATCACTCAGTGTCGATAATATTTTCGTCTTTGTGCTGATCTTTACCTTCTTTGCCGTGCCAGCGGCCTATCAACATCGCGTATTATTCTGGGGGGTATTGGGAGCTTTGGTGATGCGGGCTATTCTTATTTTGGTAGGCGCCGCCTTGCTCAAACAGTTTCACTGGATCATTTACATCTTTGGTGCATTTTTAGTCTTTACTGGTATCAAGATGGCATTTCATAAAGACGAAGAAATGCAACCCCATCATAACCCGCTGGTGCGTATGCTGAAGCGCTTCATGCCAGTGACAGACCATTATGAAGGCGAATCATTTTTTGTGCGCCACGCCGGTAAATTGATGGCAACGCCGCTGTTTGTAGTGTTGCTCGTCATCGAAAGCACCGACCTCGTGTTTGCCGTAGACTCTATTCCCGCCATCTTTGCCGTCACCAAAGACCCATTCATCGTCTACACCTCAAACATTTTTGCCATTATGGGCTTGCGTTCGCTTTATTTTGTATTGGCTAGCGTCATCGACAAGTTCCATTACTTGAAGCTTGGCTTATCGGTCGTGCTAACTTTTGTCGGAACAAAAATGCTGCTCACTGATCTGCTTAAGATTCCCATCGGGTTATCACTCGTGGTCATCATCGGCGTGCTGGTGCTTTCCATCGTGGCCTCACTCATCCGCGACCGCGCCTTGGCGGGTAAAGATGTAAAAGTAGCCCATTAATAGTAGTGTAGAGACACGACACGCCGTGCCTCTACACTACCAATATGATGTGTGATGAAATTGGCATACGTCTTTATTTAATCTGACCTTGTCAAGTTACCCTATCAAAATAAATTTTCGTCGAAACCACGATATGGCCTTTGATAGCCGAGGCTTTGCCCGGCCATCAAAGGCCATATCATTATTTCAATATTATGTCTTTTGGCCACCCTTTAATGATTGAGAAAATAGATTCAGCCATTAAAATGTAGCTATGGACTTCGACTTACTCATCACCGGCGGCACGGTTATTACTGCCGATTCGAGCATGCAGGCCGATATCGGCATCAAAAAGGGCAAAATTGCCGCGATATTACCGCCACACTTCACCCCAACCGCATCAAGTACCCCCACCCTCGATGCGACTAGCTGTTATGTCATGCCCGGCGGAATTGATGCCCATGAGCATTTGCATATGCGCACCGCCGTAGGCCGTACCGCCGATAATTGGCGCAGCGGAACCATTGCGGCGGCCTTGGGCGGCACAACCACACTGGTCGATTTTGTCGATATGTCGCCCGGCGAACACATGGTCGATGCCTTGCATTTGCGGATCAGTGAAGCCGCCGATGCTGTGATCGATTATGGCCTGCACATGACCATTCAGCCCGACCTGCACCCAGTCGATGGTGTGCCCAAAGTCATTAGCGCCGCCCGCATTGCCGAGATACCCGCCGCCCGCGCCGCTGGTTGTGCCACCTTTAAAATGTATACGGCCTACCCCAATATGCAGGTGCAAGATGGCGATTTGTATCGCGCCCTCACCGCCATTCGCGCCGTTGATGGGTTGGCCTGTATTCACGCCGAGCACGGCGATGTGATTGAAGGCCTGCGTGAACAAGCCAAATGGGAAATTAAACATGCCAAAGCGGGAATCGAAAACCCACAATTCCCAATGCTCAATGAGCAATTTCCAGCTTCTAGCGCCTATTGGCACAACCTCACCCGCCCACCTTGGCTAGAACGTGAATCGGTGCAGCGCGTGGTGGCGCTGGCCGAAATGACGGGGGCGCAAGTATTGGTTTTTCATCTCGGCTGTGAAACGGCGGTCAATGCCATCGGCGAAGCCAAAGCGCGTGGCCTAAGCAATATGTTTGGCGAAACCTGCCCCCAATATTTGGTGTTTACCGACGATTACCTCAAACGCCCAGATGGGCGGCTATGGGTATGCTCACCGCCGCTACGCTCGCAAGCTGACCAAGATGCCATGTGGCATATGTTACGGTCGGGCACACTCGACATCATCAGCAGCGACCATTGCCCATTCACGGTGGCGCAAAAAGACAGTGGCAAAGATGATTTTACCCAAATGCCGGGCGGCGTGCCGGGCATCGAGGTGCGGATGGGGGTGGCGCATCATTTTGGGGTGCGCACCGGCAAAATAACCCTGCAAGATTGGGTGCGTACTTGCTGCACACGCCCGGCTGAATTGCATCGCTTGTCAAACAAAGGCCGCCTCGCGGTTGGCTATGATGCCGATGTGGTGGTGTTCGACCCCAATATTCGCCAATCACTCAATCAGGCTGATCTGCATTCAACGATGGATTACTCGGCCTATGAAAACATTGCAGTGCAAGGCTGGGCGCGTGATGTAGTGTCACGCGGCGATGTGATTGTGCGTAATCAGCAATTTATCGGGCAAGTTGGGCGCGGGGCGTTTATTAAGCGTTAGCATAAAAATGGCTTAAGGCGCTTAAAGCGCCTTAAGCCATCGCCACCAGAAACCCGATTTCTCATTTTCCGCTACAATCATCTTATGAATGATTTCCGCAGAAAACTGGCCGCACTCACCACCACCGTGATCTTCGGCTATGTGCTTTATCGCATATTCGAACGCATGATTTTTGTGGTGTGGGTGCAGGTGCCATGGTGGGGGCTAATTATCTTGGCGGTGCTGCTGTTTTTTGCCATCGATTATTTGGTCAATCGCATTATTTCACCCAAATAACTTGACAAGGTAATATTCAAAGGATATATGCCGAAATCGCCGTATTGGTGGTGTAGGGGCACGGTATGCTGTGCCCCTACACCACCAATACGGCGATTTCGGCAAGATTTTGTTTTACAACTTCTTCATCCGCACTGTTAGCTCACGCCCATGCGCCACCACCAAGGTGATAAGGCTACATGTCTCGGCAATCTCGGCCTCATTCACTGCTGTGCCATTGGGCAGCAAAATCACTTGGTCACACAGGCGCTCAGTCACGGGCAAGTCGAGATTGGCATAGCGCGGGTCTGAGGCATATGGCTCCATATGATGCAGCCCAGGCGCAAAATAGCGCCGCGCCACCACATTCTCAGCATGTAACAGTTGGACCACTGCATCACGGCTAATGCCGGTGATGGCTTCATCAACTTCGATCACCACATATTGAAAATTGTGTTGTTCGCTGGCATCGTGCCGATAAAAACGCACGCCGTCAAGCTCGCCCAAAGCCGCCTCATATTGCGCATAATTGCGGCGGTTAACTGCCACGATATCGGGCATACTTTCGAGACTGGTAATGCCCATCACCGCCGAGATCTCTGGCATTTTGGCATTGGTGCCGAGGTATTTGACGCTGTCGGGGATGCCATGAAAGCCAAAACGCCGCATATTGCCGATCCGCTCAGCCAATACATCGTCATTGGTGGTGACAATGCCCCCTTCAAACGAATTGATAAATTTGGTGGCGTGAAAACTAAAGACCTCGGCATCGCCAAAGCCGCCGATCGGCACGTGGCGCATGCTACAACCAAAGGCGTGGGCGGCATCATAAAACAAACGCAAGTTGTGTTTACGGGCAATAGCCACAAGTGCTTCAACATCGCACGGCGTGCCCCACAGATGGGTGCCGCAAATGGCGCTGGTGCGTGGCGTAATGAGCGCTTCGACTTTGTTGGGGTCAATATTATGCGTTACAGGGTCGGCATCACACAACACCGGCGTCAGGCCAATCCAGCGTAACGCATGGGCAGTGGCAACAAAAGTATAGGCCGGCACAATCACTTCGCCAGTTAGCCCCAGTGCATGTGCCACAATCTCAAGCCCAAGCGTGGCGTTGGTCATGGCAATGGCGTGTTTCACCCCCAAAATCTCGGCGCAACGGCGCTCAAACGCTTGTTCAAATGGGCCTTGGTTGCTCAACCAGCGGCTATCGAGCATAACATTAATCCGCTCAAACAACTTATCGCGATCGGGAATGTTGGGCCGCCCAACATAGAGTTTGTCGCTAAAGGCCGGTGGGTTGCCCAAGATGGCAAGGGTATCGATGTTGGGTTTGTGAATAGGCGTTGTCATAAATTGAGAATAATGGTTTCGTTGATATCAACCTCGACGAAGCATTTTGCACTGCAATGATAGTCGAAAACCGCCCCATAAAATACATATCGCTGCCCCAAAGATAAACAAGCTATCTCACCCATGAATGAATTCACGGTCTAAAAATTTCAAACGCGCTAAAGCGCGTTCGCCGCACTCTGAATGCGTCTTAACGCATTTGTTTGCTTCAGACCGTGAAATTCACGGGCAGGCAATCGCAAATTGGCGAAGGTATTGAACAATTAGTTGACAATTTGCGGCCTGTCTCTCAAAATAACAAAAATTTGCCGCAGCGTCGGCTTATTACCTGCCAGCAAGATTTGAGCGCGAAAAAGACGCGACACCAACCACAAGACAAACCCCGCATTGGCGATCAGTAACACTAGCCCAAACAGCAATTGCGGCAGCGGCACCACAACGGCCATCAACCGCATCACCATAACCAAAGGCGAGGTGAGCGGAAACAAACTTAGCCCAACAGCCAATGCCCCATTGGGCGCGGCAGTAAGGGCGGTGCTGATGTAAATTGGAATGATCAACGGAATCATGACCAAAATAGTGTATTGGCTAGCTTCTTTTGCGGCGGGCATCAGTGCGCCCAAGCCCGCCATTAAACTGGCATAAATAAAGTAGCCAAACACAAAATAAAGCACGCCCCAAGCAATGGCACTATTAGGAATTGGCCCGATGATCGCCGCTGCACCCGGAAAACTACGCACAGCATTGAGTGCCGAGCCGAGCCAAATCGCTAATTGCACCATGCCAATCGCCCCCATCGCCAAAATTTTGCCAGTGAGCAATTGCAGGGGCGTGATCGAGGTCATCAAGACTTCCATCACCCGATTTTCTTTTTCGCCCGAAATCGTATTCATGAGCAAACTCGACGAGCCGATAAGCGCGGTAAAAAAGATCATGGCAGCAAACATCGGGATGGGCGGACCATCTAAAGCTGATTGGGTCGTACCAACCTCAGCGGGTTTTAACGCCTCACGGCGGGTGATGATCAACGGGCGGTCAATGCGCGCCAGCTCGGCCCGATTTGCATTCAGCAGATCTTGGCGCAACACAGCTTGAAACAAATCGGTTTTATCTTCAGTTTCAAAGGGGCTAAAGGTCTTTGAAATAAAGTGCAATTCGCCCTTCGCCACAAAATCGGCGGGGATGAGATAATAGCCAGCGATTTTGTCGATATTGAGTGCAGTTTGGGCAGCGGCTTCGTCATCAAAACGTACAAACGAGGCCGAGCGGTTAACCGTTGGCTTGATGATTTTGGCCTGATCGACATAGCCTTGTAACTCAGGAGCGGGCGTGCGCGTTAAGGCCGACCCCAGCGTTGCCAAAATTGCCGCCCCGAAGGTAATGCCCAGAATTGCGCCTGTAATAATCGGCATGATAAAAATGCCGATCCAAAAGCCCGGGCGACGCAATAATGACCAAAGCTCATAGCGAAATACGCTAAAAATTTTCATATCTAATTACGCTATTAGCTTTAAAGATCAAACTGAGCGGTTTTACATAATTGGTTAACCAACAAATGAACATTTGTAAATGGGTTTTGGTTTACATTTTCATTTTTATGAAATTCTTGTATTTTTTCGCCATTTGCAATTGCCGCCTTAATACGCGCAAAAAGAACCTTAAATAGTTTTTCATCGATGTGCTTGTCATACTTCTGTTTCAATTCACTTTCTATTTCTTTCCTCAATTCGTTTTCAACTTCGTCAGAATTGCGAAAAAGGCGGGTGGTAAACCTAAAATGCAACAATAGCCAAAACTCAAAACTGGGGTTTGAGAAAGCCGTATCCACCTTTTCTTGATTTGCTTTGTCGATTGCAGAAATAAAGGTTGAACCCTCATTTTCAGCTTCGCGGTCAAACACACACCAAATCTCATCATACGCTGAAACAACCAAACTTTTTTTAGCATCACGTTTACGTTCATCTCGTAATTGAATTGCATGGCTAATTACCCGATTGGGTGAGGAATCAGCAATTTCAATTTTAATTTCAACTGTGGTCGCAATATTAAATCCGTCTTTACCTCGCAAAAACTTAAAATAATTCGGTTCAGTTTCACTTCCTTCGCAAACAATCAGAATACTTTTGCGCGGTTTTTTGCGCCCATTTCGGCGATCAAGTGAAGCCAATGAGCGTTCATGATGGGGCATTGATCTCCAATCCTTCGGTTAAATGACCCACAAATGGAATTGCCCCATATCGCCCTTGCAAATAGCCCTTATGCAATGATTCATCTTTGCGTGGGCTAAAGTCTGAAAGTGGGTATAAATGTGATTCGCCGTATTTCTCCTTCTCAACAAACCAAATTTGATCACGTCGAAAAAGCGTGAGGTCAAGCAAAGTCGTGTCGTGCGTGTTAAAAATCAATTGTGCGTTACCAGTATTAATATCCGTATCATGAAACATTTCTATCAACTTGCGCACCAAAATGGGATGTAAACTTGCGTCTAATTCATCTGCAATTACAATTCGCCCGGCTCGCAGACTTTGCAACCAAGTGCCCACCACAGCCAAAAATCGCAGTGTGCCAACAGATTCTTCTGTCAATTTAAAAGCAACTTGTTCGTTGTTATTCGCTGTATGTTCAAGTGATATTTCGATTTCATGCAATTCCGAGTTTTGATCATTACTAATATCATTCAAGACTTCAATGAGCCGCTTTAGTTTTTCAGGAACTTCGCTTGCCCCAAAATCATTCATATTTCGGCTGTGTTTTTCGTATTTAATACCAACAATACCCAAGTCGGCTGAGATTAAAAGTTTTAGCAACGCCTTTTGAAAAGCCGGGTCTGCAAGTCCTTCAAGCGTATCTGGCGTTATATCATCATCAATATCCATAAACCATAGTTTTTCATAAAACCATTTATAGACCTCCGCCAATTGCCCATGTTTTGCTTTTGCTCCAACCGATAAAAACAAAATATGAGAATCTGTAGCTTCACTAAGGAGCGATTTCTCACCTTTTAAATGAGTCCCAAATTTCCAAACGGCTTTATTTTCAGCTTCATTCCATTTGCGTTCAAACCAAAGTTGCGCATTTCCTTTTGGATAAGCAATTAGCCACTCTGATTGAACACGAATTTCATCGACACTAAACCCGTAGCTATATCGAATATTATTCTGTATAAACTGAAATTCAAATGAAGAAGGTAATCTGCGCGTCACTTCATCCAATTTAAAAGGCTGAGTTGGGATCAAAGCTTTTAATTTTTTAGGTCGCTCCGACCGATCAAATGAGGTTACGATCATGCGCTCGGCAAATTGTAGTGCTTTAATGAGATTTGTTTTGCCAGAAGCATTTGCACCATAAATGACGGCAGAACGCAACAATTTTGGCTTGTTCAAACCGATAGGCGCAATAGCATTATCAATTAAATCTTTAGCATTATTGGCCACCATGCTTAGGGTTTGCTTGCCTTTAAACGAACGGAAATTTTCGACCTGAAATTCGATCAACATAATCAACATCAATTATAAGCATTATTTTGCATAAAAACCTCAAAATACACGCCTATTTTAATTCAAACCCTAATTCGTGCCGACGAACAAAGTCAGTGTCGTTTATTCACCACCGCAATGCCAAGCAACACCAACACTCCGCCCAATATTAATTGGGTGCTAATGGTCTCACCGAGCAATGCCCCAATGGTCAAACCGACAACGGGAATAGCATACGATACCATGCCAGAGCGGGTAGCGCCCCATGCCCTAAGCAGGGTAAAGTAAATGAGATTGGCGGCGGTAGACGCCAACACGGCCAGCCACAATAACCCCGCCCACGAGGCCGCTTGCACCGGAAATTTCACTGGTTCAAAGGCAAAAGCTCCCATCCAAATGACGATATCGGCCAGCAACATAAGCGCAGCAGATTGGGTGGTGATGTGTTGTTTTTTGAGCAAGCGATTGGCCATGACCGGTGCTAGGCCATAACAAGCCGATGCGCCAATCTGGGCCAATTGCCCCAACACATCACTTTGTTTGGTTGCACCAATCAAGTCACCACCAATAATCACCATCATGCCAACAAACCCGATCAAGGTGCCAATAATTTTTGCGGGGCTGCTGGCTTCATCACGGAATATAAATGACGAAAACAAAATAACAAAAAACGGCGAAGTCGCACTCAAAATCGACCCTAAGCTGGTATCGATGCGGGTGCCGGCCCATGCCGTGAGAAAAACAGGTAACGCCGAATAAATGAGGCTAAGCGCAAAAAAACCAAACCAAGTGCGGGCATCACGCGGGAAACTTAAATTGCCACGCCACATTAACCCCAACAGCAAGAAAAATGCCAATAAAAACCGAATGCCGACCACCTGAAATGGCCCAATTTCTTGTAATGCCAATTTTTGCCAAAAGAATGATGACCCCCAAATGACAGCGAGGGCAATAAAAAGCAGCCAATTTTTCATGAGACTCAGTATATGCCTTACGGCTGAAATGCTGCATCGAACCCGAAATAAATCTTAACAACTTCTAAACAAGTTAAAGGCATTATTCGTGCATAGAACAGATTCTGGGTTGATGAAAGATTTTGCCGATTTCACTACCTATCCCTCAAAATATAGCTTTGGGGGATGGGTAGTGAAATCGCCCCTTCATCTTTTAGAAATTTGCGCTATCTTAAATTGCAAACCATGTTTATCAAAAAAATCATCACCCGATTAGCCTTCGTCACAACCATTTTAGGGGCTGTTTCGCTCATGGCCTGCACCACGACGCAAGTAGCGCCCCCCACCCCTGCCGCAACCAACCACAGCCACAGCACTGCCGCCAGCCCAACCAGCGGCCAAGTTTTATATCAGTTTGATTGGCATTGGGGCAAGGCACAACCCGACACAGATGGCAAAGGTTGGACGGTAATAAATGACCTCGGCTACCAAATTCACGTCACACAGGGTTATTTGGTCACCGGCAGCGCCGAGCTAGTGCCATGCGCTCACACCCATGCGCAGGTGCAACCATCGACCATCGACACAATTGCGGCTTTGTTTGCGCCACAAATTGCCAAGGCGGGGCATGGCGGTGAGAGTGATGCCAGCCGTCTCAAAAACCCGCAAGTCGAATCGTTAACCGTACCACAATCAATCAGCGCCATCACCCAATGGGGCAGTGAGCCAAATTATTGCCAAATGCACTATTTAGTGGCCTACGGCGTGGCCAGCGCCCAAAATTTGCCCACCGATGTCAGCATGATCGGCAACAGTTTGCTGATCGAAGGCGAAGTACGTGCGCCAAATACCGCAGCAGCGACCCCATTCAACCTTAAATCAGCTTTGGCATGGGGGGGAAGTAAAGATTTGATCGTTACAAATGACAAGACCGATGTGGCAGAAGGGGTGAAATCGGGCACATTTTTGCATCTTATTGTCAGCCGCGATTTAGGCAGCTTGTTTGATGGCGTGGATTTTGCTCAAATGTCGGCCCAAGATCAAAGCAAACAAGTTTTGCGATCCATTATTCAAAATACAAAGATTGAAGTACATTGCAAGTAGTGTTATTACAACAAAAATGCTATAAATTGCGTTTATCAATCAAAATTTCAACGATTCTTACTCTTCACCATGTTTAATTTTAAAACCCATTCACGCACCATGCTACTATGTAGCGCCACAGCCACTATTTTGGCTTTGGGGCCAGCCATCGCAAACTCAGCCGAACCTGTGCCAAATACCCCTCAATTACACCAATTGACCTACAGCAAGGTTTACATATCGATGCTTGGCACAGAGTTGTTGCCCATCGACGATGCGCCGACGGGTCAAGGCAACAATGGTCATATCCCATTGGGTAGCCCCGAAGACGAAGAAAGCCCACTCACGTTTTATGCCGCCAAAAAGGTGTTTGATGCCGTTGAAGATGTCGCCGATGGCCTAGGCCCAGTCTATAACGCCCAAGCTTGCCGCGAATGTCATCAATCGCCGATGTCCGGTGGCTCAAGCCAAGTGACGGTAGTGCGGGCTGGGCGCATGAACAATGGCAAATTTGTCGATCATGCCGGTGGGTCGCTCATCCAAGACCGCGCCATTCATTATTCATTGCAAGAGCAGGTGCAAGATGGCAACGATATTACGGCTTTGCGCCTCTCACTTAGCATTTTGGGCGATGGCTTTGTCGAAGCCGTATCAGATGACACTTTGTTAGCCATTGCCGCCGCTCAACCCGCCGATATGCGTGGCGAAGCTGTGATGGTTGAGGTGCTAGAAGGCTCAGGTATTAAACGTGTGGGGCGTTTTGGCTGGAAAAGCCAACATGCCAGCTTACTTTCATTTGCAGTCGATGCTTATTTAAATGAAATGGGCATTACCAGCCCCCTCATGCCTGATGAAAACACCTCCAATGGCAAATCAGTTGCGGCCTACGACACCGTAGCTGACCCCGAAGAAGAAGCAAGTGCACAATATCCATTTGGTCGCGATGTTCATGCCTTTACAAATTTTATGCGATCATTAAAGGCCCCAGCTCGCAATGATGCCACCACCCAAACCCAAGCTATTATTGATGGGCAAGCCTTATTTACCCAAATCGGGTGTAGCAACTGCCATACACCAGCTATGGTCACATCACCACCGGGCACTTTGCTAAACGGTGGCACTTTTACCGTAACCGAAGCCCTAGGCAACAAACGCATACGCCCCTTTAGCGATTTCTTATTACACGATATCGGCACGGGCGATGGCATTTACCAAACCGGCAGTGCCGAGGCCCGCAATAAAATGCGCACCGCAGCACTTTGGGGGTTACACACCCGTGCCCGTTTTATGCACGATGGTCTCAGCCTAACCCTCGGTAATGCCATTCAACGACATCAAGGGCAAGCTTTATCCGCCCGCAAAGCCTTTCACCAACTCACCTCCGACCAGCAAGCCAAAGTCTTAGCCTTTCTACGTTCACTTTGACCAAAATATATCGGGTATCATGCCCTAATGCACCCCAAAACACAAGGACTAATTCTCGTTATCATTGCAGGGATGGCATTTGGGGCATTACCCATATTTGCACGCATCGCTTATGCCGATGGCGTAGACCCGTTTACACTGCTGTTTTTACGTTTTCTCATTGCTGGCAGCATCATGCTAATCATTGTATTAGCCCGCCACGAAACTTTCCCGCGTGGCAAAACGCTCAGTGGACTCATGGTAATGGGCGGTGTGCTTTATGTCGGGCAATCACTCTCTTATTTCATCGCCATTACGATGGCCTCGGCAGGCCTCATTTCGCTGCTACTGTTTTTAAACCCCGGCATCGTAACGGTGCTTTCGGCCCTCTTCTTCAAAGAACAGATTACACGATTGCAATTAGTCGCATTGGGCTTGGCGCTCTTGGGCAGCATCTTAACCATCGGGGGTGATACGCCCAGCACTACCAGCACCACACCCAACAACCCACTCGGCGTGGTGTTAGGCGTGACAGCTGGGGTCATCTATGCCATTTACATCACTGTTGGGGGTTATTTCACACGTGGATTATCCATTTTGGCTTCAAGCACCGTCATCATGCTATCAGCTTTGGTCATTTTTGGGGCAATTGCACTGATACGCGGGCCACATTTACCCCAAACCGCGCAGGGTTGGTTTGGGATTGGGGGCTTGGCGCTTATTTCGTCAGTCGTAGCAATTTTTTGCTTCTTTACTGGTGTGCAGCGCGTCGGGGCCGCTACGGGATCAATGCTTGCCACAACCGAACCCGTCACCACCATTTTGTTGGCGGCCTTAGTTCTGGGCGAACCCATTTTACCGATGCAGGTTTTAGGCGGTAGCCTTATTTTGTCGGCAGTTTTATTGCTAGCCAAGCGTTAATTATGATCTTCATCATCGAACTTTCAGGCACGATCGCTTTTGCCATTTCGGGCATTCTCGAAGCCCGCCGTCAAAATATGGACTTGATTGGTGTATTTACATTGGCCTTTATTACGGCATTGGGGGGCGGCACACTACGAGACATTTTGCTTAATCGCCACCCACTCATATGGGTCGCCGACCCAAGCTATGCCCTCATGATCTTTGGGCTTTCAGTCATCGGGGCCATCATCTTTCGTGGCAATCATTTTCACCCCGCCGAACGTTGGATTGTGATCCCTGATGCCCTCGGATTGGGGTTGTTTGCTGCCACCGGAACCGCCTATGCCTTAAATTTAGACATCTCGGTATTTGTGGCCCTATTACTTGGGGTGATCACAGCAACGTTTGGCGGGGTATTACGCGATCTTTTCTGTGCCGAAATCCCTAGTGTTTTTCGCCGCACACAGCTATATGCCACCTGTGCCTTTGCTGCGTCATTCGCCTATTGGTTCATTCACGCCAGTGGCGGAGACCACGAAATCAGCACCTTTGTAAGCATCTTTGTTGGCGCGTCATTACGCCTATTGGCGCTGCGCTTTGATTGGCGGTTACCGATCTAAACGCTTATTTCTTAAACCAGTTTTGTACCAAAACCACTGTCCCGACGTTGTTATGGGCGGCAAAGCCACCCATAACAACGTCGGGACAGTGATTTTGGCAAAGATCTTTTAAATCAAACGTATTCCTTTACGATTACTTACCCAATTCTTTGAGCGCATCATCAACATACTTGGTATTGATAAATTTTGCCATGTCGATGTCGTCTGGATAATTCAACAAACCTTGCTTGCGGAAGAATGCTTGCAAAGTCATAATGTCTTTCAGCGGTACCACACCTTGTGGGTCATAATAAGCCCGTGAGGCGCGTTTCAACACATCGGCAGGGGTTTTGGTCCACTTTTCAATGGCCTTGAGGTTAGCCTCGTCATAGTACTTCTCACCCTCGAGGTCGCGTGCCCCACGCAAATACGCCTTCATAAACCCTTTGGCTAAATCAGGGTTAGCCTTTACCCATGCTTTGTTAAAATAAACATAGGTCGGTTTAAAGTCGCTGATAAAGTCTTCAGAAATACGCTTGATCAAGCCCAAACCTTCGGCAGTGGTGGCAAATGGCTCAGTCAAAATCGCGCCGTCTAATGTGCCACTTTCGAGCGCCGGGCCAATTTGTGGGAAGGGCACCCCTTGAATTTGCACATCCTTAATATCAACACCACCTTTCTTCAAGGCCTCAGACAACCACCATTCAGTCGCCGTGCCACGATTATTGGTGGCAACTTTTTTGCCTTTCAGGTCTGCGGCTTTGGTCAACTCCCCACTATCAAAACGCTTTTTGCTCACCACCAATGGGCTAGCCACCTTGGGGCGCTCAAAATGCAAAGGCGCAGCGATTTCAAATTCGATCCCGCGTGAAACAGCATTCAACATGCCTGCGGCAATGCCGCCGCCAGCCACGTCAAAATTACCGGCAGCCACTTGCACCACCGCATCCGAGCCGCCATCAATAGCAAGAAATTCGAGTTGAATACCCTCTTGCGCAAAATAACCTTTCTCAGCCGCCACATAAACCGCGCCGTTAATAATGACGGGCACAAAACCAAATTTAATGGTTTTTAAATTACCACTAGGCGCAGCGGCGGGGGCGGCTGGCTTCGGTGCTTCGGTTGGTTTGGCGGGGGCGGCAGTTGGGGTTGGGCTGGCACATGCGGCTAATACCACCGCCATCGCAGCCATGCTAGCGATTCGTGTAAATGGGGATACGAAATTGCGTTTCATAATAAAACCTCTGATCGTTTTTGTTGCTTGTGAAATTATTCACAAGTATTAGCTATTATACTCCCATAACAGACTGACTAGTCGGTTTTATAATCGTTTTCGTCCAAAGAGATAATGCCAAAAATTTGTTTTAATCGATGGTATTTATTGAGAAGTCATTTAACACAAGTCGACTACAAAATCAAGCTGTATTAAAACCTCCGATTTTTTAACAGCTATTTTAAGTTGATAATGTTATTTTTGATTGCAAATATATAATGTCTACAAAAAATTGCACTAATAGCTACCTTGCCGTATATTCACTGCATTACAGCAAGATATCAACCATCATAGATACTCGTTTCAAAGGCTGAACCATTTTAGGGGCGGTTCAATCTACAATCAGGTTCATAAATAACGTCTTGCAGAAGCTTTCTTAGTCTCACATTCCCCATCTCTGAAGAATGGCAAAATATGATTTGCTTTCGCAACTACATGATTCAAAATCCAGAATTAGCAGCCCAATATGCCCAATTAAAATTGGCACTAAGACAAAAATTCCCAAATGATCACGGCTCATATCACATTGGCAAGGTAACATTTATCAAACGTATGATAGAGAGTACGGTTGAAGAATACCTCCGAGCGTATGCCGAAGAAATGTGAAACAAGCTATCTTGGCCGCCACATATGCCTATTTTGGCCCATTAAAATCAGTGAAATCAGCATTTCCTCAATTTTCACCTTCTCATGGTATAGCATCACCATGCGATTATTTCGCGGTCGGCAAAAAACTGCCCGGTTGGGGCATCATCAGGCAAGGTGGCTAACCAAACTGGGGTATCTGCGCCTTCGGCAACTGATTTATGCGCCGATGGCCCGCCCATATCGGTGCGCACCCAGCCCGGCGTACAGCAATTAATCTTGATATTGCCACGCCCAACCTCGGCAGCAAAAATCGTGGTAAGGGAGTTAAGCGCTGTTTTAGAAATGCGATAGGCCGCAGTGCCGACACCCATATCGCTTAATTGCCCCATTTCAGATGACACATTCACCACCCGTCCATAGCCATTGGTTTGCATCAATGGAATGAAAGCTTGGCATAGCCGTAATGGCCCATATAAATTGGCCTCTAAGGTGGCTTGTAAACGAGGAATATCTAAATTAAAAATGCTGACATCGTCATCGATCAAAATGGCCCCATTGTTGACCAAAATATCGAGCCGACCATATGTCTTAAGCACAAAATCGTGCAAAGCGTTTACACTCTCGTCGCTGGTCACATCTAATTGCTGCACCACAATCTGAACCTGTGGCTGTGAGGCGCGAATTATTTGTGCCGCCGCTTCACCTTTTTGCAGGTCACGGCTGGTCAAAACAACTTGAATGTTTTTCGCAGCAAGATCGGCACAAATTTGTTGCCCAATACCACGATTGGCTCCAGTAACAAGTGCAATTTTCATAATTACCAACGAATCGAAACAGAGGTGCCCATATCGGCCCAACGATATAAAGCAGCCGCATCAGCATTACTCAAGACCACACAGCCATAAGAAGCAGGACGACCCAAAAACCCGGCCCACATGGTCTGCCCAAAACGGTTAATCGGCAACGCATGAAAACCATTTTCAATACGCCCGACATAATAAATGCCAAGCCAATAAGGCATGCGTAACTGCCAAGTGCTGGCAAATGCCTCTAACGATTTTGTTTGTACTTGAAAATTGCCAACTTTGGTGGCACCTTGCATTCCAGTACTCGCAACATAGGTGCGCGTCAATTGACCATTTTCATACAAATATACCCGTTGCCGGTTTAAACTAACATAAATCGATTTACTAGCGCGTGAGGTTGTATTTGTTTCAGTTTTTATCGGGGATGTGGGTGCGCTTACTTGTGGTTGCGACACGACATTGGAAGAAGCGGATGTGTTACCCGGTATCACGAGTCGCTGACCAATATACACAATATTGCCCTCAATGCCATTCGCAGCCATAAGGGATTGAACGCTAACGCCATAGCGAAGGGAGATACGAAATAAATTTTCGCCGGGCTGCACCACGTGGATACCTGCTTGGGTGTTCTCGTTGGTTGTGCTGCTAAGTATGTTAGCTGATGTCGTTTGAAGATCAACGAGCGTGGTGATTCCAAGCAAAATTGTGAGCAGGAGTGAAAGAATCAATCGCTTCATATTTAATTGTCATTTATCCATTTCATTAACTTACCAATGTCACATGAGCCAAAGCAAATCAAGTTTTCGCTGACTTCACTACATCTTCCTCTATTTACGACAGGGGAAGATATAGTGAAATCGACATACATCTTTTTTAATCTGATATTGTCAAGTTAACAACGAATAAACTTTTTTGTTATTTTTTTAATACTAAATGGTGAAAGGTCTCGCCTATTTCGATATTCCACATAAAATTGTACTTAACGAAGCATATCGAAGCCACATTATCGAGAAGCTACAGACAATAGCGTCTATGCACCAAACAACTTGCTAACCAGTTGTTCACCACTTTGCTGTGGGATATAAATTGCCCCATACTGGGTTTCATACTTATCAATATTATCTTGCAAAGCCCGTAATAGCAATTTCGCGTGCATGGGCGTCATAATCACCCGCGCACCTACTTTTGCGTGTGGCATATTGGGTAACACCCGCACAAAATCGAACACAAATTCGGCAGGAGTATGTTGAATAACAACAAAGTTTGAATAAGCAGCGTCTAAATTAGCTGGAATATCAATTTGCAACCCTTGTGGTTGTGGCGATTGCTGATGTGAATTGGCTGAAGATGGTTGTGATGAGGGTTGCATAAATTATGTTTAACCTCAATCTTAGAATGGCATATCTTCGCCACCCGAAGCATCAGCCCCACCACCCATATCTCCGCTACCGCCGCCACCGCCGCCACTGGCGCTGCCTTCATCTTTGGGGCTAAGAAAGCGCAACGCATTAGCAGCAATTTCAAAGCTGGCACTGACAACACCATCCTGGCGTGTAAATGTTTGTGGTCCACCAGTCTTGGGATCAACCCGCAACCGCCCTTCAACCAATACCATCTTGCCCTTGTTTAGATATTGATTGGCGATTTCAGCTTGTTTGCCAAACACTGAAACCCGAAACCAAGTCGTTTCTTTCACTTTTTGACCATTCTTGTCATTGTATTGCCGATCGGTGGCAATGCTAAAGCTAGTGACTGGGTCGCCATTTGGCATATAACGCATTTCTGGGTCACGCCCAAGTCGACCAACTACTGTAATACTTTGATACATTTATTTCCCCTCTTTAAAGATATGTGTGAAAAATAGTGATGCATGGCTACACCACTTTGTTTATTATACGCAACATAAGCAAGCAAAACGCTGCCAATTACCCCGCCAACGCCATGCCATCACACCCACCGTCAGATGCACCAGACAGTGCTCCTGTGACAGGGTCAATATAAATGGCTTGGACCAGCCCCATACCGCCGTGCGAATAGGGGATATGACCAATCGGGTGGCGTTTGCGCACCTCAGCCATCACATATTCGGGAATACGGGTTTGGCAACGGATATTGTTAATTTGACAATCAATGCGCGGGGTGTGAACCGCCTCGGCCACACTCATGCCAAAATCAATGACATTTAACATCACCTGTAAACACGAGGTGATGATGCGGGTGGCCCCTGGCGCACCCAACACCAACATCGGTTTATCATCTTTATAAACTATGCTTGGGGTCATACCGGTGGTACGGCTTTTGCCCGGTGCAATCGAATTGGCATTACCTGCGTAGGGGTCAAAATTAATCATCGAATTGTTATACATAAAACCCAAACCCGGCGTAATAACCCCCGACGAAGCCCCCAGTGAATGGGTTAATGCGACACAATTGCCATGTTTATCAACCACCGTCACATGGGTGGTAGTGGGCGTGCCAGTAACCACCGGGCTAGCCTCAATTGGCTTACCCGAATCAATCACCTCACGCCAATAGGCCCCACGCGCCTTCGAGCACATCCAATCAAGCGGAACCTTAACAAAATTGGCATCTGCCATATGCTGATTACGATCCACAAACGCTGCCTTCATCGCCATCCCCAAACGGTAAATATATTCGGGTGAATTATGCCCAAGCGAGGCCATATCCCAACCCTCGAGAATATTCATAATGGCAACAATGGTTGCGCCACCATGTGGCGCAGTCGCACTGGCAATGCCATAACCGCGATACGTGCCTTGCACAGGGGCGGCATCGCGCAAGCTGTAATTCGCCAGATCAGCCGCAGTAACAAAAGCGCCATTCGCCGCCAAATCGGCGCTCATACGGGCTGCCAATTCGCCATGATAAAAATCATCAGCGCCTTTGGCGGCAAGGTGGCGCAATGTTTGCCCATAGTCTGGGTTTTTAAACCACTCACCAGCCGCATAGGGCTGCCCCTGCTTCAGATAAATACGGCTGGCCTCGGGATTGCGCTCAATATATTCGAGCAATGAACACGCTTCGGGGAAACGTGCTTTTTCATGCCAACCTCTTGCCAATTTGTCATAAACCATAAAGCCATCTTCGGCAACCTTGATAGCTGGCTGGCACACCTCAGCCCAACTTCGCGTGCCCCAACGCGATAGCATCATATCAAGCATTTTGATGGTGCCGGGGGTGCAAATAGAGGTGTAACCTGCGTCGTTTACTTTGCCATTTAAAAAATAGCCCCAGCCATCGGGGTTCATGCCAA